>DATHBF010000496.1:0-13354 GCA_035296285.1 Pyrinomonadaceae bacterium | reverse complement strand
AGCGACATCATCATCGTGATCTCGGTGACCGTCTTGTCGGCGCCCGGACGGTCCGCTTTGTTGACCACGAAGACGTCGCCGATCTCCATGATGCCGGCCTTGATGGCCTGGATGTCGTCGCCCATGCCGGGGACGAGGACGACGACGGACACGTCCGCCGCCTTCACTATCTCGACCTCGTCCTGCCCGACGCCGACCGTCTCGACGATGATCTTCTGGTAGCCGGCGGCGTCGAGGATGGCGACGGCGTCGACGGTGGCGCGCGCAAGGCCGCCGAGGTTTCCGCGCGTCGCCATCGAGCGGATGAAGACGCCGGGGTCGAGTCCGAGCGCTTGCATTCGGATGCGGTCGCCGAGGATGGCGCCGCCCGAGAACGGGCTCGAAGGGTCAACGGCGACGACGCCGACGCGCTCGCCCCTCGCGCGGTAGAGCGCGGCCAGCTTGTCAACGAGCGAAGACTTCCCCGCGCCGGGCGAGCCCGTGATGCCGACGACCAGGCCGCGCCCCGTGTGCGGGAAGACGGCCCTCATCAGCGCCGAAGCGCCCTCCGCGCCGTCCTCGACCGCAGAGATGGCCCGCGCCACGGCCCGCGGCTCCCCCGCAATCACGCGCTCTGCTAAACCTTCAGTCACCATCAGCAATCTTCATAAGGGCGGCGAACCTTTCTTGAGCAGTTCAACCTCCCCTTTCAGTTCAAGCCATTCATGCGAGAAGACGTTGAGCTTCGAGTCAATCAGTTTGAGCTGCGATTGCACGGCTTCCCAGATCGGCCGCGTCTCTCTCAGCCTCGCGTCAACTTTCTCCTCCAGAGCCGTTAGCCGGCTATCTATTGTTGAGAAACGATTTTCAAGGGCAGTTACACGACCTTCGAGTGAGGCCATGCGATTCTCCACCGAGGTTAGTCGGTTCTCAATGGAAGTCAGGCGGTCGTTAATGGCAGCCAGTCCGGCTAGGACTTGCTGCTGGAATGTGTGTTCGCCGTTCAGTCTGTCGGTCGGTTCTTCACTCATGTCAAGCTCCTTGTGTGGGCTTGCCGCTGGGTGGAGACGGCGCCGGGGCCGGGGTTAACAGTTTGCGCGGGCCTGTCGCATGAAGTCCGCGCTTTCACACGCCGCTCAGAATCTGCTTGGCGATGATGAGCCGCTGTATCTCGCTGGTGCCTTCGCCGATGGTGCAGAGCTTGGAGTCGCGCCAGAACTTCTCGGGCGGGTAGTCCTTCGTGTAGCCGTAGCCGCCGTGAATCTGGATGGCCTCCTCGGAGACTTTGACGGCGACCTCGGAGGCGTAGAGCTTCGCCATCGAGGACTCCTTCGTCGTCTTGCGGCCGGCGTCCTTCATCGCGGCGGCGCGGTACGTCAGGAGCCGCGCGGCGTCAATCTGCGTCGCCATGTCGGCGAGCTTGAACTGGATGGCCTGGAAGTTCGAGATGGGCTGGCCGAACTGCTGGCGCTCCTTAGAGTAGCGGAGGGCCGACTCGTAGGCGCCCTGCGCGATGCCGAGGGCGAGGGCGGCAATCGAGATGCGCCCGCCGTCCAGAACCTGCATGGACTGTATGAAGCCGAGGCCCTCGGGGCCGAGCCGGTTCCCGTCCGGCACGAGGCAGTCTTCGAGGACGATGCTGGCCGTCTCGGAGGCGCGCAGGCCCAGCTTGTCCTCCTTCTTGCCGGGGCCGTAGCCCTTCATGCCCTTCTCGAAGATGAAGGCCGTGATGCCCTTCGAGCGCATGGCGCGGTCGGTCGAGGCCATGGCGACGCAGGTGTCGCCGTGGATGGCGTGCGTGATGAAGTTCTTGGAGCCGTTAACTACCCAGCCGTCGCCGCGCCTGACGGCCGTCGTGCGCGTGCCCGAGGCGTCGGAGCCGGCCTGCGGCTCGGTCAGGCCCCACGCCCCGAGGTGACGCCCTTGCGCCAGCGGGACGAGGAACTTCTGCTTCTGCTCCTCGGTGCCGAACAGGTAGATGTGGTTCGAGCAGAGCGAGTTGTGCGCCGCGACCGAGATGCCGACCGAGCCGTCCACGCGCGACAGCTCCTCGATGATGAGGACGTATTCGACGTAGCCCATCCCCGCGCCGCCGTACTGCTCGGGGAAGATGACGCCCATGAAGCCCTGCTCGGCGAGCTTCGGGACGAGCTCCGTGGGGAAGTGCTGCCGCTCGTCCCACTGGCGGACGTGAGGCGCGATCTCGCCCTCGGCGAACTCGCGGACGCTCGACTTGATCTGCTGCTGGTCTTCGTTCAGCTCGAAATCCATTAAAGGCCCCTTGTCGCGAAAGTCTCAAGCAGACTAAAGGCGCGCGGCGGTCGGACGACGCCAAACTGCACGTTGTCCGCGCTCGCGCGCCCGCCGTTATTTTACTTTGAATCGGGCGCCAGACGAAGCGCGCCCGCCGGCCGTTTACGCAGCCCGGCCTCAGAACATCCGCTTGAATTTGCCCTTGGCGTCGAAGAGGACGAACTTGTGCTGGCGCTGGTCGCCCTCGCCGCCGTAGACGACGATGGACCACTCGGGGCTTTCGCCCTTGTAGCGCATGAAGGCGTAGTTGAAGCGCGCCGTCTCGGCCTTGCCGCCGGGGATGCCGGCGCGCTCGGCCGCCTCTTTAGCGAGCTTCGGGATGAGGGAGAGGTTGACGAGCTTCGGGTCGTAGAGGCTGTCGCCGAGTTTGCCGTCGCCGATGAGCTTGACCTCGGCCGGGCCTTCGACCGTCTTGCGGTCCTTCGGGCGCTGGTAGTACTGCACGGTCGCGCCGTCGGTCGAGACCTTTGCGTCGAGGCTGTTCTCGTCCACGACCAGCTCCATGAGCTTGAAGTCCTGGCCGACCTTCTGCCTGACCTGTTCGAGCAGCTCGTCGGGGAGCGTGCTGTCGAACATGTCGCGCGGCTCATCCACGCGGTCGTCGGGCGTCGGCGCCGTCGCCGGCAGCAGCGCCTTCGCGCGCTCGGCGCTCTGGTAGGTCGCCAGAGACCTCAACGTGTCTTCCATCTTGCGCCGCTTCTGCTGCTCGTAGGAGTGGCGCCCCCACATGCCGAGCACACTCACGACGATGAAGACGATGAGCAGGATTTTCCTGTTCCTGGTCAAAGGGGGGAACCTCCGACTGAGTGTAGTTGGGTTAACGACGCGGCCTGCCCTTGCGACTCCCGCCGCCCTTCTTCGCGGCGCCCTTCTTGGCGGCGCCCTCGCCGGCCGCGGCGCGCGGCTTCTTCGACTTCCCCTTCAGCGCCGCCACCTCCTGCGCCGTGAGGAAGCGGTAGCTGCCGGGTGTCAAGCCTTCGTCGCGGAGTGGGCCTATCTGGATGCGGCGGAGCTTGATGACGGAGTGGCTGATGGCGTCGAACATCTTCCGGATCTGCTGGTTGCGGCCTTCGTGCAGGACGACCTCGAACCAGGCGTTGGTCTTCGTCTCGCCGGTCGGCGTGATCTTGGCCGGGGCCGTGCGGGCTCCGTCTTCGAGGCGGATGCCGCGCCGGAGCCTTTCGATCTGCTGCTCGGGCGGCACGCCCTTGACCTTCACCTCGTAGACCTTGGCGACGTGGTTGCGCGCGGCCGTGACGTAGTTCGTCAGCTCGCCGTCGTTCGTCATGATGAGCAACCCCTCGGTGTTGAAGTCGAGGCGGCCGACGGGGTGGAGGCGGCCGAGCGAGTGCGGCAGAAGCTCCGAGACCATCGGGCGGCCCTCGGGGTCGGAGAGCGCCGTCAGGTAGCCGCGCGGCTTGTAGAGCAGGACGTAGGTGTTCTCGCGCGATTCGAGCAGCGGGTTTATCAAACGCCCTTTGACCTTGATGTGGTCGCGCGCCGGGTCGGCCTTCGTGCCCTGCTCGCGCACGACGCTGCCGTTGACCGTCACCTCGCCGGCCTCAATCAACTCCTCGGCGTGCCGGCGCGACGCTATCCCTGCCGCGGCGATCAGTTTTTGCAGACGTTCTTCCATGAGATGTTCTGACGGCTCGTTCTATTCCCCGCCGCCTCCGGTGAGATCTTCGAAGTCTTCGACGTTCGGAAGCTCGCCCAAATCTCTGAGGCCGAACTGGAGGAGGAACTCTTTGGAGGTGCCGTACATCATGGGGCGGCCGACCGTCTCCTTGCGGCCCTTGGCGATGATGAGGCGCTTGTCCAGCAGGGTCTTGATGGCGGAGGAGGACTGGACGCCGCGGATTTCAAGAATCTCGGGGACGGTGACGGGCTGGCGGTAGGCTATGACGGCGAGCGTCTCCAGCGCGGCGAGCGAGAGCTTGGCGCTCGGCTTCGACTTGAGGTAGGCGCGGACGTGCTCGTGGTGCTCGGCGCGCGTGGCGAACTGCCAGCCGCCCGCCACCTCGCGCAGCATCAGCCCGCCGTTCCTGTCGTTAAACTCCTTCGCCAGCTCCTCGACGGCCACCTGCACCCAGCCCTTGTCCTCCTTCAGCACTTCGGCCAGCGTCTTCGTCGTGATGGGTTCGTCGGAGACGAAGATGAGCGCCTCGCAGATGGCGACCAGCTCGGCCAGCTCACGAGGCCGTCCGCCGGGCGCGACCCCGTCGTCCTCGACAGCTTCCGTGGCGGCGGCGAGGCTCGCCGCGGCGGCCTCGGCCTGCGCGCGCGCGAACTCCTCGGCGCGGTCCTCGGCGTCGGCGTCGAAGATGACAAGGTCGCCTTCTTCCTCTTCGTCGTCCTCGTCATCGTCATCGTCTTCGTCAACCGCTTCGGCGTACTCGGCGTCCTCGTCGGCGCTGGCGCCCGCGGGGTCAACGAGCGTGGCCCAGCTCGGGTGCGCGGAAGACTCTTCGATGTTTTCGGGTGCGCCTTCGCCTTCGCCGCCGCCGAGCGAGTCCATCGCCTCGTCGAGTTCCGCAACGGCCGCCTCGCGCGCCTCGTCACTCTTGTTCTTGCCGTTTCTCTTGCTCATGTCTGTAAGGGATTTTTTCAGGCACCGACGCGCGCGACGATGTCGCCGAAGGTGCTGGACTGGAAGAGCTTGATCTCCGTGGTGCGGACCAGTTCGAGTATGGAGAGGAAGGCCAGCACCAGCTCGCGGCGCGTCTCGGCCCGCTCGAAGAAGGTGCGCATGTTCAGCTCGCCCGACGAGTAGACCATGTTGCGGAGCCGCTCCAGCATCTCCGCCATCGTCACCTCGTCGCGCTCGATCTCCAGAAGGACCTCCTCCTTCCTGCGCGCCAGAATCTCCTGGAAGACGCGCAGCAGGTCGAAGGCGCCGGCCGAAATCTCCGGGTTGTTCTTGTCGGTTTCGAGCGGCGCGCGCGTGTAGACGGCCTGCTCGATGGTGGCGCGCGACCAGAGCACCTGGGCGGCGGCCTTGAACTTCTGGTGCTCCAGCAGCCGGTCTATCAACTCCTTGCGCGGGTCGTCGGCGAGCTGCTCCTCCTCGCTGACGGCCGGGTCGCGCGGCAGGAGCATCCGGGATTTGATCTCGATGAGCGTGGCGGCCATGACGAGGAAGTCGCTGGCGACGGTGATGTCCATGCCCTGCATCAAGCGGAGGTAGCGCAGGTACTCGTCGGTGATGCGCGCGATGGGGATGTCGTATATGTCGACCTGCTCCTGCCGGATGAGGTAGAGCAGGAGGTCGAGCGGCCCCTTGAACTCGCCGAGGATGAGCTTCAATTCCTCGCCGCCCTGCTCGGAGACGATCTCGGGCGAGGCGCCGGCCACGTTGATGGACTGGCCCTCGGCGGCGCTGGCGACCGTCGTCTCCTCCGTCGGGGCGTTCACTTTCTGCGGTTCGCTCTCCAAAACTTTTCAGCCCCCCACGAGCCCCGTGCGCTCTTTCACCTGCCGCATCGTCTCGGCCGCAATCGCCCGCGCCTTCTCGGCGCCCTCGGCGAGGATGCGGTGCAGCTCGCCGTCGTCAATGGCCCGCACGCGCTCCTGGAACGGGCGCAGGAACTCGACCGCCGCCTCGGCCAGCTCCGACTTCAACTGCGCGTAGCCCTTGCCGGCGAAGTGCTCTTCGACCTCTTCCCTCCCGCGGCCGGTCAGGAGTTGGTAGACCGTCAGAAGGTTGGTGACGGCCGGGCGCGACTCGTCGAAGCGGATTTCGGCGCCGGAGTCGGTGACGGCGCGCTTGATCTTGCGGCGGATGGTGTCGGGGTCGTCGAGGAGCGTGATGCTGCCGTTCACGTTCTCGTCCGACTTCGACATCTTCTTCGCGGGGTCGTCGAGCGCCTGAATCTTCGCGCCGACCTTCGGGATGAAGGCGTCGGGGACTTTGAAGGTCTCGCCGAAGTCGCGGTTGAAACGCTCGGCGAGGTCGCGCGTCAGTTCGAGGTGCTGCTTCTGGTCGTGGCCGACGGGCACGAGGTCCGTTTGGTAAAGCAGGATGTCGGCGGCCATCAGCGCCGGGTAGGTCAGGAGCCCGGCCAGGACGTTCTCGCGCTGCTTCTTCGACTTGTCCTTGAACTGCGTCATCCGCTCAAGCTCGGAGATGCGGACGACGCAGTTCAGAATCCAGGCCAGCTCGGCGTGCTCGCGCACGTCCGACTGGACGAAGACGGTCGAGACCGAGGGGTCGATGCCGGAGGCGAGGTAGATGCGCGCCGTCTCCTTCGTCTTGGCGGCCAAGCCCCGCGGGTCTTGCGGGACGGTGATGGCGTGCAGGTCAACGACGCAGAAGAAGCTCTCGTACTCGCGCTGGAGCGCGACCCAGTTGCGCAGGGCGCCCAGGTAGTTCCCGATGTGAAGGTTGCCGGTCGGCTGCGCGCCGCTGAAGATCCTTTTCGGCATGACACTCTCTCGCCCTTGTTTCCGCGGCCGCGCCGCCCGCCGCCTAGAGCGCGACGAGGTATTCCAGAAGGTACCCGACCGGCGCGAAGATGATGCGGAAGAACCCGAAGTAGATGAAGGCCATCAGGATGATGAAGCCATACTGTTCGAGCGTCGCCAGGAAGGGGTGCGCGCTGGCGGGCAGGAAGGTGTAGAGCACCTTGCTCCCGTCGAGCGGGGGGAACGGCAGGAGGTTGAAGACCGCCAGCGACGCGTTCATCATCAGCGAGAATTCGAGAAACAGCCCGACCGGCTCCCTGACCGACGACAGGATGCCGTCCGGCCCCGCGGCCCCCGTGTACTGGATAATCTTGACGACGACCAGCGTCACGGCCGCGATGGCGATGTTCGCCAGGATGCCTGCTATCGAGACCATCACGTTGGCGGTGTCCTTGTTGCGCCAGCGGAGCGGGTTGACGGGCGTCGGCTTGCCCCACCCGATGAGCGGAATCCTTGCGACCGCCCCGCCCATGCTGGCGAAGACGAAGCCGAGGATGGGGATGAGCAGCGTCCCGACCGGGTCCGTGTGCGCCACGGGGTTGAGCGTGACGCGCCCGAGCAGGTAGGCCGTGTCGTCACCGAACTTGTAAGACATCCAGGCGTGCGCCGCCTCGTGCGCCGAGATTGCGAACAGCAGCACGACGATGTAGATGATGAGTTGGCCGACCAGATTTGATTCCATCTTACTCTATCCGGGGCGGGCACCCGCCGAGAAGTCAGCAAAAGTAGCACGCGCGTTTTCGGGGTGTCAAAAACGACAGACGGTAGACGGTGGCTACTTCAAAAGCGTCCCTTTGATGTTGAGGGGGAGACTGTAGAGCGTGTCGTTGGTGGCGACGACCATGTCGCCCGAGGCGCTGAAGGCGAGGCCGACGACGTTCATGCCGGCGACGAACAGCTCGGCCCGCCGCCCGTCCGGCGAGATGCGCACGACGCCGCGCCTCGCCTGATAGGAGGCGGCCACGTAGAGGTTGCCGTCGCGGTCGAAGGCCAGCCCGTGCGCCCGACCCAGGCCGCGGAAGAAGACCCTCGCGCGGCCGTCCGGGTCTATGCGCGTGACGGCCTCGTTGCTGGAGACCGTGGGGCCTGTCACGTACAGATAATCGTCCGGGCCGAAGGCGAGGTGGTAGGCCGAGACCGAGGGCTCGTGCAGCGCCCACACGTCTGACTCGCCCTTGCCGTTGACGCGGTGGATGGTGCCGCCGCGGTCGCCGACGTACATCCGGCCCACGCGGTCGAAGGCTAGCCCTGTGGCGACGCCCAGGTCGCGCACGAACGGGATGACCTCGTGGAAGGGCGTCACGCGGTAGGCCGTGCCGTCGAGGCGGCTGGTGACGAACATCTGGCCGAGGCTGTCGAAGGCGATCCCCGTCGGGTTGGCAATCTCGCCGTTGACGCTGCTCAACTCGCCGCCGGGGTCGAGGCGGTAGAGCGAAACGGGCAGGCGCTGCCCGCGCGAGCCCGAGCGCGTGACGTAGAGCGAGCCGTCGTCGGGGTCGAAGGCCGGGTTGGCGACGATGTGTAAGTCTTCGGCCAGCTTGCGGCCGACGGTGAAGCGTGCCGGGGCGCTGCGCTGGCCGTCGCGGGCTTCGAGGACGACCTCGGCCTCGCCGCCCGCGTGCGACTCGGGCACGAGGGCCACGACGCGCCACGGCGCCGCGCCGACCATCCGCGCCTCGATGCCGTCGAACGTCACGCGGCACTCGCTCAGGCTGCTCGTGTCGTAGCCGTCGCACTCGATTGACACCTCGCCGCCGGGCAGCGCGGCCGGCGGGTCAATGCGCACTATCTGCTCCTTCGCCATGTTGCGGCAATCATACGCCGTGCGCGTCGGCGAAGTCTAACGGTTGCGGATTGGGCGCCTTTTTCGCTTGCCCCGGCGCGGGCCGGTGCTATAATCCCGGTGCGATTCAGAGGTAACTGCTGCGGCCCCCGGCGCGGCATGTTTTTTTTGCCCGCCAAACCCGCGGGGGCCGTCCGGGCGCTCACACGACGAAGCAGAAGTGTCTTCGCAGAGGGCGACAAATAGGGGTCCGTTTCGGCGTCCGCTTCCACACGCTCGCTTCCCTCTTTCTCTAACTTGAGGCCGGAAACCTTCGCGCACCCGCGGCATCTAAACGAGGCCGCCGGTGCGCTTCCGATTTTCGGGCGGGCGCGGGGCGGACTAAAGGGAGACAGTCATCACACAGATTCACGGCAACACACAGGGGCTCAAGCCGAACCAGCTCCGGCGCATCGAGAAGCTTTACTCGCGCCGCATCTCGCCCCAACAGGTCGTCACGCCCGAGTTCGCGCGCCAGCTCGCCGAACTCTCTTACGAGACGCGCCGCCAGCTCGGCGCGCTCATAGACCGCAAGGGCTACGTCGAGTACGTGGCCGTCGGCGACGCCCGCCGCATCGAGTGGCCAGACCTGAAGCGCACGCGCGTCGGCACCGACCGCTTCCGCGGCCTGCGCGCCGTCCACACGCACCTGCGCGGCGAGGAGCTGACGCAGGACGACCTGAACGACCTCGCGCTCCTGCGCCTGGACCTGATGGTCGCCGTTGACGTGGACGAGCGCACGGGCCTTCCCGGCCGGGTCCGCGGCGCGCACCTCCTGCCGACGACGGCCGACGAAGTCGGCGACGACGACGGCGGGGCCGACCGCGCCGCCTACTCCTTCTTCGAGGCCCCGGCCGCCTCGCAGCTCGACATCAACTTCGTCGAGCTCATCAACTCGCTCGAAGAGGAGATAGCGCGCAACCGCCGCGCCGGCCGCCGCGCCGAGGTGCGCGACCGCGCCATCCTCGTCGGCGTCACCACCGGCTCCCCGCACGAGGCCGAGGAGTCGATGGCCGAGCTGCGCGAGCTGTCGGCCTCGGCCGGCATCGTCGTCCTCAACGAGATCATCCAGCGCCGGCAGGCCATCGACCCGCGCACCGTGCTCGGCCGCGGCAAGCTCGACGAACTCATCGTCCGGGCGCTGCGCCTCGGCGCCGACCTCATCGTCTTCGACCGCGAGCTGTCGCCCGCGCAGGTCCGCTCCGTCACCGAGGCCACCGACCTCAAGGTCATCGACCGCGCCCAGCTCATCCTCGACATCTTCGCCCAGCGCGCGCAGACGAGCGAGGGCAAGATACAGGTCGAGCTGGCGCAGTTGCGCTACATGCTGCCGCGCCTCATCGCCGGCCAGGACTCGGCCTTCTCCCGGCTCGCGGGCGGCATCGGCGGGCGCGGCCCCGGCGAGACGAAGCTTGAGACCGACCGCCGACGCGTCCGCGACCGCATCAACCGGCTGGAGCGCGAGATCGAGCGCCAAAGGCAGCGCCGTCAGGAACGACGCAAGGGTCGCACGCGCCGCGAGCTGCCCGTCATCTCCATCGTCGGCTACACGAACGCGGGCAAGTCAACGCTCCTCAACACGCTCACCTCGTCGGAAGTCCTGGCCGAGCAGCGCATGTTCGCCACGCTCGACCCGACCTCGCGCCGCCTCCGCCTGCCGCGCGAGCAGGAGGTCATCGTCAACGACACGGTCGGCTTCATACGCGACCTGCCGCCCGACCTCATCGCCGCCTTCCGCGCGACGCTCGAAGAGATTGACGACAGCGACCTTCTCATCCACCTCGTTGACGCCTCGAACCCGCGCTGGCATCAGCAGGTCGAGTCGGTCGAGACCATCCTGACCGACCTCGGCCACACGGAGCTGCCGCGCCTCGTCGCCTTCAACAAGACGGACCTCCTCGCCCCCGAGGATGTCGAGAGCGTCTTGCGTCAGGCTTCGCAGAACGGCGAGCGCGAGTGCTTCGCCGTCTCCGCGCTCAAGCCCGCCACCCTGCGGCCGCTGCTCGAACGGGCCGGCGAGGTTATCGCCCGCGACCTCGTCTTCGAGGATCGCCCCGAGGACGCCGAACCGGACCCCCCGGAGGACGCGAAGGCCGTCGCGCACCAGGACCATTGATGAGACACGGACGCCGCCCCCGCTTCACGAGTCCCCTGACAGACGCCCGCAACCGCGCGGCCGAACTCCTCGCCCGCCCCCTGCGCCGGCTCCGGCCCGCGACGCGCCTCGTCCTCGGCTTCTTCGCCCTCTCCCTCCTGAGCACCGCCCTGCTCGCGCGCACCGGCCCCGCCATGCCCGCCTCCGAGGCATACCAGGAGGGCGACATCGTCAGCGCCGACGTGACCTCGCCCGCCGACATCTCGACCGTTGACGAGGTGCAGACCGCCCGCCGCCGCGACGCCGCCCGCCGCGCCGTCCCGCCCGTCTGGACCTACGACCCCGCGCGCATCGAGCAGGCCGCCCAGGGCTTCCGCGCTTCTTGGACGACGCTGCGCCAACAGGCCGAGTCCCGCGCCGCCGACGCCAACAACAACTCCGCCCCTTCGGCCGGCGACCTCGTCTGGCCCGGCCCCGCCGAAGACCCGGCGGGCGCGGCCCGCGCCGTCGCCGCTCACCGCTTCGACCCGGCGGCGCTCGAAGCCCTCACGCGCATCCTGCGCGAGCAGGGCGGCGGCTTCGTCTACGACGAGCGCGACGCGGCGCAGCTCAAACAGGAAGGCCAGATGGTCGAGGTCCGCGGCGGGACGCCCCCGAGCGTCAGCGTCTCGCACGCGGGCTTCTCTTCGGTCGCGGCCGCGCGCGAGCAACTGCGCCGCCGCGTCTCGCAGCTCGCGGGCTGGAGCCCGCAGGAGCGCGACGGGATAGCCTCCGCCCTCGTCCCGCTGCTGCGCCCGAACGTCTACCACGACTTGCCGGCGACCGAAGCGGCGGCCGAGGAGGCGGCGCGCGCCGCCACGCCCGTCCTCATCACGCTCAAGCGCAACCAGACCATCGCGCGCGAAGGCGACACCGTCACGCCGCACATGCTCGGCCAGTTCGCCGCCGTCCGCCGCTACAGCCAGACCGAGCGCAGGCCGCAGCTCTACATCGGCCTCTTCATGCTCGTCTGCGCGCTCTACTGGGGCGCCTGGCGCTTCACCGAATACCGCAGCACGATTGCGACGCTGCCGCTCGCGCCGCGCCGCGCCTTCGCCCTCGTCGGCATCTCCGTGCTCTACGGCCTGCTCCTCATGCGCGTCGGCTTCGCCGTCGCCGAGTCCATCGCCTCGCAGTCAACGCACGCGCCGACGAACGACGTGGGCCTCTGGACCTTCGCCATCCCCTTCGCCGCCGCCGCCCTGCTCGTCACGCTGCTCGTAGACACGCAACTGGCGTTGATAACGGCCGTGCTGACGGCCGTCTTCGCCGGGCTGCTCGCGCCCGGCTCGATGCTCACGTCCTGCTTCGCGCTCGTCTCCTCCTCGGCCGCCATCTACGGCATCGGCCGCTACCGCGAGCGCCAGTCGGTGACGAAGGCCGGACTGCTCGTCGGCGCCTTCGGCGTCGTGCTCGCCGTCGCCGTCATGCTCACGGCGCAGAAGCCCCTGACGCTCAACGCCATCCTCCTGGCCGCGGCCTGCGCGCTCGCCGGCGGGCTCCTGACGGCCATCTTCACGGGCGGCCTGCTCCCCGTCAACGAATCGCTCTTCGGCATCCTGACGGACGTTCGCCTGCTCGAACTCTCGAACGCGGACCTGCCCGTCCTCGGCCAGTTGGCCCTGCGCGCGCCCGGCACGAACCAGCACTCGCACGCCGTCGGCCAACTCGCCGAAGAGGCTTGCCGCGCCATCGGCGCCAACACCCTGCTCGCGCGCATCGGCGCCCTCTACCACGACATCGGCAAGCTGGCCGCGCCCGAATACTTCGTCGAGAACCAGTCCGGCTACAACCCGCACGACCGCCTCCGGCCGCAGCAGAGCGCGCGCATCATCACCAGCCACGTCACCTACGGCCTCAAGCTCGCGCGCGAGATAGGGCTGCCGCACCAGATCGCCGCCTTCATCCCGCAGCACCACGGCACGCGCACGCTCCACTTCTTCCTCCGCAAAGCGCAGGCCGAGGCCGCCGAGGGCGAGGCCGTTGACGAGAAGGAGTTCCGCTACCCCGGCCCCAAGCCGCAGTTCAAGGAGGCGGCCATCATGATGCTCGCCGACTCGTGCGAGGCCGCCGCCCGCTCGCTCGCGCGGCCCGACCCCGAAAACATCCGCTCCATCGTCGGCAAAATCTTCGACGCCATCGTCACCGACGGCCAACTCGACGAGTGCAACCTCACGCTCCGCGAGCTGACCAGCATCCGCGAGTCGATGATCATGTCGCTGACCGCCATCTACCACGCGCGCATCGACTACCCCGGCTTCAACCCGCCGCCCTCCGGCATCACCGCCGCGCTCCCGCCCTTGCCCGCCGGCGCGCCCGACGCCGAAGAGCGCGGCCTCGGCGTCACCTACGACAAGACCTCCGAGATTCCTATCAACCGCGGCGGCGAGGTCGAGGACGAGGCCATCGCCACGAAGGACAGGCAGTAGGCGGGAACGACGAACGCGGAAGGATGAACGGGAGGCCGTCCGTCGTCCGTGGACAGTTGTCCGTGGTCAGTTGCCCGCTGTCCGTGCTTCACGATCTGACGACCCCAGCCCGAACGAGCCGGCCGCCCCGTCACAAACAACTGACAACTGACCACTGACCACTGACCACTGACAGTCTTTTAGAAAAGCCCGCGGAGTTTTTTGTAAGTGGCC
>DATHBF010000495.1:0-6998 GCA_035296285.1 Pyrinomonadaceae bacterium | reverse complement strand
GAGAGGCGCGCGCCGAGCGTGACGGTCGTCAGGTCGTAGGAGCCCGCACGCCCCACGGCCGCGCGCGTCGAGGCGACGTGGAAGGCTTCCTCGCTCTCCGTCTGCACCTTGTAGTGCGTGACGCGCGCGCCCTCGCCGACGAGCACGTCCACGGCCGCGTTAGTGAAGTAGGTCGTCTCGCCCGCCGACGCGTAGCTCTCGATGAGGCGAATGCTGCTTTCACGTTCCGCCAGGACGAGCACGCGCGGGAAGGCGGCGGCCGCGTCGCCGTCGGGGTCGGAGAGGAAGAGGAGTTGGACGGGCGCCTCGACCATCACGCCGCGCGGGACGAGGATGAAGGCGCCGCCCGCGAGGAACGCCGTGTTGAGCGAGCGGAAGGCGTCAACGCCTTCCGTCTCCGACAGCCTCTCTCGTATCAGCTCGGCGTGCTCGCCGCCCAGCGCCCGCCCGAGGTCTGTGGCGACCACTCCGGCCGGCAGGGCTTCCGTCGAAGAAAGGTGCTCTTGCAGGAAGCCGTTGACGAAGACGAGGCGGCTCGCGCGCGCCTCCTCGTAGACGAAACGCTCGGCGGCCCCGGCGTCGAAAGCGCCCGTCGCAGGCCCGGCCGCCGGCCTGAAGCCCGCGCGCTCGACGGGCGCGACGTTCGTGTACTTCCAATCCTCATGGTCGGTCGTCGGGAAGCCGAGTTCCTCGAAACGCCCGAAGGCTTCCTCGCGCAGCCGCGCGAACCACGAAGGCACGCCGCCGCGCGCGCCCTCCGAAGAGGCGCGGAACGCCGCGCCGTACGTGCTCTGCTCTCTCGTCGCTAAGGTCATAAGACTTCAGGCGGCTTCCTTGATCCAGTCGTAGCCCTTCTCTTCCAGCGCCAGCGCCAGCTCCTTGCCGCCCGTGCGGACGATGCGGCCGCGGTAGAGGACGTGGACGTGGTCGGGGATGATGTAGTTGAGGAGGCGCTGGTAGTGCGTGACGAGGATGATGGCGTTGTCGGGCGAGCGGAGTCGGTTGACGCCTTCGGAGACGACGCGCAGGGCGTCGATGTCGAGGCCCGAGTCGGTCTCGTCGAGCACGGCCACCTTCGGCTCAAGCACGGCCATCTGCAAAATCTCGTTGCGCTTCTTCTCGCCGCCCGAGAAGCCCTCGTTCACTGAGCGCGACATCAGGCCGGGGTCCATCTCGACAATCTTCGCGCGCTCGGCCAGAAGGTCTTTGAACTCCAGCGGGTCAAGCTCCTCCTCGCCCAGATGCTTGCGCTTCTCGTTGTAGGCGAGCCGCAGGAACTGAGCGTTCGAGACGCCCGGCACCTCGACCGGGTACTGGAAGGCCAGGAAGACGCCCTCGCGCGCGCGCTCGTCGGGCGCAAGCTCCAACAGGTTGCGCCCCTCGAACAGGACTTCGCCTTGCGTCACCACGTAGGCCGGGTGCCCCGCCAGAATCTTCGCCAGCGTGGACTTCCCCGACCCGTTCGGCCCCATGATGGCGTGGACCTCGCCACGGTTCACCGTCAAATCAATGCCCCGCAGAATCTCCTTGCCGTCCACGGTGGCGTGCAGGTTGCGAATCTCTAACACTGAAAATCCTCTCCGAAAATTTTCGACGGCCTTTAGCCGACGCTGTTCTCAAGCTTCATGCCGAGGAGGCGCTGGGCCTCGACCGCGAACTCCATCGGCAGCTCGCGGAAAACGTCCTTGCAGAAGCCGTTGATGATGAGCGAGACGGCGTCCTCCTGGGAGATGCCGCGCTGCTGTAGGTAGAAGAGCTGTTCTTCGCTGATGCGCGAGGTCGTGGCCTCGTGCTCGACGCGGGCCGTGTTGTTCATGACCTCGATGTAGGGGAACGTGTTCGCGCCCGACTTCGAGCCGATGAGCATCGAGTCGCACTGCGTGTAGTTGCGCGCGCCCTCGGCGCCCGCGAGCACCTTGACGAGCCCGCGGTAGGAGTTGTTGGACTTGCCGGCCGAGATGCCCTTCGAGACGATGGTCGAGCGCGTGTTCTTCCCGATGTGAATCATCTTCGTGCCGGTGTCGGCCTGCTGCGCGTGGTTCGTCAGGGCCACCGAGTAGAACTCGCCGATGGAGTTGTCGCCCTGGAGGATGCAGGACGGGTACTTCCACGTAATCGCGGAGCCCGTCTCGACCTGCGTCCACGAAATCTTCGAGTTGCGGCCGCGGCAGGCGCCGCGCTTGGTGACGAAGTTGTAAATGCCGCCCACGCCCTCCTCGTCGCCCGCGTACCAGTTCTGCACGGTCGAGTATTTAATCTCGGCGTCGTCGAGGGCGACCAGCTCGACGACCGCGGCGTGCAACTGGTTCTTGTCGAACTTCGGCGCCGTGCAGCCTTCGAGGTAGGAGACGTATGCGCCCTCCTCCGCGACGACGAGCGTGCGCTCGAACTGGCCCGACTCCTGGTTGTTGATGCGGAAGTAGGTGGAGAGCTCCATCGGGCAGCGGACGCCCTTCGGGACGAAGACGAAGGAGCCGTCCGAGAAGACCGCGCTGTTCAGGGCCGCGAAGTAGTTGTCGCCGACGGGGACCACCGAGCCGAGATACTTCTTGACGAGGTCCGCGTGGTCGCGGATGGCCTCGGTGAAGGAGCAGAAGATGACGCCGTGCTTCCTCAGCTTCTCCTTGTAGGTGGTGGCGACCGAGACGGAGTCGAAGACGGCGTCAACGGCGACGTTCGCCAACTGCTTCTGCTCGGTCAGCGGGATGCCAAGCTTCTCGAAGGTGCGCAGCAGCTCGGGGTCAACTTCGTCGAGGCTCTTCTTGGTCTCCTTCTGCTTCGGGGCGCTGTAATAGATGATGTCCTGATAGTCAACTTCCGGGTACTTGATGTTGGGCCAGTGCTTCGGCTCGGTCATCTTCTGCCACTGGCGGAAAGCCTTGAGGCGGAAGTCGAGCATCCACTCGGGCTCGCCCTTCTTCTCCGAGATGAGGCGGACCGTCCCCTCGTCGAGACCCCTCGGGATCATGTCCGACTCGATGTCGGTGACGAAGCCGTACTTGTACTCTTTATTTGTAAGAAGCTCGATGCTGCTCATGATTAAGTTTACGTCCTCTGTTCCAGGTCGGGCCCCCGCAGGCCCCCGATGTGGTGGAGCGTGTCGCCCACCTTCTGCTCGGTCCCCACCAACTGCGCCAGCGTGATGCCGGAGAGCGCCCGCGACACTATCTCGTGGACGTTGACGAGCACGCTGCGGATGCCGCAGTCGCCCGCGTGGACGCACGAGTCGAGCACGCCGGGGTAGCTCTTGCAGTGGCCCTCGACGGCGTCCTCGTCCAGGACCTTGATGATCTCGCTGAGTCGAATCTCGGAGGCGGGCCGCGCCAGCCTGTAGCCGCCCTTCGTGCCGCGGGCCGAGGCGACGAGCCCGGCCTTGTTCAAGAGCCACATCAGCTTGCCCGCGTTGGCCTGCGAGATGCCCTCGCGCCCGGCTATCTGGCCGAGCGTCAGCGTCTCGCCCTCGCCCAAAGAGGCCAGTTGCAAGAGGCAGCGGAGCCCATACTCTTCCTGCGCGGAAACCTTCATAAATCAATCCGCCGAACCGTTCAGGCTAGTTCGATGCCTCCCATACTAGGGGATACCTTACTTTTTTGTCAAGATTGGGCTGCGGGAAAGTCCGGGCGGGTAAGTTGTTAAATGATTGGACTTCGCTACCTGCGCCACTCGTCTATGAGCGAGGCGACGAGGCCGGTCCAGCCCGTCTGGTGGGAGGCGCCGAGGCCGGCGCCCGTGTCGCCGTGGAAGTATTCGTAGAAGAGCAGAAGGTCGCGCCAGTGTGGGTCGGTTTGGAATTTGGCGTAGGGGCCGTGGGCGGGGCGGCGGCCTTCGGGGTCGCGGGTGAAGGCGGCGATGAGGCGGTCGGCGAAGCCGCGCGCCATCTCGTTGAGGGTGACGGCGGGCTCGCCCTCGACGGGGCTCGGGACAGTGAAGTGGGGGCCGTAAGCCTTGCCCAGTTTTCGTAAGCTTTCAATCATCATGAAGGAGGTCGGGAACCAGACGGGGCCGCGCCAGTTGGAGTTGCCGCCCTTTAGCATCTCGCCGGACTCGGCCGGCTCGTAGCCCACCTCGGCGCCGCCGAAGCGGAACGGGTGGCGCTCGTGGTACTTCGAGAGGCTGCGCAGGCCGTAGGGCGAGCGGAACTCGTTCGGGTCCCAGACCCGCTCCAGCAGGCCGCGCATCTGCTCCGGGTTGACGATGGCGAGGACGTGGACCCGCTCGCCGTCGTGTTCGAGCGTCGTCACGCACCGCTGGACGATGTCCTGCCGGTTCTCAAGGAACCACTTGAGGTTGAAGCGGAAATCGCGGAAGGGCTCGATCCACTTCTCCTCAAGGCGCTCGATGGCGTAGAGCGGGATGAGGCCGACGAGGGAGCGGACGCGGAACTTGTGGAAGCTGCCGTCGGGCTGGCGGAGCACGTCGTAGAAGAAGTTGTCCTGCTCGTCCCAGAGGTCGTGGTCGCTCTCGCCCATGTGCTTCATCGCGGCGCCGATGTAGGCGTAGTGCTGGAAGAACTTGGTCGCCATGCCCTCGTAGGCGCGGTTCTCCTTCGCCAGCTCAAGCGCGATGCGCATGAGGTTGAGGCAGAACATGCCCATCCAGCCGGTCGCGTCCGACTGTTCGAGCTGGGCGCCTTCCGCGAGCGGCCGGCTGCGGTCGAGGACGGTGATGTTGTCGAGGCCGAGGAAGCCGCCCTCGAAGACGTTGTTGCCCTCGCCGTCAACCTTGTTCACCCACCACGCGAAGTTGATGAGCAGTTTGTGGAAGCACTTTTCGAGGAAGAGGCGGTCGGGCCTGCCCGTTTGCAGGCGGTCCATGTTGTAGACGCGCCAGACGGCCCAGGCGTGGACGGGCGGGTTGAGGTCGGAGAACTCCCACTCGTATGCGGGGAGCTGGCCGTTCGGGTGCTGGAACTGCTCGAAGAGGAGGAGCCACAACTGCTCCTTGGCGAACTCAGCGTCAACGAGCGCGAGCGGCGCGCAGTGGAAGGCGAGGTCCCAGGCGGCGAACCAGGGGTACTCCCACTTGTCGGGCATCGAGAGGACGCGCATCGAGTTGAGGTGCTTCCAGTGGAAGTTTCGGATGCGGCAGCGCGAGTCGGGCGGCGGCCAGTCGGGGTTGTCGCCTTCGAGCCAGACGTTCACGTCATAGATGTAGACCTGCTTGGTCCAGAGCATCCCGGCGAGCGCCTGCCGCTGGACGCGCCTCTCGTCCTCGGTGGCCTTCGGCGGGTGGACCTGCTCGTAAAACTCGTCGGCTTCCCTTCTCCTTATCTCGACCAGGTC
This sequence comes from Pyrinomonadaceae bacterium, assembly GCA_035296285.1. Taxonomy (GTDB): domain Bacteria; phylum Acidobacteriota; class Blastocatellia; order Pyrinomonadales; family Pyrinomonadaceae; genus QHXN01. The sequence goes on along the minus strand of DATHBF010000495.1, from coordinate 1,716 downwards.
GTCAACGTCCTTCAAAGGCTGAGTCAAGATTTCGTCCGTCAGACGAAGCCGGATACGGACGGAGCCGCCGGCCGGGACGTTCAGGGCGGCGTAGTGAAAGCACGCCTTCGTGCCGAAGGGCTCGGGGTTGGTGGCCGGCTCGCGATTGACGACGTGGCGGTGGAAGGCGTCTTTAACGTAGGGCTTGCGGCTGGGGGCGTTCCAGATGCGCTCGTTGTTCGTCTCGTTGCAGGTGAAGAGCGGCGCGGCCCCCCGCTGCGCGTAGAGGAAGCGGCGGCCGAGCTGGTAGTCGAAGGCGAGGCCGGGCACGGTGCCGGCCGGCTCGTCCGTGGCGACGAGGGAGGCGAAGCCTTCGCCTTCGGGGCCGCGCGTGATGAAGGGCTCGGGGCGCGGCTCGGGCCGCCAGGCCCAGGTGTTGCGGAACCAGAGGTGCGGGAGGACGTGGAGCGGCGCGTCCTCGGGGCCGCGGTTGAAGATTTCGACGCGGGCGCAGATGTCTTCGGGCGCGGCCTTCGCGTACTCGACGAAGACATCGAAGTAGCGGTCGTCGTCGAAGACGCCCGTGTCTAAAAGTTCGTACTCCGGCCCCCGGCCGCGGCGTGCGCGGTTCCCGTCAATGAGTTTCTGGTAGGGGTAAGCCGCCTGCGGGTACTTGTAGAGGAACTTCATGTAGGAGTGCGTCGGCGTGGAGTCGAGGTAGAAGTAGTACTCCTTCACGTCCTCGCCGTGATTGGCCTCGGAGCCGACGCAGCCGAACATGCGCTCCTTGAGGATGGGGTCGCGCCCGTTCCAGAGGGCGAGCCCGAAGCAGAGAACCTGGTAGCGGTCGCAGACGGCGGCGAGGCCGTCCTCGCCCCAGCGGTAGGCGCGCGAGCGCGCGTGGTCGTGCGGGAAGTAGGCCCACGCGTTGCCGTCGGCGCTGTAGTCTTCGCGCACCGTGCCCCACGCGCGCTCCGAGACGTAAGGCCCCCACTTCCTCCACGGCGCAATCGGCGTCGTGTGCGGCTCGCGAAGTCTCTCGTGCTCTTTGCTGTTCTGCATCAGGCGGACGAGGCCGGGCGTTTTTTAAATGTCTCAGAGGTCGGCGGCGGCGGCGCGGTCCACGAACCATTCGAGCGCGCCGTCGTCGGGGGCGACGAGCTGCGAAGGCAGGCGCGCGGGGTCGCGCTCGTGGCCTAAGACTTCGCGGAGGCGCGCGGCCTTGCCCGTGCCGCTCACGAGAAAGAGGACGTGGCGCGCGGCGTTGACGGCGGGCGCGGTGAGTGTGACGCGCCAGGCGTTCAGCTTCTCGACCCAGTTGGCGACGACCCAGGCGCGCGTCTCTTCGAGCGCCGCCGTCGAGGGGAAGAGCGAGGCCGTGTGGCCGTCGTCGCCCATGCCGAGCATGACGAGGTCGAAGCGGGGCCGCGCGGAGTCGCCGAAGAAGGCGCGCATCTCGTCCTCGTATTGACGCGCGTTGGCGGCGGCGTCGCCCTCGCCCTTCATGCGGTGAATGTTTTCGGCCGGCACGGGTACGCGCGAGAGCAGCGCCTCACTCGCCGTGCGGTAGTTGCTGTCGGCGTGGTCGGGCGGGACGGCGCGCTCGTCGCCGAAGAAGACGTGAACGTCGGGCCAGCGGATTTTGTCTCTGAACTCACCGCCCGCCAGAAGCTCGTAGACCCGGCGCGGGGTCGTGCCGCCCGCGAGCGCGACGGAGAAGGCCCCCCTCTCTTCGAC
>DATHBF010000494.1:0-5787 GCA_035296285.1 Pyrinomonadaceae bacterium | reverse complement strand
GCGTGCGCGACGGCTTCCTCGGCGGCACGGTCGAGTGGTTCCAGCCGTGGCTGCTGATGATGCTTGAGCTCTGGGCGCGCGAGGTGCTCGACGCCACGCCCGCCGAGCTGGCCGCGCGCGCCCGCGGAGTGGGCGAGGCCGTCGGGGCGCGCTAGGGTGTTGAGCGGGATGACCCCTTCGTTCGAGCGCGACCCCCACCCCGGGCGCCCGAAGATTCTCTTCGTCGCCCTCGGCGAGAGCTCGCACACGCACTCGTGGGTGAACCTGTTGGAGGGCGCGGCCCTCAACGTCCGGGTGTTCTCGACGCCGTCGGGCACGCCGCCCGCCGCGTGGCCGGTGCGGACCTACGTCACCGAGTATCTGTCGGGGGCCACGAACTCGGCGACGCGGCTGCGACTGTTCCCGCAGGGGCGCGGCGCCCGGTTCGCGCGGCGCAACTTCGAGCGCCTGTTCGGCGCGGCGAACGTAGACGAGGTCGCCGCCAAGTGGCTGGCGAAGGTCGTCCGCGAGTGGAGGCCCGACATCGTCCAGACGCTCGGGCTCGCGCAAGGAGAGTTCTACCTCGGCGCGCGGCGGCGGTACGGGCTGGAAGGCATTGGCAAGTGGGTCTTGCAGACGCGCGGCGGCTCCGACCTCGCGCTCAGCCACCTCGACCCCGAGCGGCGCGAACGTATCGGCGAGGTGCTGCGCGCCTGCGACCAGCTCTTGAGCGACAACTTGCAGAACTTCCGCATCGCCCGCGAGCTGGGCGTGCGCGAGGAGCAGTTGTCGAGCATCGGGACGGTGCCGGGCACGGGCGGCATCGACGTGGACGCGCTGTCAAAGGGCTGGCGCGGCAGGCCGTCGGAGCGGCGGCTCATCCTCTGGCCGAAGGTCTACGAGTGCCCCTGGTCGAAGGCGCTGCCGGTCTTCGAGGCGCTGAAGCTCTGCTGGGAGCGCATCCGGCCCTGCGAGATAGAGCTGCTGGCGATGTCGCCCGAGACGCGCATGTGGTTCTGGGCGCTGCCCGAGGATATCAGGGCGAGCTGCCGCCCGCGCGAGCGAGTCCCGCGCGCCGAGGCGCTGGAGATGATGACGAGGGCGCGCGTGATGCTCGCGCCGACTCTGGTGGACGGCGTGCCGAACTCGATGTACGAGGCGATGGCGGCGGGCGCCTTCCCCGTCGTCTCGCCGCTCGAAACCATCGTCCCCGTCGTCGAGGCCGAGCAGAACGTCCTCTTCGCGCGCAACCTCTACCCGGAGGAGATGGCCGACGCCCTCGTCCGCGCGATGACGGACGACGCGCTGGTGGACGCGGCGGCCGAAAGGAACCTCGCGCTCGTGCGCAGGGTGGCCGACCGGGCGGAGATTCGCGGGCGCGTCGTCGGGTTTTACGAGCGGTTGGCGGCCGGTTGATTTCATGTCGGAAAAGAAGGTCACACACGTCGTCGGCGCCCGCCCGAACTTCATGAAGGCGGCGCCCGTGCTCCACGCCATCGGGGCGCGGGGCGGCTTCGCGCAGTCGCTCATCCACACGGGCCAGCATTACGACGCCAACATGTCTGAGGTCTTCTTCGGCCAGTTGGGGATGCCGCGCCCGGACGTGAACCTCGAAATAGGCTCCGGCTCGCACGCGGTGCAGACGGCGAAGATCATGATGGGCTTGGAGGAGGAGTTGACGGCGCGGCGGCCCGACCTCGTGCTCGTCTACGGCGACGTGAACTCGACGGTCGCCGCGGCGCTCGTCTGCGCCAAGCTCGGCGTTAAGGTCGGCCACGTCGAGGCGGGCCTCCGCTCGTTCGACCGCACGATGCCGGAGGAGATCAACCGCCTCGTCACGGACCAGCTGGCCGACCTGCTCTTCACGCCGTCGGCGGACGGCGACGAGAATCTGCTGCGCGAGGGCGTTGACCCGTCGAAGGTCCACCTCGTCGGCAACGTGATGATTGACACGCTCGTCAGGCTCCGGCCCGCGGCCGAGGCGCGTTGGCCCGAGCTGAGCGCCGGGCACGGGTTGCCCGACGGCGGCTACGCGCTCGTCACGCTGCACAGGGCGTCGAACGTGGACGACGCGGGGTGGCTGCGCTCGATGCTGGAGACGCTCGACGAGCTGGCCGCGCGCCTCCCCGTAGTCTTCCCGATTCACCCGCGGACGCGCCAGCGTCTGCCGGGCGCGGGGTGGGAGGGGCCGCGCGGGGCGGGGCTGAGGCTGACCGAGCCGGTCGGCTACCTCGACTTCCTCGCCCTCCAGGCGCACGCCGCCGTCGTCATCACCGACTCGGGCGGCGTGCAGGAGGAGACGACATACCTGGGCGTGCCGTGCCTGACCGTGCGCGAGAACACGGAGCGGCCCGTCACCATCAGTTCGGGCACGAACGTGCTGGTCGGCAGAGACCTCGGGCGGCTGCGCGCCGAGGCCGAGAGGGTGCTGGCGGGCGGCGGCGTCGGGTCGCGGCACGAGCCGCCGCCGCTCTGGGACGGCCGCGCGGGCGAACGCATCGCCGGGGTGCTGGCGCAAAGTCTTTAGGGGCGCGGGCGAAATTTATCAACTGCGAGGTGAAGGATGAGGATTCTGGTTACGGGTGGATTGGGTATCGTCGGCACGGGGCTCATCAAGGAGCTGCGCTCGCGCGGTCATCACGTCGTGTCGTGCGACCTGCAACACCAGCCCGACGAGGTCGGCTTCAGTCTGCGCACGGACGTGCGCGAGCCGCTCTACGCCAGGTGCGACATCGGCGAGTTCCGTCAAATCGAGCGCGTCTTCGAGCGGATGGGGCCGTTCGACCTCGTCTACAACGCGGCGGCCGAGTTCGGCCGCTGGAACGGCGAGGACTTCTACGAGACGCTGTGGCGCACCAACGCCGTCGGCACCAAGAACGTCATCCGCCTCCAGGAGCGATTGAAGTTCCGCCTCGTCCACTTCTCCTCGTCGGAGGTCTACGGCGACTGGCCCGAGCTGATGGTCGAGTCGGTGATGGACGAGCACGAGATAAAGCAGATGAACGACTACGCGATGACGAAGTGGGTCAACGAGCAGCAGGTCCGCAACTCGGCCATCCAGTACGGCACCGAGTCGGTCGTCGTCCGCCTCTTCAACACCTACGGGCCGGGCGAGTATTACAGCCCCTACCGCTCGGTCAACTGCCGCTTCCTCTACTGCGCGCTGACGGGCCAGCCCTTCACCGTCTTCCGCGGCCACTACCGCACCTCGACCTACCTGGCCGACACGGCCCGCACGCTCGCCAACATCTCGGACAACTTCCGCCCCGGAGAGACCTACAACATCGGCGGCATCCACCACCACTCCATCGAGGAGCTGGCCGAGGTGGTCGTACGCGTGGCGGGCGCGGACCCGGGCCTGGTCGAGTACCGCGACTCCGAAATCCTGACGACGAAGATCAAGAAGGTGGACATCTCGAAGTCGGTCCGCGACCTGGACCACAAAAATTCCTACGGGCTTGAGGAGGGCATGGGGCTCACCGCCGAGTGGATGCGCGGCGTCTACAACCTGCGCTGACCTGTCTCATGAAGTTCGCTCTGCTTTCCCACATCCTGCCGCCCACCTGGAGCGGGCAGACGGTGATGCTCTACCGCATCCTCCGCGGGTTCGACCCCGGGGACTACTGCCTCGTCTCGCGCGTTGACTACGCGCCGGGCGCCTTCCAGGGCGGCGACGAGTACAGGCTCCCGGCGCGCTACTACCACCTGCCCGTGGACGCGCGCCTCACGCGCGGCAGCCGCTTCGGCCTGTGGCGCGCGCGCGAGGGCCTGAACGTCCCCGTCGGCGTCGTCTCGCGCGCGCGCAAGGTGGCGCGCATCATCCGGCGCGAGGGGTGCGGCGCGGTCGTCGCCTGCACGGGCGACCTGTTCGACCCGCCCGCCGCGTACCTCGCGAGCAGGATGGCCGGCGTCCCCTTCTACTTCTACGTCTTCGACTACTACTCGGAGCAGAACCACAACGCCGTCTGGCAGTTCTACGCGCGCCGCTTCGAGCCCTTCCTGATGCGCGGCGCGAAGTGCGTCATCACGCACAACGAGCTGATGCGCGACGAGCTGCGGCGGCGCTACGGCGCCGAGGTCGCCGTCGTCTACAACCCCTGCGACCTCTCCGACTACGAGTCGCCGCCGGAAGCCGGCCCGGTCGCACACGGCGGCGCGGAGGTCCGCATCGTCTACACCGGCGCCGTCTACGAGGCGCACTACGACGCCTTCCGCAATCTGGTCGGGGCCATCGGGCGGCTCACGCGGCCGGGCGTGCGGCTGCACCTCTACTCGGGCTCGCCCGTTGACTGGGAGGCCGAAGGCATCAGCGGCCCCGTCGTCCGCCACGGCTATCAGCAGATGTCGGCCGTCCCCGCCATCCAGCGCGCGGCCGACATCCTCTTCCTGCCGCTCGCCTTCGAGTCGCCCTACCCCGTGCTCATCAACACCTCGGCGCCGAGCAAGATGGGCGAGTACCTGGCCGCGCGCCGCCCCGTCCTCGTCCACGCGCCGAAGGACTCGTTCCTCGCCCGCTACTTCCGCGAGCACGAGTGCGGCTTGGTCGTGGACGAGAGCGACCCGGCGCGGCTGGCCGAAGCCGTCCAGAGGCTCATCGGCGACGCCGACCTGCGGCGCCGGCTGGTCGAGAACGCCTGGGCGCGGGCGCAGGCCGACTTCAGCGTCGGGGCTTCGCGGGAAGCCTTCGCGCGCGCCCTCGGCCTCAGCGGGGCGCGAAGGGGGTGAGGGCCTTGCGCATCCTGTTCGTGGCGCGCCCCTACAGCGTCCACACGGCCCGCTGGGTCAACCAGGTCGCGGACCGCGGCTGGGACCTGCACCTCTTCCCGGCCTCCGAAGACACGCCGCACCCCGACTACCGGAACCTGACGGCCTACTACACCCAGCCCATCCCGCGCGGGCTGCTGCACGAGAGCGTTCGGGTGCGCGCGCTGTGGCCGCTGCCGTTCGCCGGCTACAAGGTGCGGCGGCTGGCGGGCCGTCTGCCGGCGCGCTGGACGGACCGCGCCGAGTGGCTGGCGCGCGTCATCCGTCGCGTCAAGCCCGACCTCGTCCACGCGCTTGAGTTTCAGGCGGCCGGCTACCTCGTCGCGCGCACCTGGCCGCTGCTCGGCGACGACCGGCCGCCGCTCGCCGTCTCGAACTGGGGGAGCGACATCCTCCTCTACGGGCCGCTCGCCGGCCACGGCGAGCAGATACGGGCGCTGCTCGGCGCGGCCGACTACTACGCGAGCGAGTGCGAGCGGGACGTTGGCTTGGCGCGCGAGTACGGCTTCCGGGGCGAGGCGTGGCCGGTGCTCCCGGCGGCCGGTGGATTCGACCTTGAGAATATGCGACAGTACCGCCAGCCCGGGCCGACCTCGGCGCGTCGCGTCGTCGCCCTCAAGGGCTACCAGCACTGGGCCGGCCGCGGGCTCGTCGGCCTGCGGGCGATTGAGCTGTGCGCCGACGTGCTCAAGGCCCGCGGGCTCACGGTCGCCGTCTTCTCGGTCAACAACCCGGACGTGCGGCTCGCCGTCGAGCGCGCGGCGCACCGGACGGGGCTGAGCTTCGAGACCCTGCCGCGGGAGTCGCGCGCCGACGTGCTCCGCCTCCACGGCCGCGCGCGCCTCTCGGTGGGCCTGAGCATCAGCGACGGCCTCAGCACCTCGGCGCTCGAAGCCCTCATCATGGGCTCCTTCCCCGTGCAGTCCGACACGAGCTGCCTGTGCGAGCTGGTGCGGTGCGGCGAGGGGGCGCTGATGGTCCCGCCGGAAGACCCGGCCGAGGTGGCGGCGGCCATCGTCAGGGCGGCGACCGACGACGAGCTTG
>DATHBF010000493.1:0-6426 GCA_035296285.1 Pyrinomonadaceae bacterium | reverse complement strand
ACGCCTCGGCCGCCAACAGCACCTCCGCGACGGCCGTCGTCAACCCCTTCGGCCTCGTCTACCAGGGCCGCAACGCCGGCACGCCCGTCCCCGGCGCCCGCGTCGCGCTCGTCACCGACTCGACCTCCGGCGCGAGCCTCCCGCTCGCGGGCCAGGGCAGCGCGCCGAACGACTCGAACCAGAACCCCTTCGTCGCCGACTCGCAAGGGCGCTGGAGCTTCGCGCTCTCAAGCGCACAGCTCGGCACGCCGCAGTCGCCCGCGCGCTACTTCCTCAACGTCTCGGCCCAAGGGTATCGGTCGCGCCTCATCGAAGTCACCGTCACGCCCGACGCCGCCTCGGGCCTCTTCACGCTGGCGGTGCGCGCGCTCGACGGCCAGCCCGTCGCGCGCTCCGGCGGCTTCGAGCTGACCGAGGGCGCCGTCGAGATAGAGCGCCTCGCGGCCTTCGCCTTGAACGTCCCCGTCTTCGAGACGACGGCGCTTGAGATCACGAAGTCGGCCGACCGCCCCGCCGTCGAGATCGGCGACGTGGTCACGTACCGCATCGAGGTCCACAACTCGACGCCCGTCGCGCTCGAAGACGCGATTGTCACCGACCGCTTCCCGAAGTCGTTCCACTACGCCCAGGGGACCGGCCGCGTCGAGGCGCCGCCCGCGCCCCCGCGCCAGGTCGAGCCCGAGACGCAAGCCGACGGCTCGCTCCTCTTCCGCGTCGGCCGCCTCGCCGCGGGCGGGCGCGCTAGCGTAGTCTACCGCGTCCGCGTCGGCGCCAACGCCGTCGAGGGCGAGCAGTTCAACACGGCCGTCGCCTCCGGGTCGCTCTCGTCGGGCGAGAAGGTCTCGACGGCGCAGGCGCGCGCCTCCGTGCGCGTCCGCCGCGGCCTCTTCTCCTCGCAGCAGATCATCATGGGCCGCGTCTTCGCCGACGGCGACGGCGACGGCCAGTTCGACAAGGGCGAGCGCGGCATGGCCGGCGTCCGCCTCTACCTCAACAACGGCCAGTCGGTCATCACCGACTCCGAAGGTCTCTACAGCTTCCCCGTCGTCAACGAGGGCGCGCAGGTGCTCTCGCTCGACCCCGTGACGCTGCCCGGCGGCTACGCGCTCGAAGCGGGTGGCCGACGCGACGGCGAGAGCTGGACGCGGCTGCTTCGCACCCCCTTGGGCGGCGGCGCCCTCCTGCGCCAGAACTTCGCGCTCCGAGCAGGCGAGACTTCGTCAACCGACACGGCGCAAAAGAGCGCCTTCGCTCCCGACGCGAACGCGAACACGCAGAGCGGACGCCGAAGGCCCGCCGACTCGGCCGACAACTCTTCGGCGAACGAAGGCGGCGAGGCGGCCTCCAGGACTGAAGGCGACGCGAAGACGCGCGGCGCCGGCACCTACGAGTTGACGACGACGGAGACGCTTGAGCGCGTCGCGCCGGGCGAAGTCAAAATCATCTCGCCGCGGCCGGACGAGACAATCGGCGGCGCCGCCCTCGAAGTCGAGGCGCGCGTCAACGCCGCGTGGTCCGTCGCCGTCGAGGTCGAGGGCGCGCGCGTCCCCGAATCGAAGATCGGCGAGCGCCGCATGGACCGCAAGAACGAACTGGCCACCTACATCTTCGTCGGCCTCAACGTCGTGCCCGGCCCGAACCGCGTCAAGGTCACGCCCGTCGGCCCCAACGGCGAGGCCGGCCGCCCCGTCGAGCTGACGGCCTACGGCCGCGGCCCTGCCAGGCGCCTTGAGATCGTCACCGACAAGCAGGAGGTCTCGGCCGGCGGGCGCGACCGCGCGCAGGTGCGCGTCCGCGCCTTCGACCAGTGGGGACGCCCCGCGGCCGACGGCAGCGTCGCCATCGAAACCACCGCCGGCCGCCTCATGCGCGCCGACGACACGCCCGACAGGAAGGCCGAACGGAATGAGAAGAACGACGGGCTGAAGGACGCCTCCGGGCAGCAGGATTCGCAGGGCCGCCAGCAGATAGTCCCGCTCGTCGGCGGCGAGGGCCTGGTCTTCCTCGTCGCGGAGAACGAGCCGGGCTCGGCCGAGATTCACGCCACGACCGGCGCCGTCGAGACCCGCCGGCAGATTCGCGTCACGCCCGAGGCCCGCCCCTCCATCCTCGTCGGCCTCGCCGAAGTCACCGTCGGCAGGAACGCGCCCGAGCTTTCGTCCGGCGGCACCGACGCCGCGACGCGCACGCGCCTCGCCTTCTTCTACCGCGGCCAGGTGCTCGGCGCGAACCTGCTGACGCTCGCCTACGACAGCAACCGCGCGCTCAACCGCACGGCCGGCCGCGACCGCCTCTTCAACTACGACCCGCTCCAGCGCGCCTACCCGCTCTTCGGCGACTCCTCGGCCCGCTTCGAGGACGCGCAAAGTAACTCCAAGCTCTACGCGCGGCTCGACCGCGGCCGCTCCTACTTCCTCTTCGGCGACTTCGAGACCGAGAACCGCAACGCCGGACTGGCCTCCTACACGCGCAAGCTGACGGGCGTCAAGCTGCACGTCGAGAACTCGAAGGGCGACTTCGTCTCCGTCACGGGCGCGCGCCCCGACACCACGTTCGCGCGCGACGTGTTCCCCGCCGGCTCGTTCACCCTCGCGCGCCTCACGCACCCGGACATCATGCCCGGCTCCGAGACCGTCTTCATCGAGGTCCGCGACCGCCGCAACCCCGAGCACGTCATCTCGCGCGAGACGCTCATCCGCTCGGTTGACTACAACCTCGACCCCGCGACCGGCGAGCTGTTCCTGCTGCGTCCCGTCTCGACCTTCGACTTCAACTTCAACCTCGTCCAGCTCGTCGCCACCTACGAGCACCGCGCCTCGGGCATGTCCTCGGCCGTCTACACGGGCCGCGCCGTCAAGAACTTCGAGGAGGCGGGCCTGAAGGTCGGCGTCTCCTTCGTCGACCAGCGGCAGGACGAGTTCGGCTCGTTCGTCGTCGGCGGCGTGGACGCCGAGAAGAAGACGCCGAACGGCGGCGTGGTGCGCGCCGAGTTCGCCACCTCGCGCGGCCGCGTCGCCTTCGGCGGCAACCTCTTCTCGACGGGCTCCGGCGACCGCCACGACGGCAACGCCTACCGCGTCGAGTACGAGCAGCCGCTCCCCTACAAAGAGGCGACGGTGCGCGCCAGCTACTCGCGCGCCGACGAAGGCTTCCTCAACCCCTTCGGCGGCACCGTCACGCCCGGCTCGCAGCGCGCCGAGGCTTCCGTCGAACTCAAGCCCCGCCGGGCGTCGCGCGTCCGCCTCGGCTTCATGGACGAGCGCAACAAGACCTCGAACGTGGACAACCGCCGGCAGACGGCGTCGGTGCTGTGGACCGAGAACATCGGCGAGCGCCTGCGCGCCTCGGTCGGCTACGACTTCCGCCGCTTCGGCGACTCGACCTCGGGCCGCGAGACCGACTCGAACCTCGTCACCGTCGGCGCCGAGTGGCAGCCGACCGACAAAATCGAGCTTTCAGTCAAGCGCGAGCAGAACCTTTCGGACGCCGACCCGACCTACCCGAACCAGACCACCATCGGCGCCACCTACCGCTGGAACCCCTACACCAAGCTCTTCTTCACCCAGCGCCTCGCCTCCGCGCCCATCACGCCCATCAGCGACGCCGCCGCCACCGGCTTCGTCATGACGGGCGCGCGCCGCGAGACGGCCGTCGGGATTGAGACGCGGCTCGGCCGCATCGGCGACCTCAACACCCGCTACCAGGTCGAGAACGGCATCAACGGCGCCGACAGCTTCGCCGTCATCGGACTCCAGAACAGGCTGCCCCTCAACAAGCAGCTCTCGCTCGACTTCGGCTACGAGCGCGGCTTCCACATCGACGGCGACGGCCGGAGCTTCAACGCCGCGCACCTCGGCTTCGGCTGGACGCCCAACGACGACTTCCGCGCCACGGGCCGCTACGACCTGCGCGACCACGGCGGCATGGGCTCCGTCCTGACGCTCGGCGCGGCCGGCCGCCTCTTCGACGGCCTGACCAGCCTCGCCCGCTTCCAGCGCGCGCGCACCAGCTTCGCGGGCCGCGAGGGCTCTTCGCTCTCCGCCACGGCCGCCCTCGCCTGGCGCCCGCTCGAATCCGACCGCTACGGCCTGCTCTTCAGCTACACCCGCCGCGACCTCAAGCAGAGCGGCTACGAGGGCTCGGCCGAGACGCGCGACCGCTCCGACACGCTCTCCTCCGACTGGTACTACCAGGCGTCGCGCGACCTCGAACTCTACGGCCGCTTCGCCTTCCGCTTCGGCGACACGGCCTCGGAAGGTCTGGCCCGCGTCTCGTCGCTCACCTACATGACGCAGGGCCGCGCACAGTACCGCCTCGGCCGCTACTTCGACGTGGCGGGCGAGGGGCGCTGGCTCGCTCAGCCCGCGAGCGCCACGCGCCGCGCCTCCTTCGGCTCGGAACTCGGCTTCTGGGTGATGCCCGACCTGCGGCTCGGCGGCGGCTACAACTGGACGGGCACGCGCGAGCCCCTGGGCTCCGGCCTCCAGGGCGCGCGCCGCGGTTTCTACTTCACCATCTCCTCAAAATTGACTAACCTCTTTGACCTGCTCGGCACCCCACGCGAAGCCGCGCCGGAGGCCGAGGCCAGGCCGTCCGCGGACGGCGTGAAGAAGGAGGAGTAGCGGAATGGCGCGCCACGCCCCCGGCCGACATTACCCGATGAGAAGCACCCGACACACGACGCTCGGACGACTCGCCTCGAAGGTCGCGGCGCGGCTGCTCCTGCTCGCCTTCCTCGTCTGCGTCGCGGGCGCCGCCGAGGCCCGCGCGCAGCTCACCATCCGCACCGTCACCTGGGACATCATCGGCCTCGACAGCAACAACACGGCCATCGGCCCGAACACGTTCCAGGTCGGCTCGCGCGTCTGCAACACGGGCGCGACGGCGCTCGACAACATCGTCGGCAACTTCATCTGGGACTCGTCGAACATCTACGTCAACCTCAACGGCTCGGCCACCAACCGCGCGCGCTTCCTCGCCGCGGGCGCGTGCGTGGACTTCTACTACCCCGTGTCGGTCACGCGCACGAGCGCGGCCTACAACACGACCCGGCGCTACCGCATGACGGCGAGCGCCGACGGCGCCGCCACGGTGAGCACGCCGTCGCCGCGCGAGCTCTACGTCGAGAAACTCATCTCGCAGGGGCGCAACACCGTGACGAGCATCACGGGGCCGTCCTCCGTCCTGGTGGGCCAGACCTACCAGTACACGCTCGTCGCCAGCACCGCCACGCAAGGTTACGAACAGCTCGAAGCCTTCCTCGACCTGCCGAACGTCGTCTTCCAGGTCGTCGCCGTCCAGACGACCTACTCGGCCCCCAACGGGGCGACTAACGACAAGTTCTACGCCGACGCCTGCGGCTGGAACAGCGTCCCCGGCACGGCGAACTACCGCGCCTGCGTCGGCCCCGTGAACTGGCCGGGTGGCAAGGTCGGCGGCAATCTAACCTCGGTCTACACCGTCAAGATTCTGTCGGGCGGCATGACCACGCCCGGCGCGCTCATCCTCGACTTCTCGGGCAGCAGCTACCACTACAACAACGACTACGGCACCGGCGGCGGCGCCCCCACCATCACCGCGACCGGCCCGGTCGTCAGCATCGTCAAGACCGCGAGCGTGCCCACCGTCACGGCCAGCGGCGCGACCGTCACCTACACCCTGCGCGCCACCAACGCGGGCACCGGCCCCGTCACGCTCAACGACTTCGTGGACACGCCCCCGACCTCGCCCGCCGCGCCCACTTACGTCTCCGGCTCCTCGACCTACAACGGCGCGGCCATCGCCAACCCGACCTCCTCCGGCGGCAAGCTCACCTGGAGCGGCGCCTTCGTCATCCCCGCGGGCGCGTCGCGCGACCTCACCTACCGGATGACCATCCCGAACAAGCCGGGCAATTACGTCAACAGCGCCGTCGCGTTCATGGAGTACACGCAGGTGGACACGACGCAGACGCCCACCGACGACGCGCCCGCCAGCGCCACCGTCTCGCGCACGCCGCCCGGCATCACGCTCGACAAGACCGTCAGCCCGACCGGCACCGTGCTGCCCGGCTCAGACCTCACCTACGCCATCGCCTTCACCAACGGCGGCGGCTCGCCGGCCTCCAACCTCGTCCTGCTCGACCCCGTCCCGTCGGACACGGACTTCAAGGTCGGCTCGGCCTCGACCACGCTCGGCACGACGGGCCTGACCGTCACCATCGAATACTCCAACGACAACGGCACGACCTGGGCTTACACCCCGACGAGCGCCGCGGGCGGCGCGCCCGCCGGCTACGACCGCACCGTCACGCACGTCCGCTGGACCTTCGCCGGCAGTCTCAGCCAGGACTCGCCCAACAACGCCGGCAGCATCGGCTTCGCCGTCCGCGTCCGCTGATAGGTAGAGACGAAGGCTTAGAGGCCCGCGGCCGGAGCTTGACCATCC
>DATHBF010000492.1:0-2028 GCA_035296285.1 Pyrinomonadaceae bacterium | reverse complement strand
CTTACTCCGTGTCCTTCTCCGCCGCGGTAGACTCTTTCTTCTTCGAGCGGCTGCCGCCGCCGCCTTCCTTCTTCGTCGTCTCGGCGCCGGTCGGCTCGGCCTTCACGCCGGCAGACTTCACCGTCTTCTTCCTGCCGGAGGTCGCGGACTTGGCCTTCTTCGAGTCGGCGCCCTCCAACTCGCGCGGGTTGCCGACAAGCTCGATGATTGCAAGCTCGGCGTTGTCGCCGTCGCGGCGTCCCAGACGGATGATGCGGGTGTAGCCGCCGGGGCGGTCCGCGTAACGCTTGCCCAGCTCGTCGAAGAGACGCTTGAGGGCGGCGACGCCGGCCGTGCGCGGCGCGCGCGGCTGCCCGCGCTTGCCCGTGGAGGCGGCCTGCTGGGTGTTGCCGGCGTGGAAGAAGCCGGCGGCCTGACGCCGCAGGTGGAGCGACTGCGCGGCGGCCGAGTCGCCTTCGAGCGAGCCGGCGCGCTTGGCGAGCGTGATGACGCGCTCGACGAACGGCCTAAGCTCCTTCGCCTTCGGGACGGTGGTGATGATGCGCTCGTCGCGCGCGTTGATCAGCGAGGTCGCCAGGTTGCGGAGCATGGACATGCGGTGCTCGGTCGTCCGCCCCAGCTTTCGGTGTGCTCTTAAATGTCGCATGACGGAATCCTAAAAATGATGAAGTCGTCAGCTGCCGGCCTTACCGGCAACTGACGACTGTTCCCTATTCCTCGTCCTCGTCGCCCTCGGGGTAGTCGCTGAGGTCGATGTCGGAGCCGCCGGAGCCCGGTATCGGGTTGCCCTGCTCGTCGAAGGCCATGCCGAAGTCGAGGCCCATCCCGTGGAGGATTTCCTTGATCTCGTTCAGGGACTTCTTGCCGAAGTTCTTCGTCGCCAGCATCTCGCGCTCCGAGCGCTGCACGAGGTCGCGGATCGAGCGGATGTTGGCGTTCTTCAGGCAGTTGTAGGAGCGGACCGACAGCTCAAGCTCGTCCACCGAGCGGTCGAGCACGTCGTTCCGGGGGAGCGGCGGGCGCTCGATGTTGTGGTAGGAGAGCTCGTCGGCGTCCTCCTCGAAGTTGATGAAGATCTGCATGTGATCCTTTATCAACTTCGCGGCGAGGCCGATGGCGTCGTCCGGCTTCACCGAGCCGTCCGTCCAGACCTCGATGGTCAGCTTGTCGAACTCGGTGTTCTGGCCGAGTCGCGCGGCCTCGACCGCGTAGTTGACCTTCTTGACGGGCGTGTGGACCGAGTCAATCGGGATGTAGCCGAGAGAGAGGTCCTCGTCAAAGTTGCGCTCGGCGGGCACGTAGCCGCGCCCGCGCTTGAGCCGCACCTCGATGGTCAGCGAGCCCCCCTCGCTGACCGTCGCGATGTAGACCGAGGGGTCGAGGACCTCCACGTCCGCGTCGTGCTCGATGTCGGCGGAGGTGACCTCGCCCGCGCCCTCGCGGCGGATGGTCAGGGTCTTCGCCTCGGAGCCGTGGAGCTTGAAGGGAATCTGCTTGAGGTTGAGGATCACGTCGGTCGCGTCCTCGACGACCCCGCGGATCGAGGAGAACTCGTGCTCGACGCCCTCAATCTTGACGGCCGTGATGGCCGCGCCCTCAATCGAAGAGAGGAGCGCGCGGCGCAGGCTGTTGCCGATGGTGGTGCCGAAGCCGCGCTCGAAGGGCTGCGCGGAGAAGCGCCCGTAGCGTTCCGTCAGCGTCTCGCCCTCGACGGCCAGGCGGCGCGGCATCTGAAAACCGGTCCAGAGGTTGTGCTGATCTATAGCCATAAGCTTCAAAAACCTTCGTATGAAAGGGGCAGCCGTCCAGTCCGTGCGGCGGCGCGCTCCCTGTTCCTCTCGCCCCCGCGAGGTGGGGGCGAGAGCAACAGGGAGCGCGTGCGCGCCGCGCTGCGGTCGTTACTTGCTGTAAAGCTCGACGATAAGCTGCTCGTTGATCGAGCGGTCAACGTCGTCGCGCGTCGGCTGCGTGACGACGCGCGCCGAGAGGTCGGCGCCCTCGACCGGAGCGAGCCAGTTCGGGCGGCCG
>DATHBF010000491.1:0-9674 GCA_035296285.1 Pyrinomonadaceae bacterium | reverse complement strand
CGTTATCGCCTGGGGCTTGTCGTTCTCGAACACCTCGAAGTCTTCGGGCTTGAGGTCCGTCACCTGCCGTCCGTTCTTGTCCGTGACGGTCACGTCCACCTGCACCAGCTTCGTCGTGATCCGCACCACCTCGTCGTCTTCGGGCTGCCTGTCCCGCGCGGCCCTGGCCTGCGGCGTCGGCTGCGGGGAGGGCGCGGGCGCGGGCGGCGCCTGCTGCCCGAAGGCGTTCAGGAGCAGGGCGAAAACCAGTGCCGGGGCGAGGGCGGTTCCTTTCAACATCGTTCGGTCCTTTCGAGGTAGTTCGCTTGCGGGGGCGGGGAGACGCCGTCGTTTTCGACGGGCGGCATCCTAACACAGCGCCGGGGCAAAGGCAGTCCGGGGACGGGCGCGGCCCGCCGCCCGTCACTCCGGCCGCTTCGTGATGGCGGCGCCGAAGGTCAGCCACTCCTCTTCGCCGAAGTGGAAGATGAGGGGCGCCGGCAGGTGCGGGCTTTCGAGCCTGACGGACTCGGGCAGCCAGCCCGACTTGAAGCCGGAGCTGAGCTGCGCGAGCGTGAGCGAGACGACCTCGCCGATGTCGATGCCTTCGAGCGTCAGGTAGTCCGTGTTGTCGCGCTCAAGGATGTCGCGGAAGTCGGCGTCGAGCGTCGTCTCAAGCGTGCCGGCGGCGCCTTCGAGCGTGAACTTGACGGGCACGTCGGTCCCCGCGTTGTGCACGTCGCGCGTCTTGACGGTCAGCAGGTAGCGCGGCGGCGGCGACGCCGCGAAGGGGTTGTAGCCGTTCTTCGCCAGCTCGTACATGCGCGCGAAGTGCGGCTCGTCGAGAATCCGCAGGAGGGTTGACACGGCCGGCACGTCAACGATGAAGCCGTCAACGTGCGCGTCCATGTAGCTGCGCAGCGACGACTCGGAGTTGATGACCCAGGCGTAGACGAGCTTGAAGCCGCCCGCGCCCTTCACCGCCTGCACGGCCTTGGCCGCGAGGACGGACTTGAAGAGGCCGAACTTGATGGCCGGGACGATGCTGCCGTTGGCGTAGGCGAACCTCTTCTGCCCGCCTGCCTCGAAGCCGGCCTGCACGTCGCGCGGCACCGGCCCCTCGTCGATGCCGACGCCGAAGTTCTCGCGGCCCTGGTCGTAGGCGTTGAGGAAGCCGATGTCGTCGGTGGAGCCGACGGTGATGAGGACGGCCACGCCCTCGCAGACGGGGAAGCGGGAGAAGTGCTCGACGACGAGGCCGGCGAACTCGTTGATGTCGAAGGTCGGCGTCTTCACGTCGAAGGCGATGAGGGCCAGGTCGAAGTCGTTCGCCGGGTCGGTGATGAGGCGGCGGAGGCCCGCCAGGTAAGTCGCCAGGCTGTTCTTCGCGACGAACTTGTTCGAGCCGATGGTGCCGTGGCTGACGTAGAAGCGTTCGGGCCTCTCGGGGTCGAAACAGATGTCGGGCTCCAGGGCGTTGGCGCCGGCCCGCAGGAACTCCTCGGCCTCGGCGAGCGTGTTGGGGTTGTGCCCGATGATGTAGAGTTTCTGCTTTTGCATAAGGGTCGGAACGCGGGCGCGGCCTCGCGAGGCGCTTGAAAATATCACGAAAGGCGGCGCGGCTAAAGCGGAAAACCGGGTTGAGTTTTCCGGCCGTTAGCTGTACAAAGTCGGACGGCTTTTACGCCCCCGGGCGAAACTAACCTGAAGGAGCACGACAAAGGATGTGGAACGCTGGCAAAGGCGCCGCCTCTTTACTCCTCGCCATGCTGTTGGCGGGCTGCAACTCCCCCGCGGTTGTGAACTCGGGCTCTCCCGCCAACGCGAACGCCGCCGCGGCGAACGCGAACACCGCGGGGACGACCAAGTCCGGCGGGGACGACGGCCTCATCGCCTCGGGCACGGGCGTCGAGAAGGAGAAGCCCGCGCCCGGCAAGGGCCACGTGCAGGGCAGGGCGCTCTTCAACGGCAAGCCGGCCGCGGGCGTCGAGGTGAAGCTGTGCTCCAAGTTCAGCCGCTTCATCGGCGGGTGCAGCGGCGAGACCTTCACGACGAAGACCGACGCGCAGGGCGAGTACCTGCTCAAGGACGTGCCGCCCGGCGTCTACGAGGGGCTGCTCGTCAAGGTCTTCGACACGGACTCCTACGTCTTCGCCACCTCGGGCATCATCCAGTCGGCCAAGTACAAGATCGAGGACGGGCAGACCTTCTTCGCGCCCGACGCCAACCTCTTCAAGAGCGACCTGAAGCTCACCAGCCCGAAGGCCGGCGCGAAGGTGGCGGGCGACGGCATCGAGTTGAAGTGGGAGCCCTACGCGGACGCGGCCTACTACAAGTTCAGCGTCTTCGCCGACAGCGCCTCGGGGGCCAAGCCCGAATACGACCTCATCAACAAGCGCGTCGAGGGGACCTCTTACGCGCTCGACAAGCCGCTCTCGCCCGGCGCCTACACCGTGAAGGTCGAAGCCTTCAACGGCGACAACGTTAGGCTCTCGCAAAGCTCCGACGACATCAAGTTCACCGTGACGGGCGCCGCGGCGAAGTGAGGAGGGGGCGGGAGTGGAAGACCTAACGCACCTTGAGATGACGGAGCTGGAAGCGGGCCTCGAAGAGATACGCCGTTCGCCGGGCGACGGCGGCGTGCTTGAGCTGATAGTGCGGCGGCCCCGCCCGGACGAGCGCGAAGTGTTGGAGGAGGCCGAGCTGGATTTGTCCGAAGGGCTCGTCGGCGACAGTTGGAAGGAGCGCCGCAGCTCGCGCACGCCCGACGGCAGCCCGCACCCCGACATGCAGCTCAACGTCATGAACGCCCGCGCCATCGCCCTCTTCGCCCGCGACCGGGGGCGCTGGGCGCTGGCCGGCGACCAGCTCTACGTGGACCTGGACCTGAGCGACGAGAACCTGCCGCCGGGCACGCGGCTCTCAATCGGCTCGGCCGTCATCGAGGTCACGCCGCAGCCGCACACGGGCTGCAAAAAATTCGTCCTCCGCTTCGGCCCCGACGTTATGAAGTTCGTCAACTCGCCCGTCGGCCGCCAGCTCCGACTCCGCGGCCTCAACGCGCGCGTCGTCCGACCCGGCCGCGTCCGCGTCGGCGACGCGGTCAGGAAAGTCACCTGACCGCGTCTCAGCATGTGTGGTAGAGAAGGAACGAGCCGAGGGCGGCGGCCGCGGCCCAGTACTTTCAGGGGGGCGAGAACGTGGCGCAGCGCATACAGCGCCAGGACGACCTGTGTATGCGCTCGCCGCACCGCCGGCAATACCTCTTGCGCTTAGTCATGGCAACCCTCAGGTGAGTTGAGGTTTCGGAGTGTCGTTGGCGAGGAGGCCGCGAGGGCGGGCGCATTATATGTCAGGCGGTCCGGGCGGGCAATTCATAATCGGCGGCGGTCTGGGACTGTATCTCCTTAGCGCGCCGGCCGGACGCCGGCCCGACTTTGACGGCCCAGGTGGCGATGTACGAACCCAGCTCGCCCCGCCTGCTGAGGGCGGCGACGGCCTTCGCCGCGCCGTACTCCAGGCGGCCCATGAGCCCGCCGCGCAGGGGCAGGTTGCTCCTGCCGGTGAAGACGTACCAAATCTTCGGGCTCAGGCCGTGCTTGGCGAGCAGCATCCTTAAAGACTTGGGCGAGAAGCCGAAGACGTGGTAGGGCTCGAAGGTGGGGGCGAGGTTGACGACCCAGTCGCGCCGCCTTGCCTTCTGGTAGAGGTTGCCCAGCCTGAAATAGAGCCCTGCCTCGTTGGGCACGTCTATGAAGAGGGCGCCGCCCGGCTTGAGGACGCGCGCGACTTCGGCGACGACCCCGTCCGGGTTGTAGAGGTGTTCGAGCACCGCGCCGAGGACGACGGCGTCGAAGCTTTCGTCCTCGAACCCGCACTCCTCAAGCGGCTTCTGGATGACCTCGGCCCCGGAGTAGCTGGCGGCCCGCTCGGCGAACGTCGGCGACGGCTCGACCCCGACGGCGTGCCAGCCCGCCGCGCGCGCCGCGCGCAGCACCTCGCCCCGCCCCGCCCCTATGTCGAGCAGCCTCCCCTTCGGGATCTTCAAAGTCCCCAACTGCTCCATGAGCAGCGACGCGTACTCGTTCTTCTCGCCGGGGTCGTTGTGCTGAAAGTATTCGTCCGGTGGCACCTCGTAGTGCTGCCCGAGCCCGCCCGCCGGTATCGGCATAGGGTTGGGGAAGATGAGCCCGCAGCGGCCGCACTGCCAGACCTTGCACTCGATTCCGAGGCCCGCGCGGTGGGCCGGCCCGCCCCTGCGGCCGAGAAACTTCGACGGCGGGACGCCGCAGACCGGGCAGTCCTGGGCCACCCACTTGTACATACCTTCGCCGGCCATACACACCCAGTATACAGCCAGCCGGCGTCCTAAGTTAGTGATTTGAAATGAGCCGAGCAGGACTCGAACCTGCGACCCGCTGGTTAAAAGCCAGCTGCTCTACCAACTGAGCTATCGGCCCTTGGTCTTGAGGATTATAGGGATGAACCCGGAATTATTCAAAGCGCCCGTCAGCCGCCGACCCACTCCGAGAGCGGCGAGTCGCGGACGACGATGGTCTGGCCGCGTTCGGGTCCCGTAGAGACGAGGCCGACGGGGACGCCGATTTGAGTCGAAATAAATTCGACGTAGTCGCGCGCGGCCGTCGGGAGTTTATCCAGCTCGGTCATGCCCTCGGTCGAGGTGTTCCAGCCGGGCAGCGTCTCGTAGACCGGCTCGACGCGGCGCAGCTCGCCGGGCGTGGCGGGGAAGTAGTCGCAGGCGCGGCCGTCGAGGCGGTAGCCGGTGCAGACCTTTATCTCGTCGAGCGCGTCGAGCACGTCGAGCTTGGTGAGCGCCACGGTGTCGAAGCCGTTCACGTCGGCCGCGTAGCGCGTGCCGAAGGCGTCGAACCAGCCGCAGCGGCGCGGCCTGCCCGTCGAGACGCCGTACTCGCGCCCGCGCTCGCGGATGAGCTGGCCGAGTTCCGCGTCCGCTTCGAGCATCTCGGTGGGGAAGGGACCCTCGCCGACGCGCGTCGTGTAGGTGCGGACGATGCCCAGCACGCCGCCGACGCTGCGCGGCGCGAGGCCGAGGCCGACGCAGGCGCCGCCCGCCGTCGTGCTCGAAGAGGTGACGAAGGGGTAGGTGCCGTGGTCAACGTCTAAGAGCGTCGCCTGCGCGCCTTCGACGAGGATGGAGCGGCCCTCGCGGACGGCGTTGTTGATGTAAGCGGTCGTGTCCGTGATGAAGGGTTCGAGGCGTTCGATCAAAGGAACTATCTCGTCGAAGACCTGATCGGCGACGAGGGTGGTGCCCCGGTAGGCGCTGATGAGGCGGTTGGCGTCTTCGAGGTTGCGCTCGATGCGCGAGCGCAGCAGCTCGCGGTCGAGGGCGTCGGCGGCGCGAATGCCGCGCCGTCCCGCCTTGTCCTCGTAGGCGGGGCCGATGCCGCGCAGGGTCGTGCCGACCTTCTCGTTGCCCAGGCGCTCCTCGCTCGTGTGGTCGAGGGCGCGGTGGTAGGGGAGGATGAGGTGCGCGCGGGCGCTGACCTTGACGCTCTCGGGCGTGACGCTGAGGCCCTGCGAGGAGAGGCGGTCGGCCTCGCCGAAGAAAGCCTTCGGGTCGATGACCATGCCATTGCCGAGGACGCAGGTCTTGCCGGGGTGGATGATGCCCGAGGGGATGAGGTGCAGGGCGTAAGACTTGTCGCCGACTTTGACGGAGTGGCCGGCGTTGTGGCCGCCCTGGTAGCGCGCCACCACGTCGAACCGCTCGGCCAGGAGGTCAACTATCTTCCCCTTGCCCTCGTCGCCCCACTGCGCGCCGATGACGATGATGACTTTCGACACTGGTTTTCAGCTCGCCCTTTCCAGCTTTACGGGGCGCTCGATGAAGTAGAAGCTGCAAGTGCCGCGGACTTCGGCGAGGTCGCGGCGGTCAATGGGGAACAGGCGGCACTGACGGGGGCGGTCTTCGTAGATGCCGCAGGTGGTGGTGCCGTCTTCGTGCTTCTTGAGGAAGGGGCACTTGAAGAGTATCTCGCAGCAGGCGCCGCAGCGGTTGCAGTCGCCGCGGCGCTGCGCCAGAGCCTCGACGACCTCCTCGTTGCGGAAGCGTATCCGGACGAAGCGGCGGAGCTTGCCCTGCGCCTGGCGGGCGCGGAACTTGGCGTCCTCGACGGCGCGGGCGCGGCGCGCCGCCAGCCGCCCCTCGAACGGGCGGCGGCTGGCGGCGGCGCGATTCCTGGAAGTCTGTTTCATCACCCGCGAACGAAACAGGCCCGCAGCACTTACAACCCGCGCGGGCCGGGCCGGGGCGTCGGCCGACCCGGCGGCCTTAGGCGCTGGCCGCCCCGCTCTGGACGTGCTTGTCTATCATGCGCGAGATGGCCTCCTTCGAGGTCGCACCCACGACGCGCTCCTCCTCCTTGCCGTTCTTGAAGAGGATGAGCGTCGGGATGCCCTTGATGCCGAACCGCTGCGAGACCTGCGGGTTGTCGTCCACGTTGAGCTTGACGACGCGGGCGTTCTCCCCGTACTTCTCGGCCACGGCCTCGACCGTCGGCGCCAGCATCCGGCACGGCGCGCACCACGGCGCCCAGAAGTCCACGAGGACCGGCCGGTCCGACTTCAAAACGTCCGCCTCGAAGCTGCCGTCAGAAACGTCTTTCACAAAGTCGCTCATAGTTTTAAATCTCCTCCGAATTACCCTGATGACTGCCTTGCCAACCGAGCGCCCCTCAGAGGTTGAGAATGGCCTCGTAAAGCCTCACGTACTTGTGCGCCGCGGCGCCCCATGAGTTGTCAACCGCCATGCCGTTGAGCTGAATCCTCCGCCAGGCCTCGGGCCGGTTGTACCAGAAGAGAGCCTCGCGTAGCGCGCCGGCCAGGGCGCGCGGCGAATACTCGTCGAACTTGAAGCCCGTGCCCGTGCCGCGCCGTGGGTCGAAGTGCTCGACCGTATCGTCGAGCCCGCCCGTGGCGCGCACTACGGGGACCGTGCCGTAGCGCATCGAGTACATCTGGTTCAGCCCGCACGGCTCGTAGAGCGACGGCATCAGGAAGATGTCGGCGCCCGCCTCTATCTGGTGCGCCAGCGGCTCGTTGAAGCCCTTGTAGACGCCGATGCGATGCGGCGCCCGGTCCCTCAACCACTGGAGGAAGTCTTCGTACTCGCGCTCGCCCGACCCGAGCGCGACGAAGAAGGCGCCGGTGTCGAGCAGGTCCCGGGCGATGGCTTTTATCAGGTCGTAGCCCTTCTGCGCGACGAGGCGCGTGATGGAGGCGACGACGGGGCGCTCCGGCTCCTCCGGGAGCCCGAGGCTGCGGAGCAGGTCGAGCTTACACTCGCGCTTGCCCGAAAGGTCTTCGGCCGTGTAGTGGGCCGGGAGGTGGGGGTCGGTCGCCGGGTCCCACACGTCGTAGTCAACGCCGTTCGTGATGCCGACGAGGCGGTCGCGGCGCTGGCGCATGAGCCAGTCGAGCCCGTGCCCCTGCTCCGGCCCCTGAATCTCTAGCGAGTAGCGGCTGCTGACGGTCGAGACGGCGTCGGCCGTCATCAGGCCCGCCTTCAGGGACGACGCCACGCCGTTCGACATGAACACGTCCATCTCCTCGCCGTGGCGGAAGCCGAGCCGCCAGAGGTCCGCGGGGTCGAAGAGCCCCTGGTAGGCGAGGTTGTGTATGGAGTGGAGCGAGCGAGCGCGAGAGAGGAAGCCCCCCCAGCGGCGCCCCGCCGAGAGCCAGACGGACGCGAAGCCGCACGGCCAGTCGTTGCCATGGACGATGTCGGGCGCCTCCCCCAGCCGACCCATCAGCGACAGCGCCGCCTTCGAGAAGAAGGCGAAGCGGACGTGGTCGTCCGACTGGCCGTAGACCCTGCCGCGCGAGAAGTACTCGGGCGCTTCGATCAGGAAGGCGGGCGCGCCCGCGGCCTCGCTGAACCAGACGGAGGTCGTGCGGCGGTGGCCGAGCCAGTCAACTTCGAGGTTGTCAAAGACCCTTTCCTGGAGGAGCCCGCGGTCGGTCGTGTCGTAGAGCGGGTGGATGAGCACCGCGTCCACGCCTGCCCCGACCAGCGCCTTCGGGAGCGCGCCCGCAACGTCGCCCAGGCCGCCGGTCTTGGCGAAAGGCACAGCCTCGGACGAGAGAAATGCGACGCGCAAAGCCCTTTCACACTCGACGGCGCCCCGCCCCTCGGGGGGCGCCGCGACACTCAAACTGAACAGCTAGAACCTGGGGGAATACTATGAGGAGGAGGCTTTGTTTTGTCAAGAAAGGGGAAAAGCCGCGAATCGTGGATCGTCAATCGTGAATAGAAGAAAGCCTCTTCTATTCACGATTGACGATCCACGATTCACGAGCCTTAGCTCTGCATCGAGGCCAGGAAGTCGGAGTTCGACTTGGTCTTGCCGAGGCGTTCGAGGACGACCTCCATCTGCTCGACGGGCGAGAGCGGGTTCAGCACCCTGCGCATCACCCAGATGCGGTTGAGGTCCTCCTTCGAGAGGAGCAGCTCCTCCTTGCGCGTGCCCGACCGCTGGAGGTCGATGGACGGGAAGAGGCGCTTGTCCGAGAGGCGGCGGTCGAGGTGAATCTCGCTGTTGCCCGTGCCCTTGAACTCCTCGAAGATAACGTCGTCCATGCGCGAGCCGGTGTCGATCAGCGCGGTCGCGATGATGGTCAGGCTCCCGCCCTCCTCGATGTTGCGCGCGGCGCCGAAGAAGCGCTTCGGGCGCTGGAGGGCGTTGGCGTCAATACCGCCCGACAGGATTTTGCCCGACGGCGGGACGACGGCGTTGTGCGCGCGCGCCAGGCGGGTCAGCGAGTCGAGCAGGATGACCACGTCGCGCTTGTGCTCGACGAGGCGCTTGGCCTTCTCGATGACCATGTCGGCGACCTGCACGTGGCGCGTCGGCGGCTCGTCGAAGGTCGAGGAGATGACCTCGCCCTGCACCGAGCGCTGCATGTCGGTGACCTCCTCGGGGCGCTCGTCGATGAGGAGGACGATGAGCGTGACCTCGGGGTGGTTCTGCGAGATGGAGTTGGCGATGGCCTGGAGCATCATCGTCTTGCCGGTGCGGGGCGGCGCGACGATGAGGGCGCGCTGGCCCTTGCCGAGCGGCGTGACCAGGTCGATGACGCGGCCGACGATGCCGTCGGGGTTGGTCTCCATCCGCAACTGCTCCTCCGGATAGAGGGGCGTCAGGTTGTCGAAGAAGACCTTGTCGCGCGACTCGCCGGGGGCCTCGAAGTTGATGGCCTCGACCTTAATGAGCGCGAAGTAGCGCTCGCCCTCTTTGGGCGGCCGAATCTGCCCCGAGACGGTGTCGCCGGTGCGGAGGTCGAACTTGCGAATCTGCGAGGGCGAGACGTAGATGTCGTCGGGGCCGGGCAGGTAGTTGTACTCGGGCGCGCGCAGGAAGCCGAAGCCGTCGGGCAGAGTCTCCAGCACGCCCTCGGAGAAGATCAGGCCGCTCTTCTCGGTCTGCGCCGCGAGGACTTTGAAGATAAGCTCCTGCTTGCGCATCCCGGTGGCGCCGGGCACGTCGAGGTCTTTGGCGATCTGCGTCAGCTTGGAGATGGACATCTCCTTAAGTGTCGCCAGGTTGAAGGTGCCGCCGCTGCCGTCGCCGGCAGCCTCGGCGGCCTCGGCGTACTCGTCCAGTTCGACATCGGGCGGGATGTCGGCGGTAGCGATGGGCGCCTTGGAGTTG
>DATHBF010000490.1:0-20888 GCA_035296285.1 Pyrinomonadaceae bacterium | reverse complement strand
CTCGTCTACGGCGCCGCCGACCTCATCCTCACGCCCGACGGCCGCCACGTCTTCCTCGAAATCAACCCCTCCGGCGAGTGGGGCATGCTCGAACGCGACCTCGGCCTCGACATCTCCGGCGCCATCGCCGAGGCGCTGTTGAATGACGAATCATGACTGTCCTTATCATCACCCGCAGCGACGACAACGAGAGTGTGGACATGGTGGCCGGCGCGATACGCGAGCGCGGCGGGCGCGCCTTCCGCTTCGACACGGACCGCTTCCCCACGGACGTGCGGCTCGCGGCGCGCTACGGGGCGCCGGGCGAGCGGCTAAAGCTCACTTCGGGGGAGGATGAGGTAGACCTGTCGGAGGTGGCGGCCGTGTGGCACCGCCGCCTGAACGTGGCGGGCCGGCTGCCGCGCGACATGGACCCGCAGCTTCGCATGGCCTCGGCCGGCGAGTCGCGCGCCGCCGCGATGGGCGTCCTCGCCGGCCTCGAAGTCTTCCGCGTTGACCCCGAGCACGTCATCCGCCGCGCCGAGCACAAGCCGCTGCAACTCCGCGTCGCGCGCGAAGTCGGCCTCGAAGTCCCGCGCACGCTCGTCACCAACGACGCCGACGAGGCCCGCGCCTTTTACGAAGAGTGCGGCGGCCGCGTCGTCGCCAAGATGCTCTCGTCCTTCGCCGTCTACGACGCGCGGGGCGGCGAGCACGTCGTCTTCACGAACCCGGTCCGGCGGGAAGACCTCGCGGACCTCGGCGGCTTGCGGCTCTGCCCGATGACTTTTCAGGAGCGCGTCGAGAAGGCATTGGAGCTGCGCGCGACAATCGTCGGCCGCCGCGTCTTCACGGCTTCGATAGATTCCGCCGCCTCCGAGCGCGCCGCCCACGACTGGAGGCGCGACGGCGCCGGCCTCGTGGACGAGTGGCGCGAGTACGAGCTGCCGCGCGAAGTGGAGAAGCGACTGCTGCGGCTCACCGAACACCTCGGGCTCAACTACGGCGCCGCCGACCTCATCCTCACGCCCGACGGCCGCCACGTCTTCCTCGAAATCAACCCCTCCGGCGAATTCTTCTGGCTCGAACGCCGCCCCGGCCTCCCCATCTCCGCCGCCCTCGCCGACGTGCTCCTTGCTCGACCTTGAAAGGTAGAGGCTTTTTGCTATTATCCGCCTTATGGACTACCGAGACATCATCACCATCGAGCCGGGCAAGCGTAGCGGAAAGCCGTGTATTCGAGGAACGCGGATGACGGTAACAGATGTGTTGGAATACCTCGCGGGCGGGATGACCGGGGAGGAAATCCTCGCGGAGTTCCCTGACCTTACAGCGGAGGATATCCGCGCGTGTTTAGCATTCGCCGCCGACAGAGAGCGGAGGTTGGCTACCTTGCCCCAGTATGAAACTGCTGTTTGATCAGAATCTATCGCCGCGCTTGGTACGCCGGCTGGCGGATATTTATGCGGGCAGCGCTCATGTAAGGGAAATTGGGTTGAGGGATGCTGATGATTCAGCAATTTGGGACTATGCCAAGCTGAATGGTTTTGCCATTGTCTCAAAGGATTCCGATTTTCAGCAGAGGAGTTTGTTGTACGGCAGTCCGCCCAAGTTCATCTGGTTACGGGTCGGTAATTGTCCCGTCAAGACAGTTGAAGATTTATTGAGGAATCACTCAGTAGCCATTCACACATTTGGTTTGGATGACGCCAAGGCGCACCTAATGCTGCCGTAACTCTTTCCGCCCGCCAGAAACCTAACAACGGCACGCCCCGGACACCCCTTCACGAAGCCGCTACTACTTCTTCACATAGATTTCCGCCGCCGTGACGCCGCCGACATTGATTCGGTGTTCGAGGATGAAGCCGGAGCGGACGCGGGCCATCTCGTCGCGGTTCTCGAAGTAGGTGCGGCCGCGCTGGAGGATGGCGTAGGTGGGGCCGGGCTCGCGCGTCGGGTCGAAGTCGGGCTCGGAGATGGCGCGCGAGCGCAGGTCGTCGCGCCCGCACTTCGAGAGGTAGTAGCGCGCGACGCCCGGCGTCTCGTGCGCGAGCGTGGCGCCCTGCGGCGCGCGGGCGCAGGCGTAGAGGATGGCCTCGCGCAGCCCGTCGTCGTACAGCTCGTCGTGCGGGAAGAAGTAGCCGGCCGGGCGCGGCGAGAGGGCGTTGGTGTAGAGCGCGTAGTGCGGCGCCGAGGCGAAGGCCGCCCAGGCCGGCGCGCAGACGAAGACCGCCACCACGCACGCGCCGACGGCCGGGGCGAGCGCCGCCCGCCGCCCCCTCTTAACGAACGACTGCGCCGCCCGCGCCAGCCACACCACGCCGACGGCCGCGATCATGTAGACGAGCGGCATCAAGCTCAGCACGTAGCGCAGCCACTTCGCGCCCGTCAGCGAGAACGGCACGACCCACAGCACGAACATCAGGAGCACGAAGGCCGGCCCCGGCTCCCTCCGGCGCCGCGCGCACAGGACGAGCCCGGCGGCGAAGGCCGCGAGCAGCGCGGGCGGCGTCTTGAAGAGCAGGTAGAGCGCGTAGAAGTAGACGGGCGTGCCGCCGAAAGGCGTCTTCGACATCACGTTGTCGTAGAGCGTCTCGCCCATCAGGTAGCCGTGGTGCGTCAGCAGCGACTCGCTCGAATAGGCGCTCAGGTAGGCCCAAGTCTGCGGCAAAAGCACCGCCGGGTTGGCCATCAAAAAAGTCGCGGCGACCACCACGTAGAAGAGGCGGGGCGTGCTGCCGCGCGGCTCGCCCGGCTCGCGCTCGCGGAGGCTGACGAAGTGGTGGTAGAGCATGTTGAGGCCGAAGTAGTGCGGGAAATACTTCGACGCGAAGGTCAGTCCCCACGCGACGGCGCTCAGCACGTAATGGCGCCGCTTCCGCGCCGGGTCGAAGCCGCTCGTCGCCTTCGCGCGGACGTAGAAGTAGAAGGCGAAGAGCATGAAGAAGACGAGGAGCGTGTCCTCCTTGGCGACGCGGTTGTAGGTGACGGCGTTGACGCCGAAGGCCCACAGGGCGGCGGCGACGAGCGCCGTGCGGCGGCCGAAGAAGGCGGCCGTCAAAAGGTAGAGCGGGAGGACGGTCAGCGCGCCGAAGAGCACGTTGGGCAGCCTCACGGCGGCCTCGTCGCTAACCCACGCCAACTCCCCCACCACGCCGTTCCACGCGCGTACCATTCCGACCGAGACGGAGATGAGCGCCTTCATCACCATCGGGTGCTCGGAGTTCCGCGCCAGGTCGCCGCGCGCGTAGGCCGCGACGGCGTCGAGCTTGTTGATCTCGTCCTCGGCGAACCCGATGCGGCCCAGGCCCGCCGCGCGCAGCGTGAAGCCCACCGCCACGAGCATCAACAGCACCACGACGGCGTACCGCTCCGACGCCTCCGCGAGCCCCCGCCCGCGCGCCCCTTCGGCCACCGACGGCGGCGCCCCCACGCCTTCAAACTCGACCAGTCGCGACAAGCAACAACCTCGTAAACCTACCGACTACTCGCCACCGGCTCTTTTCTTTCCGCCCCGCGCGCGGCGGCCGCCTCCGCGGCGACCTTCCTGATCGAGAGGCCGCGGGCGACGAGCAGCGAGACGCCGACCCCCATCCAGACGACCATCCGCGCCTTCCTCACCACCGCCAGCGTGACGCCCGCGGCCGTGCCGAAGGCGAGCACCCTGGCGAGCTGCCCCGTCCCCAGCTCGTCTATGCCGGCCCTCAAGGGCACGAACTTGAAGACGACGTTGATGACGCGGTTGACCGACTCGAAGAGGAACGCCTGCAAGGGCGTCGGCACGAGGTCGCTGATGAGCGAGAGGGTCAGGTAAGCCTCGGTCACGCCGAGCAGGTGGAAACTGCTTTCGAGCAGGAGGATGGGCAGGAAGCGCGAGCGGCTCCGCTCGTAGAATCCGTAGACGCGGTCCTCCAGGGCGGCGACGCGCGCCCGCCTGCGCTCCAACGCCTTCCGGCCGAGGCCCCGCCTCCCCGCGTGCTCAAGCGCCCACGTCAGAAACTTCCACTGCCGCCTCAGCGCGAAGAGCGCGAAGAGGAGGAACAGCACCGTCCCCACGACCACCCCGATGCTCGCGCCGCGCAAGACCTTCGGCAGCGGGAAACTCAGCAGCAGCGCGCCCGCGCCCGACAGCATGAAGAGCGCCACCGAGAGCATGTAGAAGATGTTCTCGACGGCGAGCGACCCGAGCGTCGGCTCCGCCGCCAGCCGCTCGCGCACGTAGGCGGCCTTCGTCGGCTCGCTCACCACGAGGCCGAGCGGGACGACGTTGCCGGCCGTGTCGCCGACCAGAAACGCCTTGAACGCCTCGAACACCCCGAGCCGGTGCGGCGGCTCGACGCACAGCGTCCAGGCCCCGGCGCGCACCCCGAAGCGCATCCCGCCTAGCAGCACTACCAGCAGGAAGCCCGCGCCGAGCCGCGAGATGTTCGCCCAAATCTCGGCCGGCCCCGCCTTCCAGACGAAGTAGGCGAAGAGCGCCAGTCCCGCCACGGCGAACAACACCCACGCGGCTGACACCCGCCCCCCCGCCGGCTGCTCCTTCTGACTCATCGCCCCCTCTTTCACTTACCCGACCGCCCCCGCGGGCCACTGCAAGATACGCCATCCGCGCGCCCGCCTCAAAACCTGTAGACGAACGGCGTGCCACTCGGAAGGCGCGGGCCTGTCACACGCGGAAGCGCGCGGCGGCGAGAGTTTTTGCTGCTCCCGAAAGATTATTGCTGCACGCGCCGCCCGCGCCCGCCGCCGGTTGACCAAAAGCGCGGCTTGAGCGATGCTACTTCGTTACAAAACAACCTTCATTCAGCGAGATAAGTGAGCCATGACTAAAGCAGCAACGGAAGCGTTCTCGGGCGGCCCTCTGACCGTCTACTCCGAGGACGAGGACATGTTCCGGGCCTCGGTCCGCGAGTTCGCCGAGGGCGAGATTCGCCCCCGCGTCGAGGCTATGGACGAGCACGCCAAGATGGACCCCCTCGTCATCAAGCAACTCTTCGACCTCGGCCTGATGAGCGTCGAGACGCCCGAGGAGTACGGCGGCGCGGGCGCCTCCTTCTTCAGCGCCATCATCGGCGTCGAAGAGTTGTCGCGCGTTGACCCCTCGGTCGGCGTCCTCATGGACGTGCAGAACACGCTCGTCAACAACGCCCTCATCCGCTGGGGGAGCCCCGAGCAGAAGAAGAAGTACCTGCCGCGCTTGGCCTCCGACACCGTCGGCGCTTACGCCTTGAGCGAGGCCGGCTCCGGCTCCGACGCCTTCGCCATGGGGACGAAGGCCGTCGACCGCGGCGACCACTACGAGCTGACGGGGCAGAAGCTCTGGATCACGAACGGCATCGAGGCCGGCATATTTGTTGTCTTCGCCAACGCCGCGCCCGACCAGGGCTACCGCGGCATCACGGCCTTCATCGTCGAGAAGACTTTCGAGGGCTTCTCCGTCGGCAAGAAGGAGAACAAGCTCGGCATCCGCGCCTCCTCGACCACCGAAATCATCTTCGACGCCTGCAAGGTGCCGAAGGAGAACCTGCTCGGCGAGTTCGGCAAGGGCTACAAGGTTTCCATCGAGACTCTGAACGAAGGCCGCATCGGCATCGGCGCGCAGATGATCGGCCTCGCCCGCGGCGCGCTCGAACACGCCCTGCGTTACACGGCCGAGCGCGAGCAGTTCGGCAAGACCATCAACCAGTTCCAGGGCGTCCAGTTCCAGCTCGCCGAGATGGCGACCGACATCGAGGCCGCGCGCCTGATGGTCTACAACGCCGCCCGCCTGAAGGACGCGGGGCGCCCCTTCGTCAAGGAGGCCGCGATGGCGAAGCTCTACTCCTCGCGCGTCGCCGAGCGCGTCTCGTCCAAGGCCGTCGAGCTCTACGGCGGCTACGGCTTCGTCAAGGACTACCCCGTCGAGAAGCTCTGGCGCGACTCCAAGATCGGCGCCATCTACGAGGGCACATCCAACATGCAGCTCCAGACCATCGCCAAGCTCATCACGCAGGGGCAGCAGCCGCGGGTGCAGTGACTATGGCCGCATCGCGCATAGACATCTTCCGCATGATGCTCGAAGGCGACCCCGACAACACGGCGGTCATGTTCGGGCTGGCGAAGGAGTACGAGAAGGAGGGCCGCTGGGGCGACGTGGTCGAGACGCTGACCGAATACATCCAGCGCGCCGACGACGAGGGCAACGCCTACGGCATGCTCGCCTCGGCCTACCTCCGCGTCGGCAACCCCGCGGCCGCCCGCCTCGCCTACGAACGCGGCATCGAGGTCGCCCGCGCCCACGGCCACCCCTCCATGGCCGAGGACTACCGGATGTCTCTGGAAACCGAGTTCGACGACTGAGGCCCTATGGACGAATTAATCTTTCTCGTCGAAGAGGCGCCCGAGGGCGGTTACACGGCGCGCGCCCTCGGGGCGTCCGTCTTCACCGGGGCCGACGACCTCGAAACCCTGCGCGAGTTGGTGCGTGACGCCGTCCGCTGCCACTTCGAGGACGCCGAAAGGCCGCGCGTGATCCGGCTCCACTTCGTCCGCGAAGAAGTATTCTCCGCATGAAGCTGCCTCGCGACCTGTCGGGTAGCGACCTCGCGAAGGCTCTCAAGGAGCTAGGCTATCAGGTCACGCGCCAGTCGGGCAGCCATCTACGACTGACGACGACAGAGGAAGGCGAACACCACATCACAATACCGCGTCACGACCCTCTGAGAGTCGGCACGCTCGCCGCCGTTCTTGATGACGTGGCGGCGCATTTCGGAATCAGCCGTGAAGAACTGCTGGGGCGGCTTGAACTTTCATAATCTCGAACGGAGAGCTGGCAATTATGGCGACCCAGGTTAAGGCGCGTGAGTATCGAGGCTTGAGCCGCGAGCAGATGGTGGGCATCTACCGGACGATGTACACGTCGCGGCGCATAGACGACAAGGAGATTCAGCTCAAGGGGCAGAACAAGATCTTCTTCCAGATTTCGGGCGCCGGCCACGAGGCGGTGCTGACGGCCGCCGGCTTCGCGCTCAAAGCCGGCTACGACTGGTTCTACCCCTACTACCGCGACCGCGCCCTCTGCCTCCAGCTCGGCGTCACGCCCCTGGAGATGCTGCTCGCGGCCGTCGGCGCCGAGGCGGACCCGAGCTCGCACGGCCGCCAGATGCCTTCACACTGGGGGCACAAAAAATTCAACATCGTCTCGCAGTCGTCGCCCACGGGCACGCAGTTCCTACAGGCCGTCGGCTGCGCCGAGGCCAGCTACCGCGCCTCGCTGATTGAAGAGATTAGGGAGAAGGTCGCCGGCTTCAAGGGCGACGAGGTCGTCTACTGCTCGGCCGGCGACGGCACGACGAGCGAGGGCGAGTTCTGGGAGGCGCTGAACACGGCGAGCAATTTACGGCTCCCCGTGCTCTTCCTCATCGAGGATAACGGCTACGCCATCAGCGTCCCCGTCGAGGTGCAGACGGCGGGCGGCGACGTGTCGCGGCTCGTCCAGGGCTTCCCCGACCTGCTCGTCGAGAAGTGCGACGGCACCGACCCGGTCGAATCTTTGGAGACGCTCGGCCGCGCGGTTCAGCATTGCCGCGAGCGGCGCGGCCCCGCCCTCGTCCACGCCACCGTCATCCGGCCCTACTCGCACTCGCTCTCGGACGACGAGAAGCTCTACCGCCCGGACGAGGAGCGCACCACCGACGCCGAGCGCGACCCCATCAAGAGGTTCGGCGCGCTCCTGGTCGAGGAGGGCTTCGTCACGCAGGACGAGCTTCAGGGCATCAAGGACGAGGCCGACCGGGAAGTCTCAGAGGCCGCCGACCGCGCGCTTGAGAGCCCGCAGCCCGCGCCCACGACCGCCACGCAGTTCGTCTTCTCCACGGACGTTGACCCGACCTCCGAAGAGTTCGACACCGAGGAGGGGGCGGAGCTTTCCGGCAACCCCGGCACGATGGTTGACCTCATCAACCGCTGCCTGCACACCGAGATGGCGCGCGACCCAACGATTGTCGTCTTCGGCGAGGACGTGGCCGACGTGTCGCGCGAGGAGCACCTCGACAAGGTCAAGGGCAAGGGCGGCGTCTTCAAGGTGACGGCCAACCTCCAGCGCAAGTTCGGCTCGGCCCGCGTCTTCAACTCGCCGCTCGCCGAGGCCAACATCGTCGGCCGCGCCATCGGGATGGCGACGCGCGGCATGAAGCCCGTCGTCGAGATTCAGTTCTTCGACTACATCTGGCCCGCCTACCACCAGATAAGGAACGAGCTGGCGCTGATGCGCTGGCGCTCCGGCAACGAGTGGGACTGCCCCATCGTCATCCGCTGCCCCGTCGGCGGCTACCTGAAGGGCGGCGCCGTCTACCACTCGCAGTCGGGCGACACGCTGTTCACGCACATCCCGGGCCTGCGCGTCGTCTACCCCTCGAACGCGCTCGACGCCAACGGCCTGCTGCGCACGGCCATACGCTGCGACGACCCCGTGCTCTTCCTCGAACACAAGCACCTCTACCGTCAGGCTTACAACAAGTCGGCCTACCCGCCCGACGACTTCATGATCCCCTTCGCCAAGGCCCGCACCGTGCGCGAGGGCTCGGACCTGACCATCGTCACCTACGGCGCGCTCGTCAACCGCTCGTTCGTCGCCGCCAGGCAGGCCGAGCAGCAAAAAGGCATCAGCGTCGAAGTCATCGACCTCCGCACGCTCGCGCCCTACGACTGGGAGGCGGTCGCCGCGAGCGTCCGCAAGACCAACCGCCTCGTCGTCGCCCACGAGGACACGCGCACGCACGGCTTCGGCGCCGAGATCGCGGCGCGCGTCTCCGAGGAGTTGTTCGAGTACCTCGACGCGCCCGTCCGTCGCGTCGCCGCCCTCGACACCTTCGTCGCCTACGCCCCCCAGGTCGAAGACGCCATCCTCCCCCAGGTCGAGGACGTTTACCGCGCCATCACCGAACTCTGCGCCTACTAAGACAGGAAGGGTGCCGGGCCTGTTTTGGCGTCCGGCACCCTTCTCCCCGCCCCGCAACACTTTCGCAACAAACTAGTTGACATCGTCGGGAATCCCGTCATAATTAACCCAACGCCGGCCGCGAGCGGGCGCCAGTCGGGTCGCGCCGGGTTTTCTTGCCGTGAACCCCTCCAGAGAGGGAGCCTGGGACGCCGAGTCTCCCTTTAAAATTAACCCTTTAACCGAAATAGAAGTACGAAGATGTTGAAACGCAAGCTCCCCCTGTGGCTGGCGGTCTTCGCCCTTTTAGCCTCCGCCGCGCAGGCGCGCGCCGCCTCAGACGCCGCCGAGCCCTCACTCCCCGAGCTGGTCCGCCGCGTCAAGCCGACGGTCGTCTCCGTCATCACCTACGGCCCGAACGGCGAGGTCGCCGTCACCGGCAGCGGCTTCTTCGTCCGCCCCGGCCAGGTCTTGACGAACCTCCACGTCGTCGAGGGCGCCGCCCGCGCCGAGATTCGCACCTTCGAGGGCAAGGGCAAGACCTACCCCGTCACGGGCCTCGCGGGGCTGGACGAGGAGGGCGACCTGGCGCTCCTCAGCGTCGAGATGCCGCCGGAGCGCGCGCGCCTCGCGGAGACGACGGCCGCCGTCCCCGAGGAGGGCGAGAGGATTTTCGTCATCGGCAACCCGCTCAGGCTCGAAGGCTCCGTCGCAGACGGCATCGTCTCGGCCGTCCGCGAGGTGCCCTCGCTCGGGCGCATCATCCAGATCACGGCGCCCATCTCGCACGGCAACTCGGGCAGCCCCGTCTTCAACATGAAGGGTCAGGTGGTCGGCGTCGTCACCATCCGCGTCATGAACGGGCAGAACATCAACCTGGCGATGGGGGCGGCGCGCGTCTCGTCCGTCCCGACGCGGAAGGAGCTCGTCGGCTTCGCCGAGCTGGCCGAGATGGAGAAGGGCGCGAAGCGGGGCGAGAACCTCTCGGACTGGTGGTACAGGAACGGGCTGAACTCTCTGTGGCTCGGCAACTACGACAGCGCGCTCGGCTACTTCGAGACGGCGGCCAACAAGAACCCCGCGCGCGCCGAAGCCTGGATACAGGTCGGCTTCTGCAAGGTCAAGCAGGGCAAGAATCACGAGGCCATCCGCGCCTTCCAGCAGGCGCTCCGCCTCAAGCCCAACTCCTACGAGGCGCTCAACAAGCTCGGCGACGCCTACTACCACGCCGGCAGCTACTCGAAGGCCGTCGAGTCCTACGGGCGCGCCGTCAGCCTCCGCCCCGACCTCCCCGAAGGCTACTACAACCTAGCGCTCGCCTACCTCGAAGTCGGCGACCGCGCCGCCGCCCACGTCCAGTCCCGCATCCTCAGGCCCCTCGACGCCGAGCTTTACAAGAAGCTCGCCGCCGAAATGGAGCGGTAAGGCGAAAGACCGAAGAATCCCGAAGCGGTATCTAAGGGCCGTCGTCCGGCCTTAGCGACTAAGCCGCCGAACATTCCGCGAGGTTGTCCGGCGGCTTCCTCTTTTTCAGCGATACGGAGTCATATCACATGAGCCTCAAGCCCCTTGCCCCCTTTGCCGTGCTGCTCCTCTGCGTCTCGGCCGCGTTCGCCCAGGGCGTACCGCAGGAGACTGCCCCCGCCGAGACGGCGAACGACGCGCACGCCGCCCCGCCCGCCCCCCAAGCCCGCGGCGAAGGCAATTGCGAAACCTTCGGCGAGGACGGCCGGAAGAGCGGCGTCGTCTGGTGCGGCACAGACGCCACGCTCCCGCTCAGCGTGTTGGTTGAGCGCAGCGCCCCCATCCTCTGGTTCTCGCCGAGAGAGCCGCTCCTCAACGAGAAAATCCCCCAGCCGCTCCCCTGCGGGGGCGGGCAGAAGCAGGGCGGCGCGGACTCGGCCGTGGTCTATTATCAAATTCGGCGCATCGTGCGGAGGGGCGGCGGGGCCGCCAAGCCGTACGACGGCAAGACTTTAAATCTGGACCGCATCGAGAAGCTGACGCTGAAATATTACTTCTATTACTCCGACGACACGGGCTTCCAGGGGCACCAGCACGACCTCGAAAACATCGAGCTCGAAGTCCGAATTGAGAAGGAGGACCGGGGGCCGAGGTACAGGGCCAGGGTGGTAGAAGTGATAGGCGCGGCCCACGGCGTCCACTGGTGGAACAACCGCCTCCGGGTCGTAGACGACACCGTCTTCCCGATAACCATCTTCGTCGAAAGAGGCAAGCACGCCAGCGCCCCCGACAGCCAGGGCGACGGCCACTATGAGCACGGCTCCGACGTGAACAAGAGGGTCAACGACGCGTGGGGCTTGCGCGACAAACTCAGCGACAGGAAACGGATTCCGCTCTTCTCCTACTACCTCAAGAGGCACACCGACGGCGACCGCCCCGAGAACCCCAAAAACAGAATCGGCTCCAGGTCGCAGGTCGATTCACACCCCGACATCTTCAGGGACTACAAGGGCAAGCACGGCCAGCCGGAGACGCTGTACGAGCTGAAGGAGCTGGGCTGCGGCGAGGGCGGGGCGGGCGGGGTGCAGGGCAGCAGGTCGAGTAACTTCAACCTGGCCGAGACGCTGAAGAGGCGGAGGGCGGGTCTGCCGCCCACGGAGTCGGACTCACCCGACGGGCTGGAGTGGCTGATGCTGAGGTTCATCCGGATGGAGGAGGATGACAACCTGCCGGAGAACCTCTGGGAGAAGGCGGTGCAATTCAGCTACCGCTACGACGGCTCGCACGGGTTCGCCGCCACGCCGCCGCTGCCGGTGGCGACTTTCTTCGGCGGTTACGTCGTCCCCCGCGTGCACTTCACGGGCTTCAGCAGCGGCAGCCGGCGCTACGGCCTCGACTACCTCTACACGCCGTCGGCGTCGCGCTGGGCGGACTGGTACGCGGCCGGGGGCATCGAGTGGTTCCGCGAGGGGCCGGGCCGGCCTTTCAAGTTCGGCCCCGCGTTCGAGAGCGGCGTTAAATTCAGGTTCCCTCTCTCCATCGGCAAGAGGACGAAACTCTTCCTCGGCGGCCGCGTCGGCGTCCGGACCTCGCCGACGAGCAGCCTCACCTTGGTCGGCGAGCCGGGCGGCGGCCTGTTCTAGGGCGGGCCTACTCGCCGGCCGCCTGCCCCGTGAAGACGCTCTTGTCCACACTCCGGGGGTTGCCGATGACGACGAACTGGAGGTTGCGCATGTAGGTGCGCGCGACGCGGGCCACGTCCTGGGAGGAGACGGCGCGCAGGCGCTCAAGGAAGCCGGCCGAGTTGCGCCAGCCTCCGCCGATCAGCTCGTACTGCGCCAGCTCGCCGGCCTGCGCGGCGTTCGTCTCCTGCGCGAGGTAGTGGCGCGTCAGGAACTGCTGCGCCGTGGCCTTCAGCTCGTCGCCGCTGACCGGCACGCTCTGAAGTTTGGAGATCTCGTCGAGCATGACGCGCACCGCCTGGTTGGCGTCAACGGCCGTGACGTAGATGCCGCCGGTGTTGGCGCCCTGGCTGCCGAGGAAGGCGTCGGGCGCGTAGGAGAGGTTGCGGCGGACGCGGACCTCGACGAAGACGCGGTTCTGGAGGATGGCCGAGGCGACGCGCATCGCGTAGATGTCCTCGGAGGTCAGCGGCGGCGCGGCGAAGACGCCCTGGACGTAGTTGGTCGGCAACTCCCTCTGGGTCACCGCGACCGAGGGCGCGGCGAACGTGAGCTGCGGCAGCGGCGAGGGCTTGTAGTCGCCGCGCGGGAGCTTGGCCAGGGTGCCCTCGACCTTCTGCCTGATCTGCTGCGGGTCAACGTCGCCGACGACGACCAGGAGCAGGCGCGAGGTCTGCATCACCTGCTGGTGGTAGCGGCGCACGTCCTCGACCGTCAGGCGCGCGACCGACTCGGCCGTGCCGCGCGGGTCGTTGAGGTACGGGTGGCCGGCGTAGGCGATTCTCGACTGGAGGAGCTGGAGGAACGAGTCGGGCGTGTCGGCGTCGTCGCTGCGCGAGACGACGAGGCGGTTCTTGACGCGGTCGAAGTCGTCCGTCGAGAACGAGGGGCGCAGCGCCGCGTCGGAGAAGATCTCCCAGGCGCGGTCGAAGTGGCGGCGCGTGCTCGCCAGGGTCAGCACCGAGTAGTCGTAGTTGAGGCCGTAGCTGATGGAGGTGCCCGTGCGCGAAAGCTCGCGCCGCATCCGCTCGCGCGGGAAGTTGGCGCTGGCCTCGGTCGCCACGTCCAGCATCAACGCCTCGACGCCCGCGTTCTCGGCCGTCACGTTGCGGGCGCCGCCGCGCAGGAAGAGGCCGGCGACGACGCTCTGGCTCTTCTCGCGCCGCTTGACGAGCACCCTCAGCCCGCCCGTCTCGAACTCCGTGACGAGCTTCGTCAGGTCGGTCGGGTCGGCGGCGGCCGGCACGCGCGCAGGCACGCGCCCGGCGCCCGCCTGCTGCGCCGACGCCGGCAGCAGCGAGAGCGCGACGAGCGCCAGCGAGAGAGCCCACGCGGCCGTGCGCCGCGCCGTTTTAGTTTCGTGTTGATTCACCGTCATAAGCTTTCCAACTCCGCTGCACGCTGGTCCTTCTTTTTAACTTAACGCCTCGCGGTGGCCGGCGCGCTCTTGGCCGCGGCGGCGGGGCCGATGAGGTCGGCTTCGGTCAGGCCCGAAGCCTTCAGCGACTCTTCGGACATGAGCGCGAGGCCGACGTGCGGCTTGCCCTGGACGTAGGTCGAGACGTAGCGGCTGATGTCGGCGCGCGAGGTGGCGCGCAGCCGCTTCAGGTAGCCGCGGAAGTAGTCGAGACCCGTCGAGGCCCACCAGAAGCTGATGGTGTGCGCGTAGTCCGAGAGCTTCTCGCGCGAGTAGAGGTCGTCGGCCTCAAGGAGTGCCTTGGCGCTCTCAAGCTCCTCGTCCGTGTAGTAGTCGGGGTCGTTGAAGTGCGCGATCTCGTTGTAGATGGCGGCGACGGCGGCCCGGGCCTTGTCGGGCGTCGTCTGCGCTACTACCTGGATGGGGCCGACGTTGCGCTGCGTGTAGTAGCCGAAGCCGACGCCGGTGGCGAGCCCCGTGTCGGTGAGGGCGCGCTGGAAGCGAGAGTTGGGCTGGCGGAGGATGAAGGAGAAAACGTCGGCCGCGTAGGTGGCCGCGTCGTCCTTGCCGACCGAGGGGCCGTGCCAGCCGACGTTGACGATGATGTTCTGGACGGGCTGCCTGATGAAGGCCGCCTCGCTCTTCTCCAGCGGCGGGTGCTCGACGAGCGGGAATTCGGCGAAGGGGTCTTTCGGGCGCGGCGCCCAGTCGCCGAACATCTCCGCGACCAGCGCGAAGACGGCCTGCGGCTCCACGTCGCCGGTGACGACGATGGCCGAGTTGTTCGGCACGTAGTAGCGCGCCTGGATGAGCCGCATCGTGTCGGGCGTCGCGGCGCGCACGGTCTGGCGGTTGCCGCCGGGGTTCTTGCGGCTCGGGTACTTGTAGAAGAGGCGGTTGTTCAGCTCCTCGTTGAGCGCGCCGTAGGGGTTCGACTCGTGGCGGTCCAGCTCGCCGACGACGACCTCCTGCTCCTGCATGAACTGCATGGGGTCGAAGGAGGGGTAGCGCGCCGCGTCGCGCATGAAGCGCATGGCGACGGGGAAGTTCGGGGAGGTGGTGGTGAAGTAGTAGTTGACCAGCTCCTCCTTCGTCTCGCCGTTGTAGATGATGCCGAGCTGGTCGATGGTCTTGAGGTAGTCCTCGCCGTTCTTCGTCGCGCGGTTGGCCTTGAAGAACATGTGCTCGTAGAGGTGCGAGAGGCCGTTCAGCTCGGGCGACTCGGTGAACGAGCCGTTGCGGACGGCAAGCTCGACGGTGACGAGCGGCACCGAGTGGTCTTCGAGGACGATGATCTCAAGCCCGTTCGGCAGCGTCTTGCTGACGAGCGGGGCGGCCTCCGCGAGCGGCCCCTGCGGCGCGGGGGCCGGGGCGGTCGCGGGCGTCTGCGCCGTCGCGGGGCGCTGCGGCCTGCGCGGGGCGGTCCGCTGCGGCGCGGCGGCCGACGCCGTGAGCCCGGCCGGCGCGAGGAGCGAGACGGCGAGGGCGAAGACGAGAAGTTGGCGTTTCAAGAGAGTTCCCTTCCCTGCGTACTTCAAAGTTTCTCAGCGGGTGACGCCCCGGCGCGTGCGCCTCACGAGGGGCGTCCGAACAGGCGGGCACAGACACGATCTGTTAGCGTCTTAACCTTGGAGTCGATGATAGCACGGCGGGTTGCTCCCCAAAAACGGGGGCCGGAGGCCGGAAGAAGAGGGCCGCGGAGTTGAGTGATTCAACTCCGCGGCCCTCGTCCGCGGTTCATTGTATCTGGCGGCCGGCGGGTGCGGCTCGCGCCGCGCGCGAGGCGGAGGCGGGCCTGACGCGCGCGGTTCGGGTGGGGCGCAAGCCGGCCGAAGAGGAGGTGACGGCCGCCCCTTCGCCGACGGCGGGCGTGGCCCACGCCACGTTCCACACGATGAGGACCGTGGTCAGTATCGAGAGGATGGTGAAGGTGGTGGCGACGCGCGCGAAGGCGAAGCGGCCCGAATCGAGAGCGCCGATGGTCGAGGCCAGCGGCTCCGACTCGGGGGCCAGCCCTATACGGACGCGCGGCGGCGGCTCGACCGCCCGCTCAAGCAGCGTCCGCGCCTCGGCGGCCGAGGCGGCGCGGTGCGCGGGCGCCTTCGCCAGAAGCGCGTGGACCACCTGCGCCAGCCGGCGCGGGCAGTCGGGGCGAAACTGCGTGAGCTGGGGCGGCTGCGTGGTCGCCTGCTTGACGAGGACGGCCGACGAGAGTTGGTCGGTGAAGGGCGGCCGGCCCGTCAGCATCTCGTAGAGCAGGACGCCGACGCTGTAGAGGTCCGAGGCGGGGCCGACGCGGTGGCCGAGGCACTGCTCGGGCGACATGTAGCGCGGCGTGCCGATGACGAGGCCGGACTCGGTCGTGGCGTGCGTGCGCGTCACGTCGGTCGAGTCCTGCAAGACCTTGGCGATGCCGAAGTCGAGCACGCAGACGCCGCGCGAGTTGAGCATGATGTTCGAGGGCTTCAGGTCGCGGTGGACGATGCCGAGCGCGTGCGCCTCCGAGAGCACGTCCAGGATTTCCGCGGCCACGCGGACGGCCCTCGCCGGGTCGAACGGCCCCTCGCGCGCGATGACCTCGGCGAGCGTGGTGCCCTCGACGAACTCCATGACGATGAAGGGGCGGCCGTCGGCGAGGTGGCCGGCGTCGAAGATCATGGCGGCGCGCGGGTGCTTGAGGCGGGCCATGGTGCGGGCCTCGCGCATGAAGCGGTCGGCCACCTCGGGGTGGGAGGCGAACTCTTGTTTCAGGATTTTGACGGCGACGGGGCGCTCTAATCCGAGGTGGGAGGCGCGGTAAACGGTGCCCATGCCTCCGCGGCCGATCTCGCGCTCGACGCGGAAGCGCCCGGCGATTACGTGGGGGGTGTCCATCCTTGTGACCCTCTGTCAGGGGGAAAGGGTCGCTCCGACGGCCTGCTCGCTTATCTCGTTTCGAGGCGGGGCGGCGAGAGAAGAAGGGCTTGACCGAGCGGGACGAGTGAAACTTTATTAGTCTGTCGTTACGAGTTGGTTCGGGGAGAACCGCAGGCGAGAGTTTAGCACTTTTACGGCCGGACGCAAGAAAAATTGCGGGGTGTGGACCGGCGGATTGCGGAGTCAACGAATCAAGCTCGGTAAACTCCGCAATCCGCTATCGCCAATCCGAGACCCTTAGAACCAGCCCTTCTTGTTCTGGACGTAGGTGCGGACGAACTCTTCGTCGGACTTGGTGAGGTAGATGATGCCCTCGACGAGCCCGATGACGCCGGTCGCCATCGCGCCGATGCCGCAGGTCAGGACCGTGATGAGAAGCATGATGACGCCCTCGGTCGTGTAGCCGAGGACGAACTTGTGAATGCCGAAGCCGCCGAGGAGGATGCCGCATATCCCGGCCGCCATCTTCTTGTTGGCGCCGAGCGCCTGCCAGTCGGTGCCGCCGCCCGGCTGGTAGGAGAGGTTCTGCTGGCCGTAGGTGCTGGGGTAGTTCTGCTGATAGGAGGGCTGCTGATAGGACGAGCCCGCCGAGGACTGCTGCGTCGGGTCGGCCGTGGCCTGCTGGTCGCCGAGGCCGCCGCTCTGGCGCCAGGACTCGGGGGCGGGGGCGGCGGGGATGGTCGTCCCGCACTTGACGCAGAAGCGAGCGCCGTCGGCGTTCTCGGCTCCGCAGGTAGGGCATGAAATCATCTTCTGTCTCCTTTTATCTATCGCTCAAAAATGGCGACAAGTCTTTCTCACAAACGGCGGAAAAAGTAAAGAGGAACTCACCCGCGGCCGATGTCCGGCACCCAGAACTGCTGGCCGTACTCTTCGACGGGGCGGAGGCCGCGCGCCGGGAGTTCGCGCTCGGGGAGGCCGAGGTAGGTGAAGTGGGGCAGGTCGCTGCGGACGGTCTGGAACCAGCCGCGGCGGCCGAAGATTTCTCGCACGCGCGGGTCGCGGAACTGAAGGGCGTCGAAGGCGAGCATGGCGAGGTGCTGAGAGGCGCCGGGCGCGGCCACCGACTGGAGGATGCTCTTGGCGAAACACTTGCTGAAGAAGAGCCCGCCGCGCTCAAGCTCCAGCACGGCCGCCACCTGCTCCCGGAGCGGCAGCCCGCGCACGCGCTCCGCCTCCTCGGCCGCGAGGCTCCCGCTCGCGCACCAGTGTTCGAGAGCCGGGTCGCAGCGCGAGCGCCAGAGCCGGAGCGAGTCCTCGAAGCTGCGGCGCGCGG
This sequence comes from Pyrinomonadaceae bacterium, assembly GCA_035296285.1. GTDB lineage: Bacteria > Acidobacteriota > Blastocatellia > Pyrinomonadales > Pyrinomonadaceae > QHXN01. Next base: position 3,237 of record DATHBF010000490.1, on the reverse strand, counting down.
CCTCGACGCCCCCGCGCGGCGTGATGTCGAGCCCCGCGGCCAGAGCCTCCTCGCGCGCTTCCAGCAGAGCTTTCATCGCCCGCGGCTGCAACTCAATCGTCGCCCCGCCCACCTCTTCCGTGCTCCACCCGGCCCCCTCCTGAAAGCGGCGCACGGCCTCGCCGGTCTCGAAGATGCAGACCGAAGGGAGCTCGACGCCTTCGGCCAGGAACATCGCGCCGTACTCTTCGAGCACGCGCGCGGCGACGCAGTCGCCCTGCGGGCAGAAGTCCGCGAGGTCGAGCCCGCGCCGTGCGAGCGCGGCGGCGAGGGCTTCGTAGAAGGGGGCGCGGGGCTGCGGGCCGTCTGTCTGCTGTGCGGTCAAGGGCGTGTGGCGTCCTTCCGTCGCGGTGTTCGGGTGGCCGCGTTCGGCAATTTTCAACGCCGGGGCCGGCGCGGTCAAATCCGCCGGGGCGTTCCGGTGTATGCTAGGGGCATGAGCCGGGCGGTGAAATTCGAGGAGGCGCTGGCGCTTTACGGGCGGCACGGGTGGAGGCTGGCGCGCGTTCTGGCGCGGCCGGAGACGCTGGCCCAGTTGGGCGCGGTTGATTTCCGGGGCGTCGAGGCCGAGGAGTCGGACGTGGACGCGATGTGGTTCACGCGCCCCTCGCAGGGCGGGCGCGAGGCATGGGAGCTGCGCCTCGTCGGCGACACGCCCTACGCCCTCTTCGAGCTCTTCGAGCCTGACGAGGACGAAGAGGACCGCCAGGACGTGCGCCGCGAGATGGAGGCGCGACTGCGCGAGTACGCGGCCCCCAAGTAATCGGCCCGCCTTACTCGTCCTTGCCCCAGCCGACCTTGACGGGGATGACCATCTGCTGGCCGTTGCGGATGAGGGTGATGTTGGCGATGGTGCCGGGCACGGCCTCGTAGATGCGCAGGCGCAGGTCGCCGGGCGTGCGGACGAGCTTCTCGTTGAACTGGACGATGATGTCGTTTTCCTTGAGTCCGGCGAGGTGCGCCGGCCCGTTCCGGTTCACGCCGTCCAGCTCGACGCCGTAGGTGTTCGTGCCGTTGACGCGCACGCGGTCGCCCACGTCTATGCCGAAGACGCCGCGCCCGCCGGGGCGGCTGTTGATCGGCCCCATCTCCTGCCAGTCTTCCTTGCGGATGGTCGTCAGCTCGGCGTTGCGCGTCTCGCCGTCGCGGATGTAGACGACCGGGACCGTCTTGCCGACCGGCGTTTCCGCGATGATGCGGCGCAGCGCCCGCTCGTCGCGGACCTGTTTGCCGTCGAAGCTGATGACCACGTCGCCGCCGATGAGCCCGGCGCGCTCCCAGGACGAGTCCGGCCCCGCGAGGCCGACGATGGAGGCGCCGCCGCCGTCCGCCGTCCTCAGGCCGTCCACCTCAGCCATGAGCGAGGTCACGACTACGGGATTGCCGCTCCCCCCGCCCGCGCCGGCCCTCATGTTGCGCACCACTTTCGCGCCGACCCCGGCCGCCGTCATCAGGACGAGCGCGATGATGACCCACGTCCACCAGCCGGCGCGCTTCGTCGAGCACGCGGCCGCAAGGTTCCAGCCCGCGGGCGCGGCCGGCCGGAAGGGCGCGACGGGCTGGATGGGCTGCGCGCCCCAAGCGGCGGCGCGCGGGGCGAACGGGTCGGTCGCGGGCGGCTGCTGCGGGGCGGTCGCGGGCGGGCGGTCGAAGATTTGCGTCGCGGCGTACTCCTCGACGCCTTCGCCCAGGCGGTAGCCGCACATGCGGCAGAAGCGCATCCCCGCGACGAGCGCGGCGCGGCAGCTCGGGCAGGCCGTGTTGCCCTCTTCTCGCGTCCCGGCCTCTCTGCTTTCTGTCTGCATGGCTTTAAACAATCTGACGGTTTGCCGTCTCGTCGGCGGGCGGCGTGTGCTAGGAGTATACGCCTCCTGGAGCCTTGCGGTTGCATCCGGGGGCGCCGGGCCGTAGACTCGCGGCCCGGAGTTAAATCTAACTCACCTGCGGCATTGTCGCCCCGCACGGCCTCCGACGCAAGCCGCTCGGCGCGCGTGGCACGGCTCGTGCTCGTCTAAGGGTCGAGCCTACGGCTCACTCTTTTGTAACGGAGGAACACAGTTGGAAGTCACCAAAGCACTTTCCGCCTTGCAGCCGCTCTACGGCAAGGACAACGTCGAGATCGTGACCGAGACGGGCGTGCGCGTCCGCGGCGTCGTCCGCAGCCTCAAGCAGACGCAGGCGCTCACCCGCCCGAGCGTCAAGATTGAGCGCGCCGACGGCGAGGTCGTCAAAATCCCCTTCTCCGCCATCACCGAAATCATAGACCACAACTGAAAAGCAGTAGCCGGTAGCCGGTAGACAATAGCCAGTTAAGAGCCGATGCGGCGGGCGAAAGTTTTTCTACTGACTACTGGCTACTGTCTACTGGCTGCTGCTATATTACCCCGCGCACGGCCCCGCGGGGCTGAGCCTCACGGAAAGAGTTTTTAAGTGATGACGATTGAAGACTTCGGGGCACGCGTGGCGAGCGTATGGCAGGGCTTGAGGCCGGCGACGCGCGGCCTCGTCGAGCGCGCACTGCTGGCGGCGCAGACCGCCGCGGCCTCGGCCGCTGCGGGGCAGGCCCGCACCGACGCGGCCTACGACGCGCGCTCCGAGTGGGAGTTGAGCCGACTGCTGGCGGCGCTCGACGAGCGGGCGACCGAGCCCGGCACGCCGCGCCTCGACGCCGACTCGGCGCGCGAGCTACAGCGCGTGGCCGACACCTGCGCCGCCGTCCTCCACCGCGAGGCGCGCTCCGCCGAGGTCTTCGGCCAACTGCTCGAAAGGGCCCTGCGCGTGCGCGACTACAAGCGCGTGGACGCCCTCGCCGACGCCGTCTCCGCGCGGCTGAGCCCGACGGAGATGTGCGAGCTGACGCGCTACCCGCGCGCGGACGTGCGGGCGCTGGCGCAGGAGGCGCTGCTGCAACAGCCGACCGGCGCGCTGGTCTCGCTGCTCGGCGACCCCGTTGACGCCGAGACGGCCCGCGTCGCCCTCGAAGGCCAGGCCGACGAGTACGAGTCCGAAGAGGCCCGCCTCATCGTCCACGCCCTCGAACAGGTGGACGCCGCCGACGAAGACGACCTCTAGAAAAACAGGTGACGGGTGTCAGGCGTCGGGTGCCGGAAGTTGATTCTTCCGGCGCCCGACGCCTGTTTTGCCTTTACTTGTTGCCTATCTCTTTGAGGCGGGCGACGACCTGTTCGATGAGCCAGT
>DATHBF010000489.1:0-1848 GCA_035296285.1 Pyrinomonadaceae bacterium | reverse complement strand
GCTTCTCGTCGCGCATCTCAAGGACGGCGTCGCGGAGGAAGAGGCCGGCGACGCTGTTGGCGCCGCTGCGCGCGGCCGCGGCTTGCAGGTCGCCGAGCCAGCGGAAGTCCGTCCCCGTGCCCGTCACGCCGCCCGCGAGCTGCAAGCGGCTTATCTGGTAGTCGCCCGCCGTCAGAAGCTCGGCGACGGCCTTGCCCTGCGCCTCGTAGCTGTTGCCCTGCCCGGAGGCGACGGCGTTGACGTTCAGACCTTGCAGCCTGATGTTGCCGGCCGCGAGCGCGTCCGAGACTATCTGGCCTTCGACCTTGTACTTGTCGCCCTCGCCCGTGACGACGCCCTCGAAGCGGCCGCCGCCGCGCAGCGTCGTCTCAAGCTGCAACACGTCGGAGGCCCGCGTCAGGTCGGTCGTGGCGTTGACGTTGAGGCGGTAGCGCAGGTTGCGCCAGTCGTCGAGCGTGCCCGAGAGGCGGGCCTCGGTGACGGGCGAGCGCAGGACCAGCTCGCGGATGTCTGCGCGCACCTGGTCGGCGCGGGCCTTGAGTTCGAGCGAGATTTGCTCGACGGGGCGGCCCTGGTAGGTGAAGGTGGAGTCCGAGAGCGAGAGGTCGAAGAGGTTGGCGCGGCTCGACTCGGGCGCGTTCGGGTCTTCGGGGCGGATGAAGGCGTGGACGTTGCGGGCATCGCCGGTGATCTCGTAGCGGTCGTCGTCGTAGTGGACGACGGCGTCGTTGACGCGGACGAGGGCGGTCGAGTAGGCGAAGACGACGCGCTTGTTCGTCTCGGGCGGCGGCAGGCGAAGCTCCTGGAAGTTGGAGCGGCCCTGCTCGTCGAAGACGACCCACAGCTCGGGGCGGTCAACGGTCATCTCTTCGAGCGAGATGTTGCGCGTGAGGTTCAAGGCCCAGAGGTCTTCGATGCGGAGCTTCGTGAAGACGCGGTCTATCTTGCCGATTTGCGCGCCCGTCACGGCGTTGTAGAGCTTGAGGTCGCGCAGCTCGACCGTGCGCTGGCCGAACTTCGTCTCGAAGTGGCCGATCTCGGCGCGGACGTTGTACTTGGCGAGCGTGCCGACGATCTGGCCGGCGATGATGCGGTCCACCCTGCCGGTGCGGTAGAGGATGAGCGCGATGAGGACGACGGCGACGACGGCGACGACGGCGACGAGCGCCGTCCACGCGGCGTTGCGGCGGTTGGCGACGCGCCGCCAGCCGCGCCTCCGGCGTCTCGCGGCCGCGCCGTCGCCGGGGGGCGGAGGGGGTGCGGCCTCGCCGCCTCCCCCTTCGGTCGAGGGCGCGGCGGGGCGCCCTTCGTCGTCGTGCTCTTCAACAGGCATGTCGTTAATTCTTTCGGGCGCCTCCGCCGCGGGGGAGTCGGTCGGCCGCGCCCGTCGTTTAATACAGGAGAGCGGAAGTTCGGTCTGTCAGGAACCGGCCGTGAGCGGCCCCGGCTCCTTCTGCCTCGCCGCCGACCCGCCCACGCGCGCGGGTCGTCCGAGCGGGAGGCTGCCGACTATCTCCAGCTCGAAGCCTTCGAGCGCCGAGACCTTCGGCGGGTGGTTCGTCAGAAGCAGGATGCGGCGCAGGCCCAGCTCGTGGAGTATCTGCGCGCCGACGCCGTAGTCGCGGTCCGAGCCGTAGCCGGTCTGCAAGCTCGCCTCCTCCTTCGACAAGTCCTGCTCCTGCATGAGCTGGTAGGTGCGAAGCTGGTGGACGAGGTCGAGGTTGTTCTGGCGCTGGCGCAGGTAGAGGACGACGCCGCGGCCCTCGGCGGCGATGCGCTCCAGGGCGGCGTGGAGCTGAAAGCCCGTGTCGTCTATGAGCGAGCCGAACATGTCGCAGGTGACGTTCT
>DATHBF010000488.1:0-1825 GCA_035296285.1 Pyrinomonadaceae bacterium | reverse complement strand
CCCGGAAGCCGCCCTCGCCGAGCTGCGGTCATTCCCCGAAGTGTTCTCGGCCAGACAAATAGAGCTGTAGAACTCTACTCGATGTCGAATCGGGTGCGCTGTGTGGCGAGCGCCTTGGTGGCGCGGTCTATGACGGTGACTTGCAGGACGTAGCGGCCGGGCGGGAAGGTGGAGAGCGGAAGCTCGGCGGCGTAGGGGATGCGCGTGAGGTCCGGCAGGCCCTCGTGCTTGAGCTTGATGAGCGGGGCGGTGAAGACGGGCTGGTCGTCGCGGAAGACCTGCACCTGTAGGGCCACGTCGGGCGGCGCGGCGGCGTTGTAGACGTAGGTGGCGAAGCGGAGCCAGGAGGTGCGCGCGAAGCGGCGCCCGATGCTCAGCGACACGTTCTCGACGGGCACGCCCGCCTTCGCGTCCGTCGAAGCGTCGTTCGAGGTGCGCTCGCCGACGAAGATGCTGCTCAGGGCCAGCCCGCCCTTCGTCACGTCGGGCAGCTCGGCCCACTGGGCGGCGGTCCCCACCCGGCCGTCGCGGCGGATGCGGGCCGCGACCCTCACCTGATACAGCCCCGGCGGGAGCGCGAAGTTGTAAGTGTAAGCCACGCCCCTGGACTTGGCCTCGGGCGGGACGGCCCACTCCTGATGCAGACCCTTGATGACGTTTCCCCGCTCGTCGAGGACGATGGCCGCGATGTCTATGTCCGTCTTCGCCGGCGCGGCGTCGCCCGCCACCTTCCTCACCTCCTCGGCGTCAAGCTCGACCGAGGCCGTCAGCACGACGGACTTGTTCGGCGCGCTCACGTAGCCGAGCGAGAGCGAAGTCGGAATCGCGGTGCGCGGGAAGGGGGCTCTGATGGCCGCCCGCAGCTCGCGCTCGGCCTCGGAGTTGGCGCCGCCGTCCGTGGCGGGGGCGGCCGCCTCCTGCTGCTGCTTCTTCTTGTCGCGCTTCGAGGGTTGCGGGTCGGGCGGCGGCGGCGCCGAGAGGAAGCCGCGTCGGACGATGACCTTCAGCTCCGGCCTCTCTTTAACGCTCACCTCCACCTTGCGGTACTTCGGGTTGCCGCGCTCCTCCTGCCCCTCGGGCCGCCACGCCAGCAGGTAGTAGCGCGCCGTCTCCTTGAGCGCGCCCGTGACGGCGCGGTTGAGCGTGTTGGTGTTGACGAGCGCGCGGCCGCCGGTCTCGGCCGCCAGCTCGTAGAGCGGCGACTGCGTCAGCGAGGCTTCCCCAAGCTGGGAGGCCGAGAGGCGGCCCGACGGGTCGAAGGCCACCTCGGCCGAGGCGTCGGGCTGACTCGTGCGGAGGCCCTGCGCGTCGAGCGAGTAGATGACGACGCCGGCCCGCGCCGCGGCGTCGGCCACGCGGCGCAGGCGTTCGCGCACGACCCCGTCGCGGCCGCTGGAGACGAAGCCGTCCGAGATGAAGAAGAGGATTTTGCGGCCCGGCACGGGCGACGACCAGCGGACGATTCCTTCGAGCGACGAGAGGGTGTTGGCGGCGACGTGGGAGGTCTCGCGCAGCATGGCTTCGGCGCGCGACCTCACCATCTGCTCGGCCGTGTCGCGCGGCAGGCGCGGGATTTCGCGCTGCAAGGCTTCGACGTAGTAGTCCACGACCTGCGCGTCGTTGCGTTCCACGGCCACGGCCTGCGACACCGACATGGCGGGCCGCTCCAGGTCCGCGTGCCTCGTGGCGCGCGGCGTGATGCGGGCGACGGCGGCGCGCAACACGGCCTTGTTGTCGGTGAACTGCTGGAGGAAGCCGAGCTGCCCCGTGGCCGTGACGATGGCGACGAGGTCGCCCGGCGCCATCTCCTCGTCCACGAAGCGCG
>DATHBF010000487.1:0-4757 GCA_035296285.1 Pyrinomonadaceae bacterium | reverse complement strand
AAGCCAACAGGCCCTCAAGCTCTGGCAGCGCGCCGTCGAGCTTCGCCCCGCGCACGCCGACGCCTCCTTCATGATCGCCGAGGAGCTGGTCAAGAACCGCCGCGCCGACGGCGCGCTCGCCTACTACGAGCGCGCCGTCGGGCAAGACCCCTCGAAGGCGCTTTATCACTATCGGCTCGGCGCCGCCCACTTCCGCCTGCGCCGTTACGCCGACGCGCGACAAGCTTTCGAGCGCGCCGCCACACGCTTCCCCCAGGACGCGACGCTGCAATACCTGCTCGGCTACGCGGCGCGCGCCGAGGGCCGCTACGACCTCGCGCGCGCGGCCTTCGAGCGTTCCGAAGCCTTGAGGCCCGGCGACCCGGCCGTGCTCTCGAATCTCGGCTTCCTCGCCTCCGAGCGCGGCGAGCACGCCCTCGCCGAACGCCTCCTGCGCCGCGCCGCGGAATTAGACCCGAAGAACTACCCGGCGCTCTACGACCTCGGCCGCCTGCTCGTGCGCCTCAAGCGTTACGACGAGGCTTTGCCCGTCCTGGAGCGCGGCGCCGCGCTCGGCAGAGACGACCCCGGCGTCCACTACCAGCTCTTCATCGCCTACTCGCGCCTGCGCCGCAAGCCGGAAGCCGACCGCGAGCTGGCGACCTTCAAGCGACTCGAAGAGGCCCGCAAGGCGGCCGACTCCGGCCCCGCGGCCCGGCCGCCGGCAGAGCTTCCGACCCCGCCGCGTTAATGTTAAATTTGGGCTCGAAGCCCGCACAGTTCTTAAGAGTTAGCTCTACCGCCGTCTTGATGAAACCGCCGGTGTCGAGACTTCTTTTGCTGGCGTTCGCGCTGTGCCTGCTGTCGTCGCCGGCGCGGGCGCAGAGCCCCGTCATCAAAATCAAGAGCGTCGAGCCGCCCTCCTGGTGGGCCGGCCACACCGTCAACCCCGTGCGGCTGCTCGTCCGCGGCGAGGGGCTGGAGCACGTCCGCGACATCAGGACGCCGGACGGCTCGCGCCTCGAAGTCGCCGGCCACGCCGTCAACAAGAACGGCCATTATCTCTTCGTCAACCTACGCATCCGCCCCGACGCAAAGCCCGGCGACTACCAACTCCGATTCCGGACCACGGAGGCCGCGGCCGAGTTCCCCTTCCGCGTCAACCGGCCGCTCGACGCGGCGAAGAACTTTCAGGGCATCACGACCGACGACGTGATCTACCTCGTCATGCCCGACCGCTTCGCCGACGGCGACCCATCGAACAACGCGCCCCCCGGCAGCCCGCCCGAGGCCAACGACCGCCGCAACCCCCGCGGCTGGCACGGCGGGGATTTTAAAGGCATCACCTCGCGCCTCCCTTATCTGAAAGAACTCGGCGTCACCGCCCTCTGGCTCACGCCCTGGTACGACAACTAGAACGGCGTCAACCGCTGCGACAAGCCCTGGTGCCCGAACACCTACTACCACGGCTACCACGCCGACAACTATTACGCCGTCGAGGACCGCTTCGGCGACATGAACTCCTTACGCGAACTCGTCGAGCGCGCCCACGCGCTCGGCCTCAAGGTCATACAGGACCAGGTCGCCAACCACGTCGGCTCGCAGCACCCCTGGGTCTCGGACCCGCCGCTCGACAACTGGTTCCACGGCACGCCCGCCCGCCACGTCCAGAACCCCTTCCGCGCCGACCTCCTGCTCACGCCGCACGCGCACCCCGAGGCGCGGCGGCCCACGCTCGACGGCTGGTTCTCCGACGACCTGCCCGACATGAACCAGGACGAGCCGGAGGTGGCGCGCTACGAGATACAGAACGCGCTCTGGTGGGTCGGCATGACGGGCGTGGACGGCATCCGTCAGGACACCATCCAGTACATGCCGCGCGCCTTCATCCGCGACCTCAACGCGGCGCTCGGCCGCCAGTACCCGCGCGTATGGATGGTCGGCGAAGTCTTCGACACCGACGCCGCCCACACCTCCTTCTTCCTCGGCGGCCGGGCGGGCTGGGACGGCGTGGACACGCGGCTGCCCGCCGTCTTCGACTTCCCCCTCTGGGACATCTCGCGCAAGGTCTTCACGGGCAAGCTCCCCGCCTCCGCGCTCCGCAACGCCCTGCGCTTGGACGCGCTCTACACGGACCCGACGCGGCTCGTCGTGATGACGAACAACCACGACACGCGCCGCTTCATGTCGCTCGAAGGCGCGAGCCCCGAAGGCGCCGCGCTCCACGTCGCCTTCGCCCTCTCGGTGCGAGGCACGCCGCAGCTCTACTACGGCGAGGAGCTCGGCATGGAGGGCGGCGACGACCCCGACAACCGCCGCGACTTCCCCGGCGGCTTCCCCGGCGACGCGCGCGACGCCTTCACCAAGGCGGGCCGCACCGCCAGCGAACAGCGCATCTACGAATGGACGCGCTCGTGGCTCCGCCTGCGTCGCGAGCACGCCGCCCTGCGCCGAGGCTCGCTGACGGACCTCTTCTTCGACGACGACGCCTACGCCTTCCTGCGCCGCGCCGATACCGATGTCGTGGTCCTCGCCTTCAACCGCTCCGCCACCCGCAAAGAGATAACATTCCCCGTATCCTACCTGGACGCCCCCGAAGGCACCGGCCTCGAACCCATACTCGGCGCCGGGGCCACGTTCACAGAGGAAGATGGGGGCATGATGAAGCTGGACATTCCCGAGAAGTCGGCCTTCGCGTTCAAGCTCGTGAATCGAAAATAGAAAGAGGTTGATGTGAGTTTCCCGAGAACAAGCGGCATCCTTCTTCACCCGACTTCGCTGCCCGGCCCTTACGGCGTCGGCGACATAGGCCCCGAGGCGTACAGGTTCGCTGACTTCCTCGCGGACTCAGGCCAGCACCTCTGGCAAGTGCTTCCGCTCGGGCCGACCGGCTACGGCGACTCGCCCTACCAGTGCTTCTCGGCCTTCGCCGGCAACACCCTGCTCGTCAGCCCCGAACGCCTCGTCCGCGACCGGCTCCTCTCAAGCGAAGACCTGGGCGTCGCGCCCTCTTTCGACGCCGGCCGCGTTGACTACGGCGGCGCGAACGCCTTCAAGGCCAAGCTCCTCGCGCGCGCCTACCGGAACTTCAACGAATCGGCCTCCGACCTCCGCGACGAGTTCGAAGCCTTCACGCGCCAGAACGCCGACTGGCTCGAAGACTACGCCCTCTACCGCGCGCTCAAGTCGGAGCGCGGCGAGGCGGCCTGGACCGAGTGGGAGGCGCCGCTCGTCCGCCGCGAGCCGCGGGCGCTCGAAGACGCGCGCGGGCGTCTGAAGGAAGAGACGGGGCTCGTCAAGTTCTCTCAGTTCCTCTTCTTCCGTCAGTGGGAGGAGCTTCGGGCCTACTGCCGCGGGCGCGGGATAAGAATCATCGGCGACATCCCCATCTTCGTCGCGCACGACTCGGCCGACGTGTGGGCCGCGCCGCACCTTTTTAAGTTGAAGGAGGACGGCCGGCCCTCGGTCGTCGCCGGAGTCCCGCCCGACTACTTCAGCCGCACGGGCCAGCTCTGGGGCAACCCGCTCTACGACTGGGAGAGGATGAAGGAGGACGACTTCGCCTGGTGGGTCACGCGCGTGCGCGCCATGCTCCGCCTCGTGGACATCATCCGCATCGACCACTTCCGCGGCTTCGCCGCCTACTGGGAGATTCCGGGCGGCGACCCGACGGCCGAGCGCGGGCGCTGGGCGATGGCGCCCGGCCGCGAGATGTTCGCCGCCGTCCGCCGGTCACTCGGCACGCTCCCCATCATCGCCGAAGACCTCGGCTTCATCACGCCGGATGTCATCGAGCTGCGCGACGAGTTCGACTTTCCCGGCATGCGCATCTTCCAGTTCGCCTTCAGCACCGACACGACGAACAAGGACCTGCCGCACAACTACGTGCGCAACACGGTCGTCTACACGGGCACGCACGACAACGACACGGCCGTCGGATGGTTCCAAAGCCAGCCGGGCGGCGGCGCCTCAGTCCGCACCCCCGAGCAGGTCGAGCGCGAGCGCCGCTTCTGCCTCCAATACCTCGACACCGACGGGAATGAAATCAACTGGGACTTCATCCGCGCCGTGCTCTCTTCGGCCGGAGACACCGCCCTCGTCCCGCTCCAGGACGTGCTGGGCCTCGGCTCCGAGGCGCGCATGAACACGCCCGCCACCATGTCCGGCAACTGGGCGTGGCGCTTCAAGGGGGGGGAGTTGACGGCGGACCTGGCCGCGCGCCTGCGCCGCCTCTCCGAACTCTACGGCCGCCACCCCGTCCTCTCCGACCGCCCCGAGCACACGGCCGAGAGCTACGAGTCGAAGCAGAAGTGGGGGTGAAAGGGAATTGATGAGAGCAAGCTTACGAATCCTTCTTCGCGCCTCCGCGACTCTGCGTGTTCTTTCCTTCGTCCTCTTCTGTGCGGCGACGTGCGCGGCGCAGGGCGTGCCGCAGGTGACGAAGGTCGAGCCGCCTTCGTGGTGGGCCGGCCACTCGGTCAACCCCGTGCGGGTGCTCCTGCGCGGCAGCCACCTCGAAGGCGCGCGCGTCGAGGCCGTCGCCAGCGTGGCGGGCGGCGGCGTCGAGACCGGCCTGCTGAGAGTCAACCACCGCGGCACCTACCTCTTCCTCGACCTTCACATCTCACCGGACGCGCGCCCCGGCCGCCGCTCCGTCCGCATCCGCACGCCCGCGGGCGCGGCCGACTTCGCCTTCGACATCAACGCGCCGCTCCCGCGCGAGGGCCGCTTCCAGGGCTTCACGCCCGACGACGTGCTCTACTTCATCATGCCGGACC
>DATHBF010000486.1:0-7831 GCA_035296285.1 Pyrinomonadaceae bacterium | reverse complement strand
GAGTAAGACGGCGGCAGGGTGAGACCGGGCGGGAGCGCCCCGACTCTTAGTTTGACCCCTTTGCTCCCGCGAGAGCGTTAAAGTCCGGAACCCATAGGCCCCGCACGCACGCTTCGTCCGGCAAGCGGCGACGGGGCCTCTCTCTTATCCGAACGCGCGCCCTTAGCGCGTTTTGGCGGGAGGCATAAGATGAGCACGAGCGACGAGAACCAGGCGCCGCCGCAGCAGGGCGGTGGCGGCGAGCAAGGGCGCACGGGCGCGGCGGCCGCGACGCAGCAGGCCGCGTCGGGCGGCGAAGTCTCGGCCGAGCGCGGCCGCCACGACCGCAACCGCCGCCGCGGCCGCAGGCCCGAGCCCGAGCAGCGCCAGCAGCAGCAGCGCCCGCCTCAGCAGCACCAGCGGCGCGGCGGCGAGTCCACCCTCAACCTCGAAGAGTTGCGAGAGCTGACCGAGCTTTTCTCCTCGCACGGGCTGACCGACTTCGAGTTTGAGAACGCCGACATCCGCATCCGCCTCAGCCGCAACCCGTCCCCGGCCGCCGCGCCGACGCCCGCGCCCCAGCACTACGCGCCGTCTGCCGCGCCGCACGCCGCCGCGCAGCCGGCCGCCCCTGCGCCGCCGCAGCCCGCCCCGCAGCCCGAGGCACAGCCCGAGCCGCCCGAGGAGGAGCTGTACATCATCACCTCGCCCATCGTCGGCACCTTCTACCGCTCCCCGGCGCCGACCGCCGACGCCTTCGTCAAGGCCGGCAGCCAGGTCAGCCCCGACACGGTCGTCTGCATCATCGAGGCGATGAAGCTGATGAACGAGATACAGGCCGAGACCGAGGGCACGGTCGAGAAAATCTACGTCGAGAACGGCCAGCCGGTCGAGTACGGCCAGCCGCTCTTCGGGGTCAAGAAATAAACTCCGTGCGCAAGTTCCGCAAAATCCTGATCGCCAACCGCGGCGAGATCGCGTGCCGCATCATCTGGACGTGTAAGGAGATGGGCATCTCGACGGTCGCCGTCCACTCGACGGCCGACCGCGACTCGCTCCACGTCCGCTTCGCCGACGAGGCCGTCTGCATCGGCGGCCCCACGTCCTCGCAGAGCTACCTCAACATCACCTCGGTCATCGCCGCCGCCGAAATCACGGACGTTGACGCCATCCACCCCGGCTACGGCTTCCTCGCCGAGTCGGCCTACTTCGCCGAAATCTGCGAGGCGTGCAACATCAAGTTCATCGGCCCGCGCCCCGAAGTCATCCGCATGATGGGCGACAAGGTCGAGGCCCGCCGGGCGATGAAGGAGGCCGGCCTGCCGATACTTCCGGGCAGCCCCGGCCCCGTCCGGTCCGAGGAGGAGGCGGTCTCGCTCGCGCGCGAGATAGGCTACCCCGTCATCATCAAGGCTTCGGCCGGCGGCGGCGGGCGCGGGATGCGCATCGTCCGCTCGGAGGAAGAGCTCGGCCACGCCATCCAGACGGCCTCGACCGAGGCGGCCGCCGCCTTCAAGAACGGCGAAGTGTACATCGAGAAGTACATCGAGAACCCGCGCCACATCGAGATACAGGTCCTCGCCGACGAGCACGGCAACTGCATCCACCTCGGCGAGCGCGACTGCTCCATCCAGCGCCGCCACCAGAAGCTGATAGAGGAGGCGCCCTCGCCGGCACTGACGCCCGAGCTGCGCGAGCGGATGGGGACGGCCGCCGTCGAGGCTTGCAAGCGCGTCGGCTATTCGAGCGCCGGCACCATCGAGTTCCTCCTGGACGAGGACGGCCAGTTCTACTTCATGGAGATGAACACGCGCATCCAGGTCGAGCACCCCGTCACCGAGATGGTCACGCTCACCGACATAGTGCGCAACCAGATACTCGTCGCCGAAGGCAACCCGCTCTGGTACAAGCAGTCGGACGTGCTCTTCGTCGGCCACTCCATCGAGTGCCGCATCAACGCCGAGGACCCGCGCACCTTCGCGCCCTCGCCCGGCCGCATCACGGCCTACAACGCGCCGGGCGGCCCCGGCGTCCGCCTCGACACCGCGGCCTACCCCGGCTACGTCGTGCCGCCCTACTACGACTCGCTCATCGCCAAGCTCATCGTCCACGCGCGCACCCGCGACGTGGCGCTGGCGCGGATGCGGCGGGCGCTGGAAGTCATGGTGGTAGAAGGCATTAAGACGACGGTCCCGCTCCACCTCGCCATCATGGAGGACCCTTACTTCAGGGCCGGCGAGTACTCGACGCGCTTCATGGAGCAGTTCTTCGAGCGGACGAAGGGGCAGGGCACGGCCGCCGCCGGCAAGCCGTAAGGGCAGGCGAAAAAAGGGCTTTCGGCCGTTTGACGGCGTGTGGCGCGGCCTCTATAATGAGAGACTTTTCTGGGGCAGGATGTGCCTGCCTGTGTGGGAGGAGCAAGAGAAAATGGCTTACGCAATCATCAGGTCGGGCGGCAAACAGTTCCGCGTCGAAGAGGGCGGCACGGTCCGCGTGCCCTCGCTCCCCGCCCGGGCCGGCGACACGGTCGAGCTTGAGGCGTTGGTTGTGGGCGGCGGCGAGGGCGGCGTCCGCGTCGGCGCGCCCGCGGTCGAGGGCGCGAAAGTCTCCGGCACGGTCGTGGACCACGGCCGCGACGACAAGATCATCGTCTTCAAGAAGAAGCGCCGCAAGCAGTACAAGCGCACGAAGGGTCATCGCCAGAACTACACGACGGTGAAGATTGATTCAATCGGCTAGTCCGGCTTTTTATCTGGAGTTTTAGTCATGGCACATAAGAAGGGCGTCGGCTCGTCGCGCAACGGGCGCGACTCGCATTCGCAGCGGTTGGGCCTTAAGAAGTTCGGCGGCGAGGCCGTCCTCGGCGGCAACATCCTCGCGCGCCAGCGCGGGACGAAGTGGAAGCCGGGCAAGAACGTCGGCCGCGGCAAGGACGACACACTGTTCGCCCTCATCGACGGCGTGGTGAAGTTCGAGGACAAGGGCCGGCACGGCAAGTTCATCAGCGTCTACCCGGCCGCCGCCGCTCAGCAGGCCGCGGAGCAGGAGGCGCCCGCGGCCCTCTAGTCGGAAAGCCGTCCTGGGTACTTCTGATGCGACGCCCGCGCCGAGTGCTTTTAGACTCAGGCGACGGGCGTCGCGTCAATTTTTAATCGGGGAATTAGTGTTCATAGACCGGACCAAAATCAAGGTGCGAGGCGGCCCCGGCGGGAACGGCGTGACGGCCTTCCGGCGCGAGAAGTTCGTGCCGCGCGGCGGGCCGTCGGGCGGCAACGGCGGGCGCGGCGGCGACGTGTGGCTCGTGGCCGATCCGGGACTGAACACGCTGCTCCACCTGCGCTACAACCCGGAGCACACGGCCGACCGCGGCCGGCACGGCGAGGGCTCGAACCGCTCGGGGCGCGAGGGCGGGGACGTGGAAGTGCGAGTCCCCGTCGGCACGCAGGTCATAGACGCCGAGGCGAACGAGTTCCTCGTTGACCTCGCGGAAGACGGGCAGCGTTGGCTGGCGGCGAAGGGCGGGCGCGGCGGCTTCGGCAACTCGCACTTCGCCTCCTCGACCAACCGCGCGCCCCGTTACCACCAGGAGGGGAGCCCCGGCGAGGAGCGCGAGCTTCAACTTGAATTGAAGCTGCTCGCGGACGTGGGCCTCGTCGGCTTCCCGAACGCCGGCAAGTCCACGCTCATCTCGACCGTCTCGGCGGCGAAGCCGAAGGTGGCCGACTACCCTTTCACGACGCTGGAGCCGCACCTCGGCGTCGTGGACCTCGGCGAGTACCGCACGTTCGTCATCGCCGACATCCCCGGCCTGATAGAAGGCGCGCACGCGGGCGCGGGGCTCGGCGACCGCTTCCTCCGGCACGTCGAGCGGACGCGGCTGCTGCTCCACCTCGTTGACGTTTCCTCCGCCTCGGGCCGCGACCCCGTTCATGATTACGAGGTCATCAACCGCGAGCTTGCGGCCTACGACGCGGAGCTTGCGGAGCGTCCGCAGCTCGTCGTGGCGACGAAGATTGACGCGATTGACGAGCCCGAGCGTCTGGAGCGCCTGCGCGAGCGGGCGCGCGAGGACGGGCGCGAGTTTTTTGAGATCTCTTCCGTGACCAACCGCGGCGTGCGCGAGCTGGTGCAGGCCGTCGGCCGCAGGCTCGAAGAGCTAAGGTCGCGCCCCGCGGGCGTGCAGTCGCTCGAAGCGGGCACGGGGCAGTGAGCGGGATGGGCGGCCGGCGGCGCATCGCCCTCTACGGGGGCACGTTCGACCCCGTCCACGTCGGCCACGCGGCGGTCGCGCACGGCCTGCTTGAGCTGTTCGCGCTCGACGAGGTGCTGTTCATCCCGGCCTACGTCGCGCCGCACAAGCGCGACCGGCGCGTGAGCCCCGCGCTGCACCGCCACGCGATGCTGGCGCTCGCGACGCAAGGCGAGCCGAGCTTCCGCGTCTCGCCCGTCGAGTTGGAGGCGCCCGAGCGGCCCTACACGGTCGAGACGCTGACGCGCTTTCAGGAGGCGTGGGGCGAGCGGGCGCGGCTCTTCTTCGTGATGGGCGCGGACTCGTGGGAGGAGATAACGACGTGGCGCGAGTGGGAGCGCGTGCTGAAGGCGTGCGACCAACTTGTAGTGACGAGGCCCGGGTACGAGCTTGAGACGGGGCACGTCACCGAAGAGATTCGCGGGCGGATAGTTGACGCGCGCGGCGCGTCGCGCGAGGCGGTCGAGGCCGAGTTGTCGAAGGCCGGCGGGCCGCGGGTTTACCTGACGGACGTGGCGCGCGTCGACCTGTCGGCGACGGACGTGAGGCGGGCGGCGGCGGGCGGCGGGCCGGACGCGCTCGAAGGGCTGGTCGTCCCGGCGGTCGCCGAGTACATAAGCAAGTACGGACTCTACGTGGAGGGAAATGGAAACGAATTCTCCGATGCCGGAATTAAGCGAGAACACTGAGGAGAAGCGGGCGCCCGAGGCCGAGCAGCCGGCGGCGGCCGAGGCCGCGACGCCCGCGCCCGAGCCCCCGGACGAGCGCGTGTGGGCGGCGCTGCACGCGGCCGGCGAGAAGAAGGCGCTCGACCTCGTCGTGCTCGACCTGCGCCCCGTAGCGCAGTTTACGGACTTCTTCCTCATCGCCAGCGGCACGAACGTGCGCCAGGTGCAGGCCATCGCCGACGCGGTCGTCGAGGACTTGAAGAAGAAGCACCACGCGCGGCCGGCGCGCGTCGAGGGCTACAACGCGGCCGAGTGGGTCCTGCTCGACTACGGCGACTTCATCCTCCACGTCTTCGAGGAGAAGGCCCGCCGCTTCTACGACCTCGAAAGGCTCTGGCGCGACGCCGCGCGCGTCCCCGTCCCGCCCGAAGTGGCGGGCGGCGGCGGAGGCTCTTTGAGAAGCGGGACATGACGGAGATCGTCGCGCGCTCCGAGGCGATGAGCGGGGTCCTGCGGCTGGCCGAGCGGGCGGCCGCGACGGACGCCAACCTGCTCGTCACCGGCGAGTCGGGCGCGGGCAAGGACGCGCTCGCCCGCCACGTCCACGCCCTGAGCGCGCGCGCGTCAGGCCCGTTCGTCAAGATCGACTGCGCCTCGCTGCCGTCGGAGCTTCTGGAGGCCGAGCTGTTCGGCTACGAGCGGGGCGCGTTCACGGGCGCGACCGCGGCGAAGCCGGGCCGGCTCGAAGCGGCGCACAAGGGCACGCTCGTTCTGGACGAGATCGCGCACCTCGGCGTCGATGCGCAGGCCAAGCTCCTGCGGGTCATCGAGCGGAAGGAGTTCGAGCGGCTGGGGGGACGCAGGACGGTGCGCGTGGACGCGCGGCTGCTGGCGCTGACGAACGTGGACCTCGACGACGCGGTCAGGCGTCGCTCGTTCCGCGAGGACTTGTTCTACCGCCTGAACGTCCTGCGCATACACGTCCCGCCCCTGCGCGAGCGGCGCGAGGACGTGGGCGCGCTGGCGGCGCACTTCCTCGAAGCCTTCGCGGCGAAGCACGGGCGGCCCGCCCGGCGCTTCGCGCCCGAAGCCCTGGCGGCGCTCGCCGGGTACGACTTCCCCGGCAACGTGAGGGAGCTTGCGAACGTCGTCGAGCGGGCCGTCATCGTGGCCGCGGGGGCGCAGGTCGAGGCCGATGACCTGCCGGAGCCGGTGCGGACTTCGGCGCTCGCGCGCGCGCGCAGGTCAAAGCGGCCGACGCTGGCGGAGGTCGAGGCCGACTATGTCCGCGAGGTGCTGGAGGCGTCGCACGGCAACAAGTCCGAGGCGGCGCGCGTGCTCGGCATCAGCCGCAAGAACCTCTACGAGAAGCTGGCGCGCTACGAAAAGGGGGTCGGGTCCCGGGAAAAGCCCCAGGCCGACGCCTGAAGCCCGACACACGGCACCTGTTCTTATGCGTCTGCGCCTCGTCTGGATCGGGAAGACTCGGAACGGGCACCTGCGGGCGCTCGCGGAGGAGTACCTGAAGCGGCTCTCGCGCTTCGCGCGCTGCGAGGTGACGGAGCTGCGCGAGTCTGCCAGCTCGGACCCGCGCCAGTGCGTCGAAGAGGAGAGCAAACGCATACTGGGTGCTCTGGCATCTGACGCACTGGCGGTTTTGCTCGACGTGTCGGGCGCCGTCGAGTGGAGCTCGGAGGAGCTGGCGGCGCGCGTCGAGGAGTGGCAGGCGCGGTCGTTGAAGGAGGTGGCGTTCGTCGTGGGGGGGCACCTGGGCGTGTCGGACGAGGTGAGGCGGCGGGCGGACGTGCGCTGGTCGCTCTCGCGCCTGACGCTGACGCACGAGATGGCGCGCGTCGTCCTCGCCGAACAGCTCTACCGCGCGTACACCATCGTGCGGGGGATGCCTTACCAGAAGTGAGCGGGGCGGCGCAGTTTTGAAACGTCCGGCGACGGACGGACGTATTGAGAAGGTTTCTCGGACAAGCGGGTTATTTCAAAGGAGCGGATTACAAAGCATGGATAAGAGGAAGATGAAGTCTTACCGCGACCGTCTGCTGGAGCGCCGCGAGACGCTCTTCAGCCAGGTGACGGAGGCCGAGATGTCGAGCCGCGAGCGCGACCTCGAAGCCACGCAGGACCCGGCCGACATGGCGGCCAACGCGTACACCAAAGAGCTTTTAATATCGATGTCGGCCAACGACCGTAAGCTCCTGGAGTTGATAGACGAGGCGCTGGTGCGGGTCGAAGCCGGCGAGTACGGCGAGTGCGTTAACTGCGGCGAGCCGGTCCAGGAGAAGCGCCTCGACGCCGTGCCCTGGGCGCGCTACTGCCTTAAGTGCCAGGACATGCAGGAGCGCGGCCTCCTCAACGTGGACGAGGAGTAAGCCCGGCCACGGCCGCCCACGACGACACGGCCCCGCGGGACGGATTCGCGTCCCGCGGGGCTTCTCATTTGTGATAACCTCGCGGCCGTCTTCCCCAAGCCGTCCCGTCCGCCCGCGGGGCCCAACCGAGGTGACGGCCCTGATTCTCTCGAAAGCACTGAATGGCCTCTGCGACGCGGCGCTGGCGCTCGTTTACCCGGAGTCGTGTGAGGCGTGCGGGGATGCGCCGGTGGAGCGGCGCGGGGACGTGCCGGCGTGCGAGGGGTGCTGGCGGGGGACGCGTGTGTTCGGGGGCGCGGAGACGTTGTGCTGGAAGTGCGGGAGGCCGGCGGGCGGCGGGGCGCCGCGGGAGAAGTGGGAGGAGGTGCGTTGCCGCAGGTGCGGGGATGAGGAGTTCACGGCGGCGCGGGCGTGCGGGGTTTATGAGGGGGCGTTGCGGGCGTCGGTGTTGAGGATGAAGCGGGAGCCGTTCGTGGGCGCGAGGCTGGCGGGGCTGCTCGTGGGAGCGGCGGGCCGGGCGCCGCTGTCTTCCTCGACGCTGGTCGTGCCCG
>DATHBF010000485.1:0-9588 GCA_035296285.1 Pyrinomonadaceae bacterium | reverse complement strand
GGCCAGACCTTACCTGGGCGCGCGGAAGTGGGACAACATCGTGGCGGCGCTGGCGCCGGGCGGCACGCTCTCCGCCGTCCGCGCCCTGATGGTGGTGACGCCCGTCCCGCTCGTCTACCTCGGCTCTCACATCACCGAGTTCGGCGCTTCCGCGGCCGACGACTTATACGACCACTGGTCTCACCCCCTGCACAACAAAGAGCAGGTGGAGATGGTCCGCGAGCTGCGCAAATGGAAGGACGCCCTCCCGGGCCGGAGGGAACTGCTGGTCGTGGGCGGCGACGTTCACGTCGGCGGGCACACGGACATCAAGCACGAGGGCGTGACCGTCTTCAACCAGTTTATCACCGGCCCACTCACGAACCTCCCGCCCAAGTGGTACGCCTTCCTCGGCTTCCGCATCCTCGCCGAGACGGAGCAGAAGCTCACCGGCAGCTACTCCTACGAGCACCACGATTTCACCAACAAGCGTAACTACGGAATAATTCTCGTGCGGGTCCCGCCCGACGGGGCGCCGCGAATCGAGGGCACGCTAGTCAGGGAGTCTTAAGCGACTCTGAAGGAAGCTTCAGAGCGCGGGATTCGAGGTTGTACTTGCGAACCTTGTTGTAGAGGGCGGTGCGCGCAGCGCTCGCGGATGACTTCGATAGTCCTTCGTTTATGAAATCAGGTGGCGGTCGTAGCCGGCCGCGACCAGCCCCTCGTAGGCCGCCCACACGTCTTCGGGAATCTCCTGCGCCACCTGAAAGCCTCTGGCCGGGTAGAGCTTTATTCTCTGCAAGTCGCCGACCATGATGCTGACCACGTCGCCCTTCGTCAGACCGGGGTTGGTGTACTTCTCAAGGTACTCTTCAAGCGTCGCCTGCGGCGAGGTGACGACCGCCTCCTTCCCGGGCCAGAACTGTCGGAAGGTGGCGTAGGCGCGGCGCTCCATGTAGGGCTTCTGGACGAGGATGAAGCTCTGCGGGTCGAGGCCGCGCTCGGCGAGCAGGCGGCGCGTGAAGATGACGTTCTCGCCCGTGTTCGTCGAGCGGTTCTCGACCATGATGCTCTCGGCGGGCACGCCCATCCGCCTCGCCACCGCCGCGAACTGGTCGGCCTCCGGCTCGCTCCACATCCTGCTCGTGATGGCGCCGAGGCCCCCCGAGAAGATGAGCAGCGGCGCCCAGCCTTCGAGCCAGAGCGCGGCCCCTCGCTCGGCCACGGCCACGTCATGACTACAGAGGACGAGCAGGGCGTCCGACCTCTTCAGCCGGTGGTTCAGGCGGTGGTAGTCCCAGAGTTTTTGGGCGAGCCGGAGGACGTGCGGTTGCATCGCGCGAACTATAGGGGAAACCGAAGGCGTATTCCAACGGCGCGAAAGAGGGCGGCCGTCAGGCCCCGACCTCGTCCATCCAGCCGCGCTTCAGCTCCTCCTGCGGGACGCTGGAAAGGTAAGGCTTGAGGTCGAGGACGGGCGTACCGTCGAGCATGTCGAGGCCGCGGACATGAAGGCGCCGGCCCTCGCGCCCGAGCAGGCGCACGACCGTCAGGCCCAGAGGGTTCGGCCGATACGGCGAGCGCGTGGAGAAGACGCCGTGCGGGCGCGTGTCGGTCGGCGGGACGCCCGTCAGCTCGTAACCCTCCGAGCGGTCGAAGACCCAGATGACGTAGAGGTGCGAGAAGCCCTCGATGTCGGCCAACCCCTCTTCAAACTCCGGCTCCAGCTCGATGAAGCCTTCGGCCTCGTGCTTCGCGCCGCGCCCCTTCGGAATCTGCGCGGTCTCTCTGTAAGGGGCTTTGACAAAGCCGATTGGTCGCATCGCGTACGTCATTTGGATTCGGCCGCGCTCACTTCGATGGCCGCGGGCTTGATGTCCGCGGGGACGAACTGGCGGTCGATGAGGTCTTTCATCGAGATGGGTCTTTCGAGGATGCCGGCCTTGAGGGCCATGTCGTGAATCTGCTGGAGGTCTTCGTCGGTCGGCGTCAGCATCCGGTAGCTGACGCGGTCGGGCGGCTGCGTGAGGACGTGGCGGACGACCCGCTCGTCCTGGCGGAAGTAGGGCGCGGCGACCTTGGCGGCTTCGAGGCGGTGGGTCTCGGCCCACTCGCCGCTCTCGGCGATGCCGCGCACGAGGTCGCGCACCACCTCGGGCCGCTCGCGGATGAGCTTCTCGTGGACGACGAGCACGCACGAGATGAAGCGCGGCCAGATGTCTTTGGCGTGGTAGAGGACGCGGCCCGTGCCGTCGAGTTCGGCCTTCGCGCAGTGGGGCTCGCCGACGAAGTAGGCGTCTATGGCGCGCGAGGCGAGCGCGCCCGGCATGTCGGGCGGCGGCAGCTCGACGAAGCGAATCTCGTCCGCGCCGACGCCCTGGTCGTCCATCAGCTTGCGGATGACGAGGTACTGGTTGCTGTACTTCGAAGGGATGGCGAAGGTCCGCCCGCGCAGGTCGCGCAGGTCTTTGGCGGGCAGGTCCGAGCGCACCATGACGGTCGAGCCGTCGCGGTGGCCGAGGTAGGCGATTTTGACGGGCACGCCCTGCTCGCGCAGCTTCATCGCCAGCGGCGCGATCATGAAGGTCGCCTCAAGGCGTCCGCCCTTGATGGACTCGACGATGGTGGGGAAGTCCGTGAATCTCTGCGACTCGAACCGAGTCGCCGTGCTGGTCCTGGTCGCGTAATCAGTGACCGGGCACGTCAGGTGTCAAGTGACGGGCAGGAAGCCGACGTTCAGGCGCTCGCGCGCGCCCGCCGAGGCCCCGCCCGCGCCCGGCCCCGCGAGCCGCTGCCACGGCTTGAAGCGGACGAGTCCGAGCACGGCGATTACGACCACGAGCCCGAGCGCCCAGCGCGCCACTGTTGAGCGAAGCATGACAAGTCTCCTTGATTAGTTTGAGGACGCCCCCGCCTTTGTAACACCCGCCCTGTCCTGTCTCAAACCCAGCTCGGCGAGGATGAGGTGGACCGCCTCGACCACTTCCGGGTGGACGGGGTCGCGCGGCCGGGGCAGCCGCATGACGTGCTGGCTGATGACGGCGGCCGGGCGGTCGGAGAGGACGACAACGCGGTCGGCGAGCTGCGCCGCCTCCTCTATGTCGTGCGTCACGAGCACGACCGTGCGCGGCAGCTCGGAGAGCATCCGCGCCAGTTCGTTCCTCAGGCGCAGCCGGGTCAGGTAGTCGAGCGACGAGAACGGCTCGTCGAGCAGGAGCACGTCCGTGTCGCCCGCCAGCGCGCGCGCAAGCTCGGCGCGCTGCCGCATCCCGCCCGAGAGTTGATGCGGGTAATGCCCGGCGAAGTTCTCCATCCTGATGAGTGAGAGCAGCTCGGCCAGTCGCTTCTCGCGCTCCGCCTCGCGCTTCACTTCGCGCAGGCCGAGGCGGACGTTCTCGGCCACGGTCAGCCAGGGGAACAGTCCGTCCTGCTGGTAGACGGTGCGGATTCTGCCCTGGCGTTCGACGTGGCCGCCCGTCGGCTCGACGAAGCCGGAGCAGAGGTTCAAGAGCGTCGTCTTGCCGCAGCCCGAGGGGCCAACGACGGCGACGAACTCGCCGCGCCCGATCTCAAGCGAGAGGCCGCGGAAGACTTCCACCTCGCCGAACGCGCAGCGCACGTCTTCGAGGCGTAGCACGCTACCTCTCATACCCCCACCTGACGCTCGGGATTCTCATCAGACGCACCAGCAGCCGGTCAATCACCACGCCGATACTTCCTATGACGACCATCCCCGCCACCAGCAGGTCCATCCGCAGCCCGTTGCGCGCGTCCCACACGGCGAACCCGAGCCCGTCGCGCCCCGCGATCATCTCCGCCGCGACGACGACGAGCCACGCCACGCCGGCCGTCACCCTCAACGCCGTGATGACCTGCGGCGCGATGGCCGGCAGCGTGACCTGCGTCAACAACTCCGCGCCTCGAAAGCCGTAGTCGCCGGCCACGCGGAAGTAGACGGCCGGGATGCCCGCCACGGCCGCCACTGTCGCCAGCACGATGGGGAAGAACGACGCCATGAAGATTAAAAAGATGGACGGCAAATCGCCGATGCCGAACCAGAGGATGGCGAACGGTATCCACGCCAGCGGCGAAAGGCTGCGGAAGAAGTTGACCGCCGGCAGCAGCGCCGCCCTCGCCCGCGCGCTGTGACCCAGCCACAGCCCCGCCGGCAAACCCAACACGACGGCCAGCACGAACCCCGTCGTCACGCGGAAGAGCGACGCCACCAAATCGGTCAGGAGCCTCCCCGCGCTCAACTCTTCGACGAAGCCGCGCGCCACCGAGAGCGGCGAGGGGAAGGCCGACTCCGGGAAGACGCGCAGCGCCGAGAGCGCGCCCCAGACGGCGACGGCGACGGCGAGAGTCAGCAGCGGCAGCAGGCGCCCGCGCGCCCGCCCGAGCTTTTCACCGCGCGCGGCGTGTGAGTCGAAAGTCTTCATCGGTCGCCGATTCGGTAGACCTGCGTCCGCGGGTTGTAAAGCTTCCAGTCGAACCAGTAGTCCTTGAGCAGGGGCACCCTCTTAAGCTCCTGCCCGGCCAGCGGCCCCTCGAAGGCGCGGCCCGTGAAGTCCCAGACGCTCCCCGTCTTCGCGTCCGTCAGCGCGAGCGGCTTCGAGCCGGGGCGGGCGAAGAACTCCGTCCGCTCGCCGCCGATTGTCGCCTCGAAGGCGCGCACGGATTTTCCGTCGTCGCCCATGACGATGAGCACCGGCACGCCTCCCACGTTGTCAACGACGGGGCTCTGCTTCTCGACGGCCGAGAGCGGGTAAGCCTTCGCCGCGCCGTTCAGGCTCACGCCGACGATTGTCGTGCGCGGCGGGAAAGGCTCGCCCGCATCCGACGGCGTGACGACGGGCATCCGCGCCGTCTTCTCCTCCCAGTTCTCCGAGAACTTCTTCCACGGCCGGCTGTCGTCGGGCCGCAGCACGCGGCCGCGCGGCTGCTCGCGCCTCCACACGTCGAAAGTCAATTCGTCATGGAAGACGGACGCGAGCCGCTTTCCCTTCAACGGTCCGAGGATGGCCTCGCCCGACACCTGCTGCCACCACGAGCCGGTCTGCTCGTCCTCCATGATGAAGTTCTGGTTGTTGATTCCCGACAGGCGGAAATTCAGCCTGCGCCCCTCGACCGTCGCCTCCCACACCAGACCGGTGTGACAGAGCGTTCAATACGTGGCGACGACGGGCTTGCCCCCCACCGTCGCCTCCGCCACGTGATGATACGCCACCTGACGGACGGGGAACGCAACCGCGTCGTCCCCGACCTTCACCGCCAGCACCATCTCTTCGGGCGCGACGAAATCCACGTCGCCCGCCGCCGCGAACTCGCCCCGCTGGAGCGGCGAGAACATCCACTCGAAGTGGTTCTGCCGCGTGAACCACGCGACGAAGAGGAGCGGCAGCAGCGGAAGCACGACGAGCGCCTTCCGCCACCACCCGCGCGTCCCCCGCCAGAGCCAGACGGCCAGCGCGAGCGCGGCGATTAAAGCAGAGACGGCCGCGACCGTGGACCAGCTCCGCAGCGTGTACGAGAGGCTCAGGGCGCCGGGCGTCTGCGGCGCGAACGGCTGGACCTTGAAGACCGGCACCGCCACCCACGCGAGGGCCGCGACGGGCAAAAGCATCAACGCCGCCCACCCCAGCGCACGCCGGCCGCGACTCGACCTATTCAACTCGTCAGGCATGGCAGCCACTCCTCTCGCGTTCGTGAGGGAAAAGCCCGGTTACGATAACCCGCGCGGCTGGCACTGTCATGCGACTTTCGTTGGAGCCGCGGGCCAACCGTAGGGTTGAGGGCCCGGCCGCGGGAATCATTCTGCGAAGCGATGGCCATCCCGCCGGCCCGGCCTTGGCGACCGGCAATAAATAAGAACGTCCGCCTGCCGGCGTGGCAGGCGGACGTTCTTATTTGCCGCGCCTTTCTAGAAGTTCAGCTTGAGGCCGAACTGGAACTGGCGCTGGTCGAAGGAGGCGGTGGGGCGGCTGTAGTAGCGGCCCGCGCCGTCGCGCTGGTTGAAGGCGTTAACGTCCTCGAAGAAGGGGGAGGCCGCCGCCTCGTTGAAGCGGTTGAAGAGGTTGAAGCCTTCGGCGATGACCTCGAAGTTGGCGCGCTCGCCGAGCATGAAGCGGCGGGTGACGCGGAGGTCGAGCGAGGCGTAGGGGTGCGTGATGCCGCGGTTGCGGCCGAGCGAGCCGGTCACGGGGAGGCCCGTGCGGCACTCGGCCACGTCCGGGTTCGGGCTCGGGCCGGGGACGCAGAGGATGCCGGTGGAGGTGACGGAGGGTCGGTCGTTCGTGCCCTGGAGGTCGAAGTTCGTGTCGGTGCTGCTCAGGATGTTGAAGGGGCGGCCCGACGACAGCTCAAGGATGGGCGCGATGATGAAGCCCGAGAGGAAGCTCCTGTAGCCGCCCTGGCCGCGCCAGTCCGCGGGCGCGGCCAGCACGCCGCTGAAGACGAAGCGGTGGCGCTGGTCGAAGAGCGAGTCGGCGCGGTCGGCGCGGACGTTGCGGTTGTTCTGCGGCTTGAGCAGGGTCTGCAAGTCCGAGGAGTCGTCAATCGAGTGCGACCAGGTGTAGGAGGCGAGGAACTGGTAGTTGTTGGAGAAGCGGCGCTTCACCTCGAACGTCCCGGCGTGGTAGACCGAGTTGCCGATGGAGGACTGCGCGTTCACGTCGCCGAAGGGCGCGATGACGTTGGTGCCGGTGGCGAGCGTGCCCCCGAGCAGGCCGTTGAAGGCGGCGGGCGAGAGGCCCGTCAGCGCGCTCACGAGGAAGTAGTTCGGACCCGAGGGGCGGAAGAAGTTCGCGGCGAACGGGTTGATGATGCGCCCGCGCGTGGGCGAGGCGACGATGAGGCCCGGCACGACGACGGCGAGCGTGTCGCCGGGCAGGAGCGGGTTGGCGAAGGTCGTCCCCGGGGCCGTGGTGGGGAAGAGCCCCGGCGAGGCGAGCGCGGCCTCGGCGAAGCTGATGGGCGAGCGGGGGCCGGCGTAGCGCTGGAAGTTCTGGAGGAAGAGGTCCTGGCGAATCTCGTTCACGTCGCGCGGCAGCGGCAGGTGGTGCGCGCCGACGAAGAGGTACGAGGCCGTGAAGGACATGTCCTTCGTCAGCCGCCGCTCGATGGTCGCGTTGGCCTGGTTGGCGTAGGCGTACTCGAAGTCCCGCGTGACGGGCAGCGTGAAGGGCAGGAGCTGGCCGAAGCCGGGGAAGGTCTGGTCGTTGAAGCGCTGGCGGCCGAACTGGTAGTCGGTGCCGGCGGCGACGCCCGGCGTGCGGAAGCCCGGCGGGCACAAGGGGTTCGGGTTGGTGGTCTGCCCGGTGCAGACCGTGCCCTGGAAGGCCTGCACGGCGTTGACGATTGAGGTCGGCAGCGGGCTCCCCTGAAGGAAGGTGGCCTGCTGCTGCTGCGCGGCGTCGGCGATGTCGGAGTTGAAGGCGGCGGCCAGGAGCGGGTGGTCGTAGAAGAGGCCGTAGGCGGCGCGCAGCACCGTCTTGCCGTCGTTACGCAGGTCCCAGGCCATGCCGACGCGCGGCGCGAAGTTGTTCTTGTCGCGCGGGAAGCCCTGCTGGACGTTGAGCACGTTCTGCGCGTTGGCGATGTCCTGCGCGGAGAGCGTGATGCCGGAGAGCGGGTCGCGGAAGGGCGTCGGCGCGAGCTGGTCCGTGATCTCGTAGTCGTAGCGGATGCCGTAGTTGAAGGTCAGGTTGGGCCGGACCTTCCAGGAGTCCTGCGCGAAGGCGGCGAGCGGCTTGTTGCCGAGCTTGCTGACGGGGTTGCCGAAGCCCTGGATGAAGCTGCCGGGGAAGCCGAGGCCGTACTGCTGGACGGCGTTGAAGGCCGGCGCCGTGCCGGGGAAAGCGGCGAGGGTGTTGGCCGAGAGCCCGCCGAAGTTGTAGAGGCCCGCGAAGTTCAGCTCGAAGGTGGCCTCGGGGATGGAGACGAAGTTGGCGTCGCCGCCGAACTTGAAGTTGTGGTTGCCGGTCACCCAACTGATGTTGTCGGTCCACTGGTAGCGCGTCTCGGTGCGGATGACGGGCGAGAACAGCTCGCGGCCGATGAAGGCCACGCCCGTGATGTTGAAGGCCACGGCCTCGCGGTTCTGCGAGGTGAAGGTGGCGCGGCGCGAGCCGAAGTTGAAGCGCGCCTCGTTGACGACCGACTTCGAGAGCGTCGAGGTGAGCGTCGTGACGAACGAGGTGTCGCGCAGGGTCTGGATGCCGGTGCGCGACACGTCGTTCTGTCCGAGCGACTGGTTCTGCGACTCGACCTGGATGCCCGTGATGTCGGACGGGTTGAAGCCGAAGCGCATGACGAGGAGGTTGCTGTCGGTGATCTTGTGGTCGAGGCGCGCGCTGGTGAAGGTCGTGTCCTCGGAGATGGGGAAGACGCGTGCCAGCGAGAGCAGCGGGCGGAAGGCGATGTCGCTGACGGGGACGGGCGCGCCCGTCAGGAAGAACCGCTGGCCGATGACAGTGCCGGCCGGGATGGAGCCGCCGGGACTGCGCAGCGTGCTGTTGCCGTTGAGGGCGGTCTGGCCGCCGGCCGAGGCGATGGTCGCGTACTGGACGGCCGCGCCGGCGAGCGACTGCCCCGTCGCGATGTTAGCGGGCGTGCCGGTCCCGATGAGCTGCGTGGCCTGTGTGAGCAGGCCCTGCACGTAGGCGGCCTGCTGCGAGGTGATGCGGTCGAAGGTCTGCGAGAAGGGGAGGAAGGGCGCGCCGATGGTGACGCTCGAAGTCAGGTTGCCGATGACGTTCGAGGTGAAGAAGCCGGACTCCTGCCGCTTGCGCTGCTCGACGGCGATGAAGCCGAAGGTGGTGTCGCGCGCCAGCGGGAAGCCGAGCGTGGCGCCGTACTGCGCGCGCGTGAACGGGGCCTTCTTGTCGGGGTCGTTGTCGATGACGGGCGCGAAGGGGTTGCGGGCCTGGATGGTCTTGTGGCGGAGGAAGCCGAAGATGTTGCCGCGCACCTCGTTGGTGCCCGACTTGGTGACGACGTTGACGACGCCGCCCGAGGTGCGGCCGAACTCGGGCGCGAACGAGTTGGTGACGACCTGGAACTCCTGCACGGCCTCCTGCGAGACGGTCGAGCGCGCAGCATTGACCGAGTTGTCGGTGTTGTCGGCGCCGTCAACCTGCACGAGGTTGGAGCGGCCGCGCTGGCCGCCGAAGTTGAGGCCCGAGGTCGGCGCGGGGCCGATGGGGCGGCCGTTGTCGCGCGTGACGGTCGAGGTCGTCAAGGTGAAGTTGATGTAGTCGCGCTGGTTGATGGGCAGGTTCTCGATGCGCGTCTGGTCGATGGTGTTCGAGACGTTGGTGCGCGAGGTCTCGACGATGTTGGAGGTGGCGTCGGTGACGGTGACGACATCCGTGATCTGGCCGAGTTCGAGGGCCACGTCTAAATCGGCGCGCTGGCCGACGGTGACCTGGAAGGCGGTGAAGACGGCGCGCTTGAAGTTGGGCGCCTCGACCGTCACCTCGTAGTTGCCCGGCGGGAGCTGGAGAAGCTGGTAGAAGCCTTCGTCGTTGGTCGTCGTGTCGCGGGTGATGTTGCGCTCGGCGTTGCGAGCGCGGACGGTGGCGCCCGCGAC
Source organism: Pyrinomonadaceae bacterium (assembly GCA_035296285.1). Lineage (GTDB taxonomy): Bacteria > Acidobacteriota > Blastocatellia > Pyrinomonadales > Pyrinomonadaceae > QHXN01. Next base: position 20 of record DATHBF010000485.1, on the reverse strand, counting down.
GACGGCGCCGGCGGGGTCGC
>DATHBF010000484.1:0-8123 GCA_035296285.1 Pyrinomonadaceae bacterium | reverse complement strand
GGGCCGCCGCGCCGCACGAGAGACAACGGCGTGAGATTTCGGGAAACATAAAAGCCGGTGCCGGGCGCCGGGTGTCAGGTGTCGGCGGGGAATCTTACCCGGCCCCCGACAACTGACACCCGGCGCCTGCTCTTCATATTCTGTGCATCGCGTTGAAGAGGTCTTCGCGCTGCGCGTAGATGCGGACGCCGAGGCGCTCGCCCTCGCCGCCAAGGCGCTCCTTGAGCGCGGCGGCCGACTCCTTCGCGCCCGAGATGTCGGCGATGATGACCATCGCGAACTTCGACTGCACGACCGTCTGGTTGATGTCAACGATGCTGCACCCGGCGTCGGCCAGGATTTGCGCGACGGTCGCGACGATGCCCGGGTAGTCAACGCCGAAGACGGAGACGACCAGCCGCTCGGCGCTGCCCTCGGCCCTCGCCGCCGCCGCCCCGCCCCCGCCGCCCGCGCCGACGAACGGCGCCACGGCCCTGTACACGTCCATCACCAGCGCCTCGACCGTGCGCTCGTCCGCCCCCTCGCCGAGGCGTCCGTACACGGCCCGCGTGATGCGGTAGATCAACTCCTCGTTAGCCATACAGTTCAGGTGACGAGTGACGAGTAAAAGACGATCTGCTTTTCACTCATCATTCACCGCTCACCGCCCGTTGTCGCGCCCGCGCCGCAGCTCGCGCGCCGACTCGATAAGCTCGTCCGAGCGCGCCTCCGTCTCCTGCACGTCCACGCGGTCCACGATGCCGACGACCGCCGCCTCGATGGACATCTCCTGGTCGCCGACGGCCGAGCGCGCCGCCTTGCCGTACGCGCACATCACCACCTCGCCGACGCCCGCCCCGAGCCGGTCGGCCACGACGACGATGTTCCGCGTCGGCTCCTTGTCGAGGTCAATCGGGTGGACGATCAAAAAACGGACGCCCTCCAGATCGGGCGTCTTCTTCGTTGACCAGACCGTGCCGACTACTTTTCCGAGAAACATAAAAACAGTAGACAGTAGAAAAGAGCCTTTGTGTCAGCGTCAGCGCCCGCCTTGCGGAGCCTACTGTCTACTGACCACTGGCTACTAAGCTTTGGCGAACACCTCGGCGGCCTCGCCCATGTCGCGGGCGGCGGGCGTGATGATGGTGCGCGCGTTGGTGTAAATCTTTTCGCCCTTCTGGATGGCGCGGCGCACGTCGTCTTCGCAGACGAACTCGACGGCGCGCTTGCCGTTCGCCGAGGCGGCGGGCTGTTGGGCCTTGGGCGCCTGCCCGCCGTCGCCGGCCTGCGGCGCGGGGGGCGCGGGGGCCGGGGCTTGCGGGGCCGCGCCGCCGTTGCCGGCGTGGACCTGCGCGGTGGGCGCGGCCTCGGGCTGCGGGGCGACGCCGCCGGAGGGCGACACGCGGCCGGGCTCAAGGTCAACGCCGACCTGCACGTAGCCGTGCGGCTGCGCCGTCGGGAGCGGCGAGCCGCCGCCGCCCGCCGTCTGCGGGGCCGTCGTTTCTCGCCCGCCCAGGAAGCGGTCGACGAGCTTGGCGATGTCGTCGCGGTTGACGCCGGCCGGTGTCCCGGCGGCGACGGCGGGCGCCGGCCGGAGCGGCGAGCGCGACGGCGTCTGCGGTTGAGTCGCAGCGCGCGCGGGGCGCTTCGAGGGCACGGCGCGCGTCTCGAAGGCGACGCGCTTGATGTCCATCAGGTGCCACGGCGAGATGTTGTCGGACGTGACGTTGCCGCCCCACGAGCCGCAGCCCAGAGTCATCGAGGGCGGGAGCGCGGTCGAGAAGCCGATGGCGCCGTGCGTCGTCGGCGAGTTGACGATGACGCGCGAGGCGGGCATCTCGGTGCCGAAGGCGCGGGCCGCGTCGCGCGAGCGCGTGTGGATGCCGGCGGTGTGGCCCATGCCGCCGTAAGACAAGACCTCGAAGCAGCGCGCGGCGCCGCGCTCCAGACCGTCCTCGACGTAGAAGGCGAGGATGGGCGACAGCTTCTCCATCGAGAGCGGGAAGTCGCGCCCGACGCCGCCGACCTCCGCCACGAGGCAGCGCGTGCCCGGCGGCACCGACAGGCCCGCCATCTTCGCTATCACCTCGACCGACTTGCCGACGATGGCCGGGTTCAAAGCCCTCTGCCCCGTCGAGACGACCTTCGCCAGCAGGTCGGCTTCGGCCGCCGAGAGGAAGTGGCCGCCCTGCGCCTCCATCTCCTGCCGGACCTGCGAGGCGACGGGCGCGTCGGCGACGACGGCCTGCTCCGAGGCGCAGATGGTGCCGTTGTCGAAGGTCTTGCCCGTCAGGATGTTCTGGACGGCGAGGGGCACGTCGGCCGTGCGCTCGACGAAGACGGGGACGTTGCCGGGGCCGACGCCGAAGGCGGGCTTGCCCGACGAGTAGGCCGCGCGCACCAGCCCGATGCCGCCGGTGGCGAGGATGACGGCCGTCAGCTTGTGCTTCATCAGGGCTTCCGTGCCCTCGATGGTGGCCGTCGTCATGCAGGCGACGGCGTCGGCCGGCAAGCCTTCCTTGAGGCCCGCCTCGCGCATGACGCGCGCCGTCTCGCCTATGCACCTGGCGGCCGAGGGGTGCGGGCTAAGCACGATGGCGTTGCGCGACTTGATGGCGATGAGGATTTTGAAGATGGCCGTGGAGGTCGGGTTCGTCGAGGGGATGATGCCGGCCACGACGCCGCGGGGCGAGGCGATCTCCATCACGTCCTGCGACTCGTTGATGACGCCGACGGTGCGCAGCCCACGGAAGTAGTTCCACACGTCCTCGGCGGCGAAGCGGTTCTTCTCGCGCTTGTCGTCGGGGACGCCGAAGCCGGTCTCCTCCGTCGCCATCGCGCCGAGGCGGGCGGCGTCGGCCAGGGCGGCGCGCGCCATCGCCTCGCAGACGCGGTCAATCTTCGCCTGGTCGAAGCGCGCGAGCTGCCCCTGCGCGCGGTGCGCGGCCTCGACCGCATCACGCGCCTGCTGCACCGACAAGAGGTCTTTGTCCGACGCCATCACACACCTCCGAAAACGAGGGCGGGAAAAGTCGTCAGTCGTCAGCCATCAGCCCTTGTCTTTACTGATAACCGATAACTGACAACTATTACTTGCTTCTTTCCTTGTTGTTCTCGCGCTGGCCGGCCGGGAGCGAGCGGCCCTGGTCGCCCTCGCCGAGCGCGCCGGCCGAGCCGCCGCCGCCGACGGCCCGCTCGTCGGGGCTGTAGCCGGTGCGGCCGTTACTGGGGAGCACGCGCTCGACCTCGCCGTGGGGCCGGGGGATGACGTGGACGCTGATAAGCTCGCCGACTCTTCGCGCGGCCGCGGCCCCGGCGTCGGTCGCCGCCTTGACGGCGCCCACGTCGCCGCGCACGAAGATGGTGACGTAGCCGGCGCCGATGTACTCCTTGCCGATGAGATCAACGTTGGCGGCCTTGACCATCGCGTCGGCGGCCTCGACGGCCCCGACGAACCCCTTGGTCTCGACCATTCCGAGTGCTTCGAGAGGCATCTTCTTGGGTCCTCGCTTCTGTGGTTGTAGAAATTAAACTGTAGCCCGAAACGCCATTTGTGCGGCAACCGTATCACCGCGCGCGGCAAAGTTCAAGACGCGCGCATCCCCGTGATGCGACAAAGTTTGACACGCCTCGGAAGGGCACATTATATTGAGCCTCAAAGCACGGGGCACACAGCAGACGGCGGTTTGCGCGGGCCGCGCGGCAGATTCCACCGAAGAGCGGGAAGTGAACTCAAAGACCTCTGACCAGACTCCCGACGGCGGCGGGGCGGACGGCTCGCTCGGGCAGGAGCTGCGCCGCGCCCGCGAGGCCCGCGGCGTCTCTCTGCGCGAAATCTCCGAGCAGACGCGCATCACCATGCGCCACCTCGAAGCCATCGAGGCCGACGACTACAAGCACCTGCCCGGCGGCATCTTCAACCGCTCCTTCGTCAAGGCTTACGCCCGCCACATCCGCTTCGACGAGCAGCGCGCTCTCGAACTCTACGCGCGCACGGCCCGCGAGCACGGCGACTCGCCGGACGAGCCGCCGCCGACCTCGCCGCAGCGGTCGCGCGTCTACATGGGCGAGACGCAGCGCTCGCCGCTCGTGACGGCCGGGCTGTCGGCCATCATGGTCGGCGTCCTCGTCCTCGTCGTCTACGCCGCCCTCCACTACATACAGCGCGCCCGCGAGCAGGCGGCCGGCGCCACCGCGACCCCGACGCCCGCCCAGCAGCAGGACGCCGCGGCGCAGACGCCCACGCCGCCGCCCGCCGCCGAGGGCTTCCGCGTGCAGGTCAGCTCGACCCGCCCCGTCTACCTGACCTCCTGGCTGGACGCCGAGAAGAAGAAGCGCAGCCGCTTCCTCAAGCCCGACGCGCCCGAGGAGTTCACGCCCGAGGCCACCGTCAACCTCCACTTTGAAAGGGCCGGGGCCGACGCGCTCCAGGTCACGGTCAACGGCCAGCCGCTCAAAGCCCCCGCGTTCGACGCCCGGGAGTACGTCTGGACCATCACGAAGGACAACTACAGGCAGTTCGCGCAGCAATGAAGTTTCGAGCCCAGAGTGCCGAGCCCAAAGTCAGCGAGGCCGCCCGCGTCCGCCCGACTTCGGGCTCCGGCCTTTCGGGCCTCTGACCCGGAGTTTTACGATTATGCTCAAGCCTGATTTGCAAGTGGGTCTCACCTTCGACGACGTGCTCCTGGTGCCGTCGCGCTCCGACGTGATGCCGGCCGAGGTTGACACCTCGACGCGGCTCACGCGCGGCATTAGCTTACGCATCCCACTCTGCTCGGCGGCGATGGACACCGTCACCGAGAGCCGCCTCGCCATCGCCATCGCGCAGCAGGGCGGCATCGGCGTCATCCACAAGAACTTCTCCGTCGAGCGGCAGGCCGAGGAGGTGGACAAGGTCAAGCGCAGCGAGTCGGGCATGATCGTGGACCCGGTGACCATCCGCCACGACCGCCCCGTCCGCGACGCGCTGGCCGTCATGGAGCGCTACAAGATATCGGGCGTCCCCGTCGTTGACGAGGACGGCCACCTCGTCGGCATCATCACCAACCGCGACCTCCGCTTCGAGACGCGCTTCGACATCCCCGTCTCGGAAGTCATGACGCCGCAGCCGCTCGTCACCGTCCCCGTCGGCACCACGCTCGACGAGGCCAAGGTCGTCCTCCAGAAGCACCGCATCGAGAAGCTCCTCGTCATAGACAGCGACAAGCACCTCAAAGGGCTCATCACGGTCAAGGACATCCAGAAGGCCATCCGCTACCCGCACGCCGCCAAGGACCAGCTCGGCCGCCTGCTCGTCGCCGCCGCCATCGGGGCGACCGGCGACTTCCGCGAGCGCGCCGACGAGCTCGTCCGCTCCCGCGTGGACTGCCTCGTCATCGACACCGCCCACGGCCACTCCTCCCGCGTCATCGAGGCCGTCCGCGACATCAAGCGCCGCCACCCGGACACCCAGCTCATCGCCGGCAACGTCGCCACCGGCGAGGGCACACGCGAGCTGATCGCGGCCGGCGTGGACGCCGTCAAGTGCGGCATCGGCCCCGGCTCCATCTGCACCACCCGCGTCGTGACGGGCGCTGGCGTGCCGCAGATCACGGCCGTCTACAACTGCGTGCAGGCGGCGAAGGGGTCGGGCGTGCCCGTCATCGCCGACGGCGGGGTGAAGTTCTCGGGCGACGTGGCGAAGGCCATCGCGGCGGGCGCCGACGTGGTGATGATAGGGTCGCTCTTCGCGGGCACGGAGGAGTCGCCGGGCGAGCTGATACTGTTCCAGGGCCGCTCGTTCAAGGCGTACCGCGGCATGGGGAGCATCGGCGCGATGCGCGAGGGCTCGAAGGACCGCTACGCGCAGGAGGAGACGGACGTGGAGTCGAAGCTCGTGCCCGAGGGCATCGAGGGGCGCGTCCCCTACAAGGGCACGCTCGCCGACATGGTGACGCAGCTCGTCGGCGGCCTGCGCGCCGGCATGGGCTACACCGGCTGCCGCGACATCCGCGAGTTCCAGGAGAAGACCAGCTTCGTCCGCATCAGCCCCGCCGGCCTCAAGGAGTCGCACGTCCACGACGTTATCATCACGAAGGAGGCGCCCAACTACCGGCTGGAGTAGATTGCTTCGGTTACTGATGTAGCAAGAGATGTGTAAAGATTTAAGGAGTCCAAATAGCTAAGCGTAGGATTCGACCGTTTGGAGTATGCCGGCCGATAACCTCGAAATCTTCTCTATTGCGGGTCGCAACCCCATGACTATGTGCTAATGCTGTCGCCGCAATAAGCGCATCGAGCAATGTGTCCTTGGGAATGTTTTTCGGCAAACGTGGAACTATGTAGGCGGCTATCTTTGCGGCATTTTGATCGAAGGGGAGGACAAGGCAAGAATTAATCAGGCCGTCCGCCTGGACAAAGTCTGCCCTCGTTCGCTCGACGTTACCCTGAGCTTTCGCCAGCGAGTTTTCGAATCCGTAAGTTATCTCGTAAACGGTTATTGCACTTAATGCCGGCAGAAGTTTCAGTCTCGATTGATAGTGAGCGATAGCTTCCAAAATCCCGCGCTTTTGGTAACGCCACGCGGTTACGATATTGCTGTCGAGGGTGAGTAGCGTCTCAGGGAGTGCGGGGCCGACCGGCATTGGTTACTCTCCATCCGGGTTGCCGATTAGAAACGCTTCCCCGATTTCAGGGCGGGTTGTAACTTCCTCTTTCTCCTCTTCAGTCAAACCATCCAACGTTGCAGCAGCCAGAGCGTGATAGCGTTCCGTGATAGCCGCATCAAGGTATGGCTCCAAGTTAATTAGAGTCTGTATTTTTGGCTCCCACACTACGCGGGACGTGTACGGCATTTCCGTAAATTCATATTTCACCAGCCCGCTCATGGATTCTATCTCTACAGGGACGTGATGACCGTCTCTCGCCTCAAGTTGAGCCTGAACTTCCCCCAAGTTTTTGACACCTGCGGCTTCTATCGTAACTGTGGCGGGCCCCAGATTGACAGTTTGACCGAGCACAGTCTCACTTAATGAATCCACCGGCAGAGAAAAGGGAAATGGCTGAACAACTTGAGCAAACAAGGAGGCGAACTTTGGCGTGGCAGGAATATGACCAGTAAAGCTTCCGCTCCTCGGCCAAACAAAGGAGCGGTCAACCAAAGCGTGATAGACAAAGGCGATGTCCTCGATCTCTTTGTCCCAAATCCCGGAGGGGATCAAGAACTGCTGGCCCGTCACCTCCTCTATAAACATTAATCTGTATCCGGTCTGCCTTCTACGCAGCATCTTGCTTATCTCTAAGAGAGGCATCTCGAAGTTCAAATTCGAGCTGACTTTCGGCTCAGAGATTTTTAAATCCAGCCTCCCGGCCAGCCCTATTACGGCCATGATAGTGTCCGCAACAAAATGGGCACGCGGCCGCCGCTCTTCAATCTGGTAGAAAAGCGAGAATTGGCCGGCGCCGAACACACTTTTCTGCTCAACCTTGTGCCCCGTCAGATTCAAGTCGAGATAGACGTTATCGTCAACGATGAACCGGGCCATGATTTTCTCAGCTTCTATGACGGGGCTGCCCGCCATAGGAGCTTCCAATCTGTAGCGGACCCCCGAAGCATTAATAAGTAAAGAGAGATTAGAATCAGGCCCAAGTGCAGGCAGAGAAGGGGGGACGATTCCCCGGACAACAGGGCCACTTACGGATTGGTCAAGGACAAGGGCGCTCATAGTTTTACCCTCACACCGCCGCTTAGAGCGATAATATTACTATACTTTGAATCAGAAGGTTCCGGATGTAACAAACATTCTATTCGGGCACTGGCCTCAAGGAGTCGCACGTCCACGACGTTATCATCACGAAGGAGGCGCCCAACTACCGGCTCGAATAGAGCCGCGGTCGTCTGGCTGCGCGTTGAGGGATGACGGGAGGCGGGCTGTCCTCCCGTCTTCTTTTTTGTCCGCGATCCGTCAGGTGTCCGGTAAAACATGCGCCGCGTCCTCTTCGGCTGCGCGCCCGCCTTCGTAACGGCCGGAAATTACGAGATGAATAAACGGCACCTCGCTTGCTAAGTATTCGGGGGATGGATGAGCGGAGCGCCGTGTTGATTATGAACCCGAACGCCGGGCGCGGCGGCGCGGGGGGCGCGCGCGCCGCCGAGATGTTCCGAA
>DATHBF010000483.1:0-13598 GCA_035296285.1 Pyrinomonadaceae bacterium | reverse complement strand
CACGTCGAGCGCACGCCGCGCACGTCGAACGTGTCCTTAATCGTCAAAGGAACGCCGTGCAGCGCGCCCGTCGCGTCGCCGCGCTTCAGGGCCGCCTCCGCCTCGCGCGCTCGCTCCAGCACGTCGGCCGCGAGAGTGACGACGGCGTTCAACGAAGGGTTGTGAGTTTCGACGCGGCGCAGGTGCGCCTCCGCCACCTCGACCGGCGAGACCTCGCGGAGCCTCATCAACTCCGCGAGGCGCGAGGCCGAAAGGGTCGTCAGCTCTTCGCTCATTTCTTCAACAGCTCGATGAACTTCTTCGCGGCGGTGCCGAGCGCGCGGTCGCTGCGGTAGACGACGCCGACCGCGCGCTCCCACTCGGGCTCGGCCAGGGCGAGGACGCCGAGCTGGCCGCTCCGCTGCTCGTCCAGCACGGACGGGCGCGGGACGACGGCGACGCCGAGGCCGACCTCGACGGCGCGCTTGATCGTCTCGATGTTGTCGAACTCCGCGGCGCGGTGGACCGTGACGCCGTGCGCGCGCAGTATTCGGTCGGTGGCGCGCCGCGTCGGGATGTCGCGCTCGAAATGGATGAAGTCCTGGCCCTGTAGCTCCGACGCCTTCAGCTTCTTCCGCCCCGCGAACGGGTGCGACGGCGGGCAGATGAGCACCAGCCGGTCGCCCGCCAGCGGGACGACTTCGAGTCCCCTCCGCTTCTCCGGGTAGGCGACCAGCCCCAGCTCGACCGCCCCGCTCAAAACGTCGCGCACGATGCGCGTCGTGCGGCTGTATTCGAGGTCGATCTTCGCCTGCGGGTAGCGCGTCATGAACTCGCGCACGACCGGCGGCAGCTCGTGCAGCCCGACGCTGTAGACGGTCGCCACGCGCACCGTCCCCGAGACTGTATCGTTCAGCTTGTCCATGCCCTCACCGAGCCGGGCATAGGCTAAGAGCACCTCCTGGCTTCGCTCATAAAAAGCTTTCCCGGCTTCGGTAAGGTTTATGTCGCGCCGGCCGCGCACACGTTCGAGCAGTTGTCTTTTGTATCTCTTTTCCAGCGTGCGCACCTGCTGGCTGACGGCCGACTGGGTGATGAAGTTACGCTCGGCGGCCTTCGAAAAGCTTAGCGTTTCGACCAAATCGCAATAGACTTTAAGGGTTTCAATTTGCACGGGACTTATAAACTCCTTTCATTTATCCCCGGCTCGCAAGTTATCGTAAATTATACACTTTATTGCCGTCAATTAGATTGCCTCACAACTGGGGAAAGTATTTTTCATTTTACCTTATAACCGCCCGGCATCTAAAATCAGGGGCATCAACCGTGCCCCCGGACGCTTCCCCCTGCGAAAGCCGCGGCCGATTGCTTTTCGGCCTCGCGTCGTTATAATCATGGGCGTTCTCAACAGTCCTCTAGTTCGGGCGCTTGCCGTCGGCGCCGCACCTGCCCGCCGCCGCCACGGCGAAGGAGGGACATTTTTGACATGGCCGTCCGTCTGAGCAAGACTTTCATCCTGCGCAAGCTGCACCAGCTCACCGGCATCATCCCGCTGGGCGCGTTCCTGCTTGAGCACCTCTACACGAACTCGAAGGCCGCGCACCCCGAGCTGGGCCGGCAGCAATTCAACCAGGCGGTCGCCGACCTCCAGAACATCCCCTACATCCTCTTCGTCGAGATCACCTTCATCTTCATCCCGCTCATCTACCACGCCGTCTACGGCCTCTACATCACGTGGGAGATGCGGCCGAACAACCTCGCCTACCCCTACCCGCGCAACTGGTTCTACACCATCCAGCGCGTGACGGGCATCATCCTCTTCTTCTTCATCATCTTCCACGTCCTCAACTTCCGCTTCGGGCTCCTGCCGGGCCTGAACGAAGTCTCGGTGGCGCACAGCCCGCAGCTCGCCTACCAGATCGTCGCCGCCGAGTTCCGGAGCTGGGCCATCGTCGCCGTCTACATCGTCGGCATCGTCTCGACCGTCTGGCACTTCGCCAACGGCATCTGGCTCTTCCTCGTTGACTGGGGCATCGTCATCGGCGAGCGCGCGCAACGCCTGACGGGCTACGCCTGCATCGCCTTCGGCGTCGTGCTGCTCGCGCTGTGGGCCAACGTCACCGCCGCCTTCATCACGCGCGGCGGCCTGTTCGGGGGGATTCTCTAAAGTGGCAAACACACAGATTCGCGTGGCGATCGTCGGCGGCGGTCTGGCGGGCCTGGCGGCGGCGATGAAGATCGCGGAGGCCGGCCACCAGGTGGACCTCTTCTCGGTCGTGCCGGTCAAACGCTCGCACTCGGTCTGCGCGCAGGGCGGCATCAACGGCGCGGTCAACACGAAGGGCGAGGGCGACAGCCCCTGGAAGCACCTCGACGACACGGTCTACGGCGGCGACTTCCTAGCCAACCAGCCGCCCGTCAAGGCGATGTGCGAGATGGCGCCCTCCATCATCTACCTCTTCGACCGCATGGGCGTCCCCTTCTCGCGCACCAACGAAGGCTTACTCGACTTCCGCCGCTTCGGCGGCACGCTCCACCACCGCACGGCGTTTGCCGGCGCCTCTACGGGGCAGCAACTCCTCTACGCTTTGGACGAGCAGGTGCGGCGGCAGGAGGCGGCGGGGCGCGTCAAGAAGTACGAGCACTGGGAGATGCTCTCTCTCGTCCAGGACGGGCACGGCGTCTGCCGCGGCCTCGTCGCCATGGAGCGCGCGACGCTTGAGCTGAAAGCCTTCCCGGCCGACGCCGTCATCATGGCGACGGGCGGCCCCGGCCTCATCTTCGGCAAGTCGACCAACTCGATGGTCTGCACCGGCTCGGCCGTCTCTGCCTGTTATCAACAAGGGGCGCGCTACGCCAACGGCGAGTTCATACAGGTCCACCCGACCTCGATCCCGGGCGAGGACAAGCTCCGGCTGATGTCGGAGTCGGCGCGCGGCGAGGGCGGCCGCGTCTGGGTGCCGAAGCAGAAGGGCGACAAGCGTTCGCCCTCGTCCATCCCGGAGGGCGAGCGTTGGTACTTCCTCGAAGAGAAGTACCCGGCCTACGGCAACCTCGTGCCGCGCGACATCGCGACGCGCGAGATCTTCCAGGTCTGCCTCGACGGCCACGGGATAGGCGGCGATAACCAGGTCTACCTCGACCTGACGCACATCCCCGCCGAGACCCTCGACCGCAAGCTCGGCGCCATCCTCGAAATCTACGAGATGTTCGTCGGCGACGACCCGCGCCACGTCCCGATGCGCATCTTCCCCGGCGTCCACTACTCGATGGGCGGCCTCTGGGTCGACTACGACCAGCGGACGAACGTGCCTGGGCTGCTCGCCGCGGGCGAGTGCGACTATTCGATTCACGGGGCCAACCGCCTCGGCGCAAACTCCCTGGTCTCCTGCGTCTACGGCGGCTTCGTCGCCGCGCCCGCCGCCATCGAGTTCGCCAAGAACGTCGAGCGCAACGGCGCCGACGGCTCCCGCATTTACGACGACGAGCTGAAGCGGCAGCAGGAGGTCAACCAGCGGCTCCTGAAGCAGTCGGGGGGCGAGAACCAGTACGTCATCCACGACGAGATGGGCAAGTGGATGACGGACAACGTGACGGTCGTCCGCTACAACGACCGGCTGCGCCAAACCGACGAGAAGTTGCAAGAGTTGCTGGACCGCTACCAGCGCGTCTCGCTCAACGACTCGAACATGTGGGCGACGCACGCGCTGCCGCACGCGCGCCAGCTCTACAACATGCTCCAGCTCGCCCGCGTCATCACGCTCGGCGCCCTGAACCGCGACGAGTCGCGCGGCGCCCACTACAAGCCCGACTTCCCGAACCGCGACGACGAGAACTTCATGAAGACGACCATCGCCGAGTTCTCGGGCGAGGGGCCGGTCTTCTCCTGGGAGGCGGTGGACGTGGGGCTCATCACGCCCCGCAAGCGCGACTACACGAAGGGCAAGCAGAAGGCGCAGGCCGCGGGCGGCGGCCAGGCCGAGCAGTCGCCGACGAAGGACGGCGCCGCGCAGGTGCCCTCCTCCGGCTGGGAGCAGAAGCCGCCCAACACCTCCGGCCCGGCCGTCTGGGGCCAGGAGAAGGAGTTCGTTGACCGCTCCGTCAGCGGCGACGTGAAGACGCGAAACGAGCGCGGCGATTCGATTGAGGACGCGGGCGGGAAGAACCCTTAACGCGCCCGCCCGGTGTGAAGGCTATGACGACGCAGACGATCACGTACGTGACGCCCGACGAATATCTCGCCACCCAGAGGTTATCGGAAGACAGGGCCGAGTATCTCGACGGAGTTGTGTACCCGATGACCGGAGCGACCATCAACCACATCAGGATTGTTGCGAACCTGACGACCGAGCTTGTAATACAACTGCGGGGCAGAAAGGGTGACGTTCTACCCACCGACATGAAGGTTAGGTTGGCGGACTCGCAGAAGTTCTTCTACCCGGACGTGGTCGTCGTAGGCGGCGAGCCCCAGTTCCACGACGGGCGCAGGGACGTTATCCTGAACCCAATCATCATCGTCGAGGTGTTGTCGCCCAGCACCGAAGCTTTCGACCGGGGCGCGAAGTTTCAGGCTTACCAGACACTAGAATCGCTGAAGGAATACGTGCTCGTCGAGCAGGACAAGCCCGTTGTCGAGCAGTACGTCAGGCGGGCCGACGGGAAGTGGGATTACAAGGCTTATCATGGGCTTGAGGCGTCGCTGACGCTCCCGTCAATCGAATGCACTTTGAACCTGAGCGCCGTCTACGACAAGGTGGAATTTAATTCATGAGCGCACAAACAGAGAGCCAGCAGGGGCGGGTGAGGACGCCGCCGAGCGAGGTCCGTATCCGCATCCGCCGCCGCGACCGGCAGGACGGCCCGGCCTACTGGGAGGAGTTCGCGCTCCCCTACCGGCCGAACCTCAACATCATCTCCTGCCTGATGGAGATTCGTAAGAACCCGGTCACGCGCGACGGCCGTGCGACGACGCCGCCCGTCTGGGAGATGAACTGCCTGGAGCAGGTCTGCGGCATCTGCACGATGGTCATCAACGGCCGCGTCCGCCAGTCCTGCTCGGCGCTCGTCGACCAGTTGGAGCAGCCCATCACCCTTGAGCCGATGTCGAAGTTCCCGAACGTCCGCGACCTCGTCGTTGACCGCTCCGAGATGTTCGACCACCTCAAGCGCGTCAAGGCGTGGATCGAGATAGACGGCTCCTACGACCTCGGCCCCGGCCCCCGCATGTCGAACGAGGACGTGGCCGAGCGCTACGCCTACTCGCGCTGCATGACCTGCGGCTGCTGCCTCGAAGCCTGCCCGCAGTACGGCGAAGGCAACTACATCGGCCCGCAGGCCATCGCCCAGGTCCGCTACCAGAACATGCACCCGACGGGCAAGATGACGCGCGACGAGCGCCTCTCCGGCATCACCGGCGAGGACGGCATCACCAACTGCGGCAACGCCCAGAACTGCGTCCAGGCGTGCCCCATGTCCATCCCCCTCACCAAGGCCATCTACGAAGAGAACCGCGAGACCATCATCTACGGCCTCTTCGGCTGGCTCCGCAAGTAGCCGCCTCCCGACCGCACGAGTAGGGCGCCCCGCGTCGTCTCAAACGACGCGGGGCGCCGCTCTCTTTCCGCCCCCTTCCTAAAAAAAATTCGCCGCGCCGCGTTACGCCTCGGCCGGTAAAAGTCACTTAAAGACGCGGACAGGTTTTCGGCCCTCAGACCGACCGGCCGCCTTCTCCCGCCCTGCCCTCACACGGCCGCGGGGCGGGAGACTTTTGCCTCGCCGCCCGTGGACCCGATTTGGCTAGAGGAGAAAAGCCCTATGAAAAGCGCACTCACCCACACCCGCTCCCCCCTTCCCCGCCTCTTCCTTCGCTGTTGTCTGTTCGTCACGCTGTTCATCCTGTCGCTCGGCCGGGCGTCCCCGGCGGCGGCGCAGGGCCTCACGACGACGTATCAAACCCAGGGCAACGTCAGCTATTCGGCGGACGGCCTCGGGCAGAACGGCACCGGGGGGCTTATCCAGGCCGACGTGCCGCCCGGCTCGACCGTGCTGCAAGCGTTCCTCTACGGAACCTACTTCACCCCCAATCCGGCTCTCGCCGACCGCACGATCAACTTCGACGGGACGTTGGTCGTCACGACCAAGATCGCCCAGGTAAGCAACCTTGCGACCACCCGGGCGGATGTCACCGCCCAGGTCGCCGCGAAGGTCGGGGGCGGCATCGGCATCACCGATTTCGCGATAAACAACGACCCGTCCCAGTTGGACGGCGTGGCGCTCGTCGTCGTCTACTCGAACCCGGCCCTCCCTACCCGGACGGTCGCCATCATAGACGGCAGCGCGTCACAGACGGGCGACTCATTCTTCTTCAACTTCGCGGCCCCGCTGGACAAGACTGTGCCGGGCTTCACGGCGGTCATGACGCTGGGGAGTGGCTTCTCCTATCAGGGCGGCGCGGGGCCGCCGCACGTTTGTGGCGGCGGTCAATTCTCGATCATTGACATCAACTCCACACGTCTGTCCACCTGCGCCGGGAATTGGGATGACGGCTACGCCAGCAACGGCGGCCTGATAACGGTGGGCGGGGTCGGCGACGACCTCCTGAACCCGCCTAACCCCAACGGCCCCGGCGGGAACGACGACGAACTCTACAACATCGAGCCCTTCCTGAATCAGGGCGACCTCGCCATGCAGGTCAACAGCCGCAACCCCTCGGCGGATGACAACCTGTTCCTTTCCGTCATCTCCATCGGCGCGCGGGCGGTCGTCTCGACCGAGAACTGTACCGACGGCGTTGATAACGACGGGGACGGGCTGATAGACGCCGCCGACCCAGACTGTGTGCAGAGCTGTCCCGACGCGGACCAGGACGGCGCGTGCGACGACGTTGACAACTGCCGCGACACCGCCAATGCCGACCAGGCGGACGCGGACGGTGACGGGGTCGGAGACGCCTGCGATAACTGTCGCACGACGGCCAACGTCAATCAGGCTGACGCCGACCGCGACGGCGTAGGCGACGCCTGCGACAACTGTAAGACGACCGTCAACCCGAATCAGTCCGATGCGGACGGCGACGGGCTGGGGGACGCGTGCGACAACTGTCCGGCCGTGGCCAATCCGAATCAGCGCGACACGAACGGCGACGGCGTCGGCGATGTCTGCACGCCGTTCCAGTTCCCGGCGGGGGGCGCGTTCGTCGTCGGCGACCTCGTCAACCTCGCTGGCGGGGCCACGGTCTACTACTGGGGTTCACAGTGGGTGCAGAACAACCCGATGACCGGCGGCGTCGGGCCGCACGCGTTCAAGGGCTTCGAGGACGCTTCCGGGCCGCCTTCGTGCGGAAGCACCTGGGTGAGCCGGCCCGGCAACAGCTCGAAACCGCCGCCGGCCGTCCCGCAGTACATGGCGGTAATCGTCTCCGGCTCGGTGCAGAAGAGCGGGCCTGACATCACCGGCGACGTACGCAAGGTCGTCGTCATCCAGACCAACGCCGGCTACGGACCTGCGCCGGGCCACGTCGGCACGGGCAAGGTGGTGGCGGTCCTCTGCGGCGCGCCGTAAGGCCGCGGCCGCATCCGTGGCCGCCGACAGGCCCTTCGTTCGGCGGCGAGTAAAGCCAAAGGCCCGCGCCGGGTTGGTCCGGTGCGGGCCTTTATTTCGCGGCACAGCCTTCTCCGCAAAGGGCATGAAGGCTACGCGCCGGGAGGTTCGACGGGCGAGAGGTGTGCGACGGTGGCGCCCCAGCCGCCTTCCTCTCGTTGAGCTCAGTATGCCTGAAAAGGGCAACCTTTTGCTATAATCCGGTCATGAGTTTAAGTCAGGAAGATTTAATTTTGGGTCTGCCGCGGCGTCCGCGCTTGGCTGACGCTTCAGCCGGCGCGATTCTGGGTGCTATCGCACTCGGCATCATTACGGGAGGTTGGGGAGGTGTGCTCCTAGGCGGCGCAGTCGGGGGAGCTCTAGCGAACCAAAGGCAACCTCTCGAAATGGCAATACGTGAATACTTTAAGAGTAAAGGGTTAGAAGTGATTTTCTATTACCCGGCCCCCAGGGCCGTAAAAGTTACCTTCCGATATGATGCGGACGCTTACTGGACGGTCGAGAGCGTCTTGCCGGATTATCCACCACTTTCGCCCGAGGATAGCGCAGATTGGCTTTACGGCAATCTTGTTGAAGTCGAGTTGCCTAAAGTGCTGCGAAGAATAAGGCGTGCTAGTTAAATGACCCTTGATGAAGCTATCGGACAGTTAGAAGACCTCGTCGCTGAGATCAGGCGGGTCTCACGCTCTGATGACAAAACCCCTCTTGGTAACTCGCTTTCGCTGGCGCAGGAAGAGCGAGAGATTAATCAAGGTGCGAGCGCATACAATGTAATCATCTTCGGCGACCTCAACGATTTTAAGCAACTCAACGACTCTTATGGGTATGAGGCTGGAGACCTTGCTATTAATAAGGTAGGCGAAACCATCCGTAGAATCTTCGTTGAAGATTTGCAGGCCAAGGCGTTCCGGCTAAGTGGGGATGAGTTCGTTATACTCCTTACGGGAGAGTCGGCCGAAAGCCTCTCGTCAATTACTCCTTCCTTCAGCAACATTTCCTTTTCCCATAAAGACCAAGAATTAGTAACCGCCATGAGTTTCGGCTACGCACGTAGCGACAGTAAAACCAGCTTCCGTGAACTTCTGGGGCGCGCGGAGAATGCCTGTAAGCATGCGAAGGCACGCGGCGACGGCGCCTGCGTTGAATGGACAGAAAATATTGAAATCAATCCGCTCGTGAGAAGGAGCGGAACATGCCAAAGATGTGGCGGGAAGATAAGCTTTAACGTGCCTGAACAGAATGCCCAGCCTGAACTTAAATTCTGCCCGAGTTGTGGCGAAGTTTTGTAACGGAAGGGGCGCAAAATTTAGGGTCGGAGATTTAGAAGCTTAATGCATACACATGCCGCCCCTTAGTTATTTGCTGCGCGCGTAACTTAGAACACTCGGCGCGAATTCAGGTATTCAAGTATCAGAATCATAGATGCGGAGGTGTGCGACCGTTGCGCCCCAGCCGCCGGCCTCGGGCGGGGCGTCGGCGAAGTGCTCGACGAAGGGGGTCCTGGCGAGGACGGCGCGCACCGTCTCGCGCTGCACGCCGACGCCCTTGCCGTGGATGATGCGGACGCGGGCGTAGCCGAGCCGGCGTGCCTCGCGCAGATACTCTTCGACGACGGCGCGGACCTCGCGCGGCGGGATGGGGTGGAGGTCGAACACGTCCTTAATCTCTATCGAGACGGGCTCCGGGAAGGGGTCGAAAGGGTCCACGCCCTCGTCCTCTTCCCGACCGCCGTCGCCGCCCTCGCGCCGCCCGAAAAGCTCTCTCAACCACTTCATAGTTCCCCGCCGCCTGCCTTCCTTGACAGCCCCCCGACCGCGACATACACTCGCGTTCCTACAGCAATCTTAACACCCGCGCGCCACGTCGTCCGGCCTCCGCCCGAGTCGTGTGCGCACCGGCACGGAAGGAAAGGAAACCGAAAAGCGATGGGCAAGCGAAACAAGGTTACGGTGGTCGGGGCCGGGAACGTCGGCGCGACGGCCGCGCACTGGCTGGCGAGCAAAGAGCTGGGCGACGTGGTGCTCGTGGACATCGTCGAGGGGATGCCGCAGGGCAAGGCGCTGGACCTCGCGCAGGCCGCGCCGGTCGAGGGCTTCGACTCAAGGCTCGTCGGCTCGACGAACGACTACTCGCAGACGGCCGGCTCCGACGTGGTCATCATCACCTCGGGCCTGCCGCGCAAGCCGGGCATGAGCCGCGACGACCTCCTGAAGACGAACGCCGGCATCGTGTCGAGCGTCGTGGACGAGGTCGTCAAGCACTCGCCCGACTCCGTCATCATCGTCGTCTCGAACCCCCTGGACGCGATGGCCCAGGTGGCCTTCAAGCGGTCGGGCTTCCCCAAGCACCGCGTCATCGGCATGGCCGGCGTGCTCGACTCGGCGCGCATGCGCTGCTTCCTCGCCGAAGCCCTTGACGTGTCGGTCGAGAACGTGACGGCCTTCGTGCTCGGCGGGCACGGCGACACGATGGTCCCGCTGCCGCGCTACTCGACCTGCGCCGGCATCCCCGTCACGGAGCTTTTGCCTAAAGACCAGCTCGACGCCATCGTCAAGCGGACGGCCAACGGCGGCGCCGAGATCGTCGGGCTGCTGAAGACCGGCTCGGCCTACTACGCGCCGTCGGCCGCCGCCGTCGAGATGACGGAGTCCATCCTCAAAGACAAAAAGAAGATTCTGCCCTGCGCCGCCTACCTCGAAGGCGAGTACGGCATCAACAACCTCTTCGTCGGCGTCCCCTGCAAGCTCGGCGCGCGCGGCCTTGAGCAGATCATCGAGATCAACCTCACGGCCGAGGAGCGCATCGCGCTGCAAAAGAGCGCCGCCTCCGTCCAGGAACTCATCAACGTCCTCGGCATCTAAGACCTCACGCGGCTATCTTGAGAAGGTCTTTCCAGCTCGTCGTGTAGTGGGGCGAGCGTTTTTCGGACCTGCCGAGCCAGTGCCGTTTACGTAAGTCGGCGGCGTATCTGATCGCGCCCGGCCCGAGCATGGCGTTAATACGTTCGACTGCTTCGACGACGCGGCCCTCGCGCTCGCGGTCCACCTCGTCGAAGAGGCCGGCTTGCAGGGGCGCGGCCGGGACCAGTTCGAGCAGGGTCACGCCGGCCTTCTTGTAGAGAAAGCCTTCGCGGTGGAGTTGCCCGACGCCGCGGCGCGCGTGCGCTATCAGCTCGGACCTGATGTCGGTCGGGACGGGCAGGTGGATGGTGGCGGCGAAATGTTGGGGGTCGGCGCCGAAGCGGTCGGTGGCGGCGAAGAGGACGAGCACGGACGTTGCCAGTCGCGCGCGCCGCAGGCGCTCGGCGGCCCTGGTGACGAAGTAGACAGCGGCCTCGCACAGCTCTTCCCTCGACGCGACGGGGCGGCCGAACGAGCGCGAGGCCGTGACGCTGTGGCGCGGGCGCGGGCAGGACTCAAGCGGCAGGCACGCGGTGCCGCGCAGCTCCAGCACGATGCGCGCGCCGACGACGCCGAGTCGGCGCCGCGCCCAACGCTCGTCGGCGCGCGAGAGGTCGAGCGCCGTCTCGACGCCCGCCTCCTTCAGCACGCGCGCCCGGCTCGGCCCGACTCCCCACACCTCCCCCACCGCGACGCGCGACAGCGCCTCATCCCTCAACCGCCCGTCCGAGAGCACGACGACCCCGCCCGCCTTCGCAGACTTCCTGGCGACGCGCGCCGCGAGCTTCGCCAGCGTCTTCGTCGGCCCCACGCCGACGGTCACGGGGATGCCCGTCCACCTCTTCAGCCTCTCCCGGATACAATCGCCCAGCGAGCGCGCCTCGCGCTGCCCCGCGAAGTCGAGTTCGAGGAACGCCTCGTCTATCGAGTAGACCTCGACCTCGGGCGCGAAGTCGGAGAGCGTCTGCATGACGCGCCAGGACATGTCGCCGTAGAGGGCGTAGTTGGAGGAGAAGACGCACACGTCGTGGGCTTCGACGACGCGCCGCTCTTCGTGGAGCGGGGCGCCCATACGGATGCCGAGCGCCTTCGCCTCGTCCGAGCGCGAGATGATGCAGCCGTCGTTATTCGAGAGCACGACGACGGGCCGCCCCCGCAAGCCGGGGTCGAAGACCCGCTCGCACGAGACGTAGAAGTTGTCGCAGTCTACGAGCGCGATAGCCCTCGGCACCGCGTCCGACCTCCGGCGTCAGAAGGAGCGGATGGAGTGCATGACGCGGCCCCAGACCTCGAAGTCCATCCCCTCGATGACCTCGATGGGCTGGTAGTCTTCGTTCTCCGGCATCAGCCAGATGCGCCCGGCCGCGATGCGCAGGCGCTTGACGCACAGCTCGTCGTTGATGCGCGCGACGACGATGTCGCCGTCGTCGGCCTCGACGGCGCGGTCCACGACCAGGATCGAGCCGGGCTCGATGCCGACGCCCACCATGGACTCGCCGGCGACCCTCACGTAGAAGGTCGCCACCGGGTGCTTGATGAGGTAGCGGTTCAAATCCAGCCGCCCCTCGACGTAGTCCTCGGCCGGCGAAGGGAAGCCCGCCGACACCGACGCCATGAACAGCGGCCTCGCCCACCGCGTCGTGCGGTCCGGGCAGAGCACCGCCTCGACGTTCGCGTATGAGAGCATGATGTGTTTCACCCGTGGTTTAATGTTCCAACGCCGGGATTCTACACGCCCGTCACCATGAGAGACAAGATTTTTTTTCGCCCTTCTCCCGTTGAGGCTCTGCCCTAAAATGGAAACGACCGCCTGACAGGGCGGCCGTTTGTGCTTATTCGGTGCGATGCTCCCGGCACGACTTGAACGTGCGACCCCTCGCTTAGGAGGCGAGTGCTCTATCCACTGAGCTACGGGAGCCGAGGGTTAAAAGTTAGCAGATGGGCGGGCGCGCAGTCCAGCCGGGCCTTCTTTTATGATTGATATTTGAGGAGCGAGCGCACGTCGTAGCCTTTGAGCTTGTCGCGGCCGGGCAGGAACTCCAGCTCGACGACGAAGGCGAGGCCGACCACCTCGCCGCCTAGCTGCTCGACGAGTTTGACGACGGCGCTGGCCGTGCCGCCGGTGGCGAGCAGGTCGTCGGCGATGACGACGCGGTGGCCCTGGCCGACGGCGTCGCGGTGGACCTGCAAGGCGTCCTGGCCGTATTCGAGGTCGTAGGAGACGGTGGCGCACTCGGAGGGGAGCTTGCCGGGCTTGCGCGCGGGGACGAAGCCGGCGCCGAGGTGGTAGGCCATCGCGGGCGCGAAGATGAAGCCGCGCGCCTCGATGCCGATGACCGTGTCCACGCGCTCGCCGCGGAACTCGGCCGAGAGGCCGTCGACGACCCCGCGCAGACCCTCGGGGCTCTTCAGGAGCGTCGTGATGTCGTAGAAGTTGATGCCCGGCTTCGGGAAGTCGGGCACCTCGCGGATGAGAGCTTTTAAGTGGTCCATGATTCTCCAGCTAGTTGGTGGTCGGCAGACCGGCTACTGCTTTTCAAAGCGCACAGGGTAGGCCAGCGAGTGAAAAAACTCAACCGGCCGGAAACGACGAGAGGGCCGCTGGCGGTCGCGGCCCTCTCGCCGTTTCCGAAACGCCGGTCTACTTGGGGAGCAGCGCGCAGGGGATCGAGACGAAGTCGCCCCAGCGGAAGTCGTGGCCGACGACTATCGGCTGGTCGGACGTGACCCTGACGCTGAAGGAGACGCGGGTGACGCCGTCGGAGTCGGGCTGGGAGGTCGCGGGCGAGAGCCAGTTCACGTTCAGCGTGTTCGCGGGCGCGACCGGCACCGTCGCGCCGTTGGCGTGGCCGGGGTAGACCTGCGCGGGGTTCGTGCCGGGGATGTTCTGGCCGAGAAGGTTGTTGCCGTCGCGGTCGAGGATGTTGACCGAGACGTTGGCCGCGGAAGAGCTGCCGTTGAAGACGTAAACGTCGTGCCTCGGGTTGCCGCCGGTGTTCGGGTAGCTGGCGGGCGTGCAAATCCAGACGTAAGGCGGCCCGCCCGCGGACGTGCCGGCGGGGCCTTGCGGGCCGGCCGGGCCGACAGGGCCAGCGGGACCGGCCGGACCGGCAGGACCCC
>DATHBF010000482.1:0-10927 GCA_035296285.1 Pyrinomonadaceae bacterium | reverse complement strand
CTCTTCGACGGCGCGGGCGGCCAACCCGGCGAAGCGTTCGGCGGCCGCGTGCGCCAGCTCGCGCGGGCCTTCAAAGACGCGGACTTCGCCGTGTGGGCCGCCCCGTGTGTGGCTCATCGTTCGGACCGTTGGAGCGCGTAGCGCGCGGCGCCGTAGAGGGCCGTCTTGTCGTCGAGGATGACGCGGACGGGGAGGGAGTTGACGAGGTCGGACATGCGCCCCTTGTCGCCGTAGTTGCGCATGAAGGTGCCGTCGGTCAGCTTCGGCATGATCTTCGGCGCGATGCCGCCGCCGACGTAGAGCCCGCCGATTGACTTCAGGAGCAGCGCGAGGTTGCCGGCCATCGCGCCGTAGACCTGGACGAGGATGTCGAGGGCGGTCGCGGCCAGCTCCGACTTGCCGGCGAGCGCGGCGCGCGAGATGGCGGCGCTCGCGTCGCCCGACTCTATCTCCTCGGCCAGCCACGCGGGCTCCTCGCCGTGCCCGCGGTCGCGCAGGAAAGAGTAGATGTTGTAGAGCCCCATCCCCGACAGCACGCGCTCGTAGGAGACGCGCCCGCCGATCTTCTCGCGCAGGTAGGTGAGCAGCTCGAACTCGCGCTCGTTGCGCGGCGCGAAGTCCATGTGGCCGCCCTCCGAAGGCATCGGGTGGTAGCTCGCGCCGTCGAAGTAGATGGCTGCCATGCCGAGGCCCGTCCCGGCGGCGATGAGCGCGCGGTGGCCGGTGCGGTCGCCTTCGCCCTCGTTGAGCGTGTAGAGCTGGTCGGCCTTCAACTCGCCGATGCCGTAAGCGGTGGCTTCGAGGTCGTTGATGAGGTGGACGGCGGGGACGCCGACGGCCTCGGCCAGCTTCACGTCGTGCACCGTCCAGGCGAGGTTGGTCGCCTCGATGCGCCCGCGCACGACGGGGCCGGCCACGCCGAAGCAGGCGTGCGTGATGGGCGCTTCTTTATGCGCCGCGACGAACTCCCTGAGTATGTCTTCGAGCGAGCCGTAGAGCGCGCTCGGGAAACTCCGCTGCGCGAGTGGGCGGCCGACCTCGCCGCCCGACGGCTCGAACAGCGCGACGTTCGTCTTCGTCCCCCCGATGTCTCCTGCGATTATCATGTCAGCTTCCGACTCGCCCCCTCGTTTGTCTCAACCACTTTGCGGAATCTCCAGCATCCGCGCGGCGAACTCCACCGCCTGCTCGTAAAGCCGGTCGCGGTCGAGCAGGTCAAGCTCGGCGCTCAGGCGACGCCCCTCGGACCGCGCTTCGAGGCCGAGGACGCGCGAGACGGCCGGCGAGCCGTCGCCGAAGGTCGCGCACGTTTCGAGCTTGGCCTCGTCGGGCCTGAGCCGGACGTAGAACTGGTCGCCGCGCGCGGTCGAGAGCGTGAGTGAGGTTATCATGCCGTCGCGCCCGGCCGCCTGCTCGCCCGCCCGCAGCGCGAGGCGGACGCGTCGCCGCCGCCCGCCCGCCTTCAGCTCGAAGGCCGTCTCCGACGAGTCGCGCGAGCCGCCGTCCGGGTCGAGCTGCCAGCCGAGGCAGGCCGCCATCCAGCCGGCGGCGAGCAGCGCCTTCGGGGCGAGGTCGCCGGGCGAGCGGTCGGGCGGGTCGTAGACTATCTCGACGCGCTCGATCTCCGCGAGCGAGGGGCGGTACTCGGGCACGTCCCAGAAGGACGCGACGAGCGAGCGCCACGAAGTCAGCCGCCCCCAGTTCAAATCCGTCAGCCGCAAAGAGCCGGCGCGCTCCCTCAGAATCTCGGCGAGGCGCGCGAGGTCGAAGTGCGGGTTGTCGAACGTGGCCGAATCAATGACGACGCGGTCGGCCATCTCGGCGAGGCGGTTGAAGAGCTTGTCCTCGTAGTGCGGGATGTCCTTCCACCAGAGGAAGACGGGCACGTCCGGCACGAGCAGCGGGGCGACGGCGGTGGCGGCCGACTCGACTACGGGGCCGCCGGCCTCAATCGTTATCTGCTCGCCGCAGACCTGCTTGCCGCCGCGGCTCGAAAGCTGGCAGCGCGTCGAGACGTATGCTTCGAGGCGCGGCTCCTGAGATTCGCGGTCGGCGACGAGCACGACGGCGCGGCACGGGTGGCGCTCGATGACCTCGCCCAGAAGCGCGTCAACCTCATCGCGCTCCTCAGCCCCCTCCGCGTACACGACCAGATTCAGCACGCACGCCCGCACCACGCCCGCGCGCCCCTCGCCGCCCCCGGAAGCCTCGGCCCACATCGCCGACAGCTCACTTTCGAGCCGCGCCGCGTCAATCCCCTTCAGCGCCGAAAGCTGTACCGTGCTCGACTGCGTCTCCATGATTTAAGGTCTGCGCCAGCGGCGGCCCTGCCGTTCGAGGATGTTGAATGACCGTTCCGGCCCCCACGAGCCGGCCTCGTAGTTGGGGAAGTCGGCCTCGGCCTTGTGCGCGGCCCACTCGTCGAGGATGGGCATGACCAGCTCCCAGCCGCGCTCGGTCATGTCCTTGCGCGCGTACAGAGTAGGGTCGGCGAGGATGCAGTCGAGTATCAGGCGCTCGTAGGCTTCGGCGAGCTGGACGCCGAAGCTGGCGCCGTAGCGGAACTCCATGTTCACGTCGCGGATGCGCGTGACCTGGCCGGGCACCTTGGCGGCGACGCGCATCGTGATGCCTTCGTCGGGTTGGACGCGGATGATGAGCTGGTTGGGCGAGACGTGCTCCATCGCCGCCTCGCCGAAGAGCTTGTGCGGCGCCTCGCGGAACTGGATGGCGATTTCGGTGACGCGCTTGGCGAGCCGCTTGCCCGAGCGGATGTAGAAGGGCACGCCGGACCAGCGCCAGTTGTCGAACCACATCGTAATCATGGCGTAGGTCTCGGTCGCGGAGTCGGGCGCCACGTCCTTCTCCTCGCGGTAGCCGGGGACGGGCTTGCCGCCGATGGCGCCCGCGCCGTACTGCCCGCGCACGCACTCCTCGCGCACGCGCTCCGGCGTGAAAGCGCGCGCCGAGTGCATGGCCTTTATCTTCTCGTCGCGCACGTCCTCGGCCGAGAGCGTGGCGGGCGGCTCCATGGCGACGAGCGAGAGGACCTGGAAGACGTGGTTCTGAATCATGTCGCGGACGACGCCCGAATTCTCGTAGTAGCCGCCGCGCCCCTCGACGCCGACCGTCTCGGCGTTCGTGATCTGGACGTGGTCTATGTACTGCCGGTTCCACATCGGCTCGAAGATGCCGTTGGCGAAGCGGAAGACGAGGAGGTTCTGGACGGTCTCTTTGCCGAGGTAGTGGTCGATGCGGTAGACCTGGCGTTCGTCGAGGTGCTTGAGGATCTGCTGGTTCAGGTCGCGGGCGCTCTCCAGGCTCGTCCCGAAGGGCTTCTCGATGATGACGCGGCGCCAGCCCCCGTCCTGTTTCAGGAGGCCGGCCTCGCCGAGCTGCTTGACGGCCTCGGCGTAGAACTCGGGCGCGACCGAGAGGTAGAAGAGGCGGTTGCCTTGCGTGCCCCGCTCGCGGTCAACCTCTTCGAGCCGCTTCGCCAGCTCGCCGTAGCACTCCGGCCGCTTGATGTCCGAGGGGAGGAACTGCATGCCCGCGGCGAAGGACTGCCAGACCTCATCGTCCACGCGCTTCGACTCGGAAAATTCGAGCACGGCCTCGCGCATCTTCGAGCGGAACTCGTCGTCCGTCATGGCGGTGCGCCCGAGGCCGATGATGGCGAACTCGGCCGGCAGCAGCCGCTCCTGCACGAGCCGGTAGAGGGCCGGGATGAGCTTGCGCTTGGCGAGGTCGCCGGAGGCGCCGAAGATGACGACGGCGCACGGCTCGGCCGTCCGCTCAAGCCGGACGCCGGCCCGCAGGGGGTTCTCCAAAGTGGTCTCTGCCTGCATCCTCAGCCCTCGCATAAAACGATGAACGCCGAACCATGACCCCTGACGTTCATCGTCCCGCGTTCAACGCCCGCCGTTTTAATGCCGGAGCCGCACGGACCCGCGCCAATCAAATATTTCAGACTGCTTCATTGATGACCGGCACGGGTCCGCGCGACGTGAAAGCTTACCGCCTCACCCCTCCTGTTTGCCCTGCTGCTCAAGAAGCTCCTCCCACTCGGTGTGGACGAAGCCGGCTTCGGGGCGGTCGGTCCGCTGGTAGGTGTGCGAGCCGAAGAAGTCGCGCTGCGCCTGCGTGAGGTTGAGCGGGAGGTCGGCCGTGCGGTACGAGTCGAAGTAGCCGAGCGAGGCCGAGAAGGCCGGGACGGGGATGCCCGCCTGCGCGGCCGTCGCCACGACGCGACGCCAGTTGGACTGCGCCCGCTGAATGTAGGCGTTGAAGTCGGGGTCGAGCAGGAGGTTCGGCAGGTCCGCTCGCCTCTGGTATGCGTCCTTGATCTTGCCGAGGAACTGCGCGCGGATGATGCAGCCGCCCTTCCAGATGCGCGAGACTTCGCCGAGGTTGATGTCCCAGCTCCAGTTCTCGGAGCCGGCCCGGATGAGGTTCATGCCCTGCGCGTAGGAGCAGATCTTCGAGGCGTAGAGCGCGTCGCGCACGGCCTGAATCATCTCGGCGCGGTCGCCCTTGAAGCCCTCGCCCGCCGGCCCTCCGATCTGTTTGGAAGCTTCGACGCGCTCGTCCTTGCGGGCCGAGAGGTTGCGGCCGTCCACCGCCGCGTTGATGGTCGGGATGGGGATGCCGAGGTCGAGTGCGACGGTGCTCGTCCACTTGCCCGTCCCCTTCTGCCCGGCCTTGTCGAGCACGAGGTCAACGAGGGGCTTGCCCGTCTCCGGGTCTTTGACGCGCAGGATTTGGGCGGTGATCTCAATGAGGAAGCTTTCGAGGTCGCCGCGGTTCCATTCGTCGAACACGTCGGCCATCTCGTCGGCTGACATCCCGAGCAGGCACCGCATGATGTCGTAAGCCTCGGCGATGAGCTGCATGTCGCCGTACTCGATGCCGTTGTGGACCATCTTGACGAAGTGGCCGGCGCCGCCCGGCCCGATGTAGGTGACGCACGGGCCGTCGTCCACCTTCGCCGCGATGGCCTCCCAGATGGGGCGAATCTGCTCGTAAGCCTGCGGGTCGCCGCCGGGCATCAGGCTCGGCCCCCAGAGCGCGCCCTTCTCGCCGCCCGAGACGCCGGAGCCGATGAAGTTGATGCCTTTGGCCTTCAGCTCCTTCTCCCTCCGCTCGGTGTCGAGGAAGTAGGAGTTGCCGCCGTCAATGACGATGTCGCCCTCTTCGAGATAGGGGAGCACCTGCTCGATGGTCCAATCGACGGGCTGGCCGGCCTTGACGAGCAGGATCATCTTGCGCGGGCGCTCAAGCGCCTTGACGAACTCTTCGGGCGCGCGCGTCGGGACGAACTGGCCGCCCGCGTTCTCCTCCATGAACGTCGTGACGCGGTCGGGCTCGTCGCGGCTCGGCGGGCGGTTGTAGACGGCGACGGGGTATCCGTTGCGCTCGATGTTGCGCGCCAGGTTCTCGCCCATCACGGCGAGGCCGATCATGCCGATCTTCGCGGTCTTCGGTGTCTGTTCAGGTGTCGCCATTGTCATCCTCGAATGATGCAGGGGGGTTATTTCGCCGTCGCCTCGGAGACGGGCAGGGCCTCGCCGATGAGCTCGCTCAGGCGCTTGAGGCCGGCGGCAACGTCTGCGCCCAGCTCGACGCGGACGGCGCGGCGGCCGCGCGTCGAGAGCGAGCGGTAGTCGCCGAGCGCCTGCGCGTCCTTGAGCGTGCTGAAGGTGAAGGGCTCGTCGGGGATGGGCACGTCGCGCGCGTCGGCGGCCGTGAGCTGGATGTAGACGCCGTTGTCGGCGCCGCCCTTGTGAAGCTGCCCCGTCGAGTGCAGGAAGCGCGGGCCGTAGCCCGTAGTCGTCGCGCAGCGCGTCACGTCGCGGAGGTGCGTGCGGATCTGCTGGACGAGCCGTTCGTGCTCGTCTCTCTCGTCGAAGTAGTTGAGCAGCGCGACGTAGTCGCCCGGCTTCGCGCGCTGCAAGTGGGCGCGCAAAGCCTCTACGGCCGAGCCCGAAGGAAGCTCGGCCCGGGTCTCGTCGTCGGCGTAGATGGTGACGGCGCCGTCGGAGACGAGCGCCGTCTGCTCGGGCAGTTTGCCTTCGCTCTTGAAGGTTTCCAGAAGCTCCTTCGTCGCGTCCTTCGACTCCTGCACGTTCGGCTGGTCGAATGGGTTGATGCCGAGCCGCCAGCCGGCGAAGGCCGTGGCGATCTCCCAGAGGAAGAACTCTTCGCCGAGGTCGTAGGTGTCCGTCAGAGTCCTGTAGACGACCGGGTGGCCGGCGGCTTCGAGGGCTTTGAGCTTCGACTCGACTTCGCTGTCGAGGCGGCCGACCGCGATGGAGACGAAGAGGCGGTCGTCGCCGTAGGCGGACGGCGCGCCCAAAGGCTCGCCCGCGACGGGCACCACGCCCTTCCCTTCCTTGCCCGTGCTCTCGGCCACCAGCTGCTCGATCCAGAGGCCGAAAGACTCGACCTTCGGGTCGGCGATGACGGTCAGCTTGTCGCGGCCGGCCCTGGCGCACTCGCCGACGATGGCGCCGAGCCGCGCGCCCGGGTTCTCGGCCGCCGGCACGACCTGCGAGCAGGCGTGGACGACGCGCTCGGCGCGGTCGAGGAGCTTGCGAACGTCGAGCCCCATCAGCGCGGCCGGGGCCATGCCGAAGTATGAGAGCGCCGAGTAGCGCCCGCCGATGTCCGAAGGGTTGAGGAAGATGCGGTGGAACTTGTCGCGCGTGGCGTCCTGCTCCATCTTCGTGCCGGGGTCGGTGACGGCGACGAAGTTCTGCCCCGGGTTGTCTTTGACCCGCGCCGCCTGGTCGTACCAGTAGCGATAGAACATCACAGGCTCGGTCGTCGTGCCCGACTTCGACGCGATGATGAAGAGCGTCTTCTCAACGTCCACCCGGTCGCGGAAGGCGGCGAGCGTGTCGGGGTCGGTCGAGTCCAGGACCAGCAGCTCGGGTGAGCCTTCCTGCTTGCCGAAGGTGCGGCGCAGGACTTCGGGCGCGAGCGACGAGCCACCCATGCCGCAGAGCACGATGTGTTTGAAGCCCTTGCCGCGGATGCGCTCCGCGTAGGCAATCAACTCGTCCTCGACGCCGATTATCTGGTCTACGACCGTCAGCCAGCCGAGCGAGTTCCTGATAATCTTCTGGTGGTCCTCTTCCGACTTCCAGAGCGCCGCGTCCTTGCGCCAGATGCGGCGCATCACGTCGCCCTTGTCGGCCTCTTTAATGGCGGCGTTCACGGCCTCGCCGTACTTGCCGAGCGAGGAGGTCAGGCGGTCGTTGATGCCGGAGAGCAGCGCGTCGCGCTTGGCCTCGATGGACTCGACGAGCGTGTCGAAGGAGGTGACGAAAGCCTTCAGGCCGTCCTGCTGTAGCTTCTCGGTGACGGCCTTGATGTCGATGCCGGTCTCGCCGAGCCGGTCGATGAGGGCTCGCGCCTCGTCAACGCCCTCTTCGAGCGTGGGCGCGACGCGGCCGTGGTCGCGGATGGCCGTGTAGGTCGCGGGCGGGACGGTGTTGACCGTCTCGGGGCCGATGAGGTTGTCAACGTAGAGCACGTCCGAATACTTCGGGTTCTTCGTGCCCGTCGAGGCCCACAGCGGCCTCTGGACGAAGGCGCCCTGCTCCTTGAGCGCGCGGAAGCGTTCGCCGTGGAATATCTCTTTGAACCTCTGGTAGGCCAGCTTGGCGTTGGCGTTGGCGGCGCGGCCGCAGAGGTCGATGAGCCTCTGCTTCTCCTCTTCGGAGCCGGCGTGGCGGGCGCGGTATTCGAGGTCGGCGTCGATGGCCGTGTCCACGCGCGAGACGAAGAAGCTGGCGACCGAAGAGATGCCGCTGACGGGCTTGCCCTCGGCCGCGCGCCGTTCGAGCCCGCGGATGTAGGCTTCGGCCACCTGCTCGTAGTTCTCGATGGAGAAGATCATCGTGACGTTGATGTTGATGCCGCGGTAGATGCTCTCCTCGATGGCGGCCAGGCCCTCCTGCGCGGCCGGGATTTTAATCATCACGTTCGGCCGGCCCAGGCGCTTGAAGAGGCGGTCGGCCTCGTCAATCGTCTCCTGCGTCTTGTAGGCGAGCGCCGGGTTGACTTCGAGGCTGATGTAGCCGTCGAGGCCCCCGGTGCGGTCGTAGACGGGTCGGAGGATGTCGGCGGCGCGGCCGATGTCGTCAACGACCAGCTCCTCGTAGATGTCGTTGACGCTCTTGCCCGCGCCGACGAGCGAGCGCATCTGCTCGTCGTAGTCGGTCGAGCCGGTGATGGCCTTCTCGAAGATGGTCGGGTTCGAGGTGACGCCGCGCAGGTCGTCCTCCTCGATCTTGCGGGCCAGGTCGCCGCTCGTCAGCATCGCGCGGCGGATGTTGTCGTACCAGATGGACTGGCCGAGTTTCATGATTTCGGTAAGAGGATTACTCATGTCAGTTCGCTCCGACTCTCAAATATTTACGGGCCGGGGGGTCGCCAGAAGGTGTTTGAACAACGAAGTAAAGAAAGTGGCGGGATACTAACACACGACTTCGGACGGACGCAAAATAAAGCCGCCCGCCGGGACGCACATGGTCCGGCGGGCGGCGACGCACCGTCTCGAAGCTCTTAGAAGTTGGAGGCCGTCTCGGGCGTCTTGAAGATGTCGTCCTCCATCTTGACGCCGTAGGTGACGGTCAAAACTTGGGCCTCTTCGAGCTGCCTCTCACCGGCGTAGAAGCGCGAGCGGTAGGGGACGTAGGTGCCCTGCACGACGCGGTAGTCGTGGAAGGTGCGGCGGAACTTGACGGGCCGGCTCTCGCCCAACGGCGTCTCGTCCCATTCGAGCCAGAGGACGCGCCACGTCTTCGAGCTGACGAAGAAGCGAGTCGTGTTCTTCTCCTTGTCCGTCAGGTCGATGAGCCACATCTCAAGGCCCTTCTGCGTCTCCTTGCTCACGTACTTGACGGTCGCGCCGCTCTCCTTGTAGCGGAGCAGCGTGTCGATGCCGTGGACGCGGTCGGAGAGGAAGGTGGTCACGTCCTCCTGGCGGGGCGTGAAGGTGG
Organism: Pyrinomonadaceae bacterium; assembly: GCA_035296285.1. Lineage (GTDB taxonomy): Bacteria > Acidobacteriota > Blastocatellia > Pyrinomonadales > Pyrinomonadaceae > QHXN01. Next base: position 1,919 of record DATHBF010000482.1, on the reverse strand, counting down.
TGCCGCGCAGGAGCCCGAAGATTTTGCCCTCGTTGAAGACGAGCGAGTATTCGAGGGAGGGCTTCCGCTGGTCGAGGCGGATTTTGTCCTTCTCGTAGGAGTCGCCGCGCTTGAAGCTGCGCGTGTAGTTGATCACCTCGCTGCGCCCGTCCTCGGTCGGGCGCGTCAGGCTGCCGCGCTCGACGCCCGTGCGCCTGATCTGCTGGAGGCGCTCGCGCAGCCCGAAGGCGATGATGACGGCCTCGGCCACCTGCTCGCCCGTCGGCTCGACGTTCTTACCCTTCGGGGGCGTCACCTCCTTCGGGGCTTCCTCTTTCCTGGCGTCGCCCTGCTGCTGTAGCGGTCCCGCGAAGGCGGGCAGCGCCGCGCACGCGAGCACACAGCCCGCCAGCGCAAATGTAACGATGAGTCGTAACACTGAACTCGTCTCCATTTCTGACTTTTAGCTTTTTGGCGACCGGCCCGTCCCCTCAAAGGCCGCGGCTCGTTCAAAGGAGAGGTCTGCCTTCGGCGGTCTGCCGCGATTGTAGCACAGGCGCCGCCGCGGGGGCCGCCCGCCCCGCGCCAAAAACTATTGATGTCAAAAGCCTTCGCGCGGATGCCCGCCGGCCCGCGTTGACAACCCTCGGCGCAAGCCTGTAGAGTGCATGACTTTCATAGACTTAGTCGGGATTCCAGGGTGCCTGAAAGGACACTGAACCGTGAAAAGAGTAGGTATACTTGTCGGCCGCGAGAGGACTTTCCCCGTCAGCCTCATCGAGAAGGTCAACGAGCGCGGGGGCGGCGACGTGGTGGCCGAGTTCGTCAAGGTCGGCGGCGTCCGCCACGACGGGGGCAGGCAGTATGACCTCATCGTGGACCGCATCTCCCACGAGGTCCCGTTCTACCGCGCCTTCCTCAAGCGCGCCGCCCTCGAAGGCACCGTCATCATTAACAACCCCTTCTGGTGGTCGGCCGACGACAAGTTCTTCAACTACTCGCTGGCCACCAAGCTCGGCGTCGCCATCCCGAAGACGGTCCTGCTGCCGCAGAAGGACTACGTCGAGGGCATCACGCCGGAGTCTTTGCGCAACCTCGAATACCCACTCGACTGGCAGGACATCGCCGACTACGTCGGCTTCCCCGCCATCATCAAGCCCTTCGACGGCGGCGGCTGGAAGAACGTCTCGCGCGTCAACAGCCTCGAAGAGCTCTGGAAGGTCTACGACACGACGGGCACGCTCTGCATGACCCTGCAAGAGATGGTCGAGTGGGACCAGTTCGTCCGCTGCTACTGCATCGGCCAGCGCGACGTGATGATCATGCCCTACGACCCGCGCAAGGGCTACCTCTCCGGCGAGCAGTACATCAACAACCCCACCTACCTGTCGGCCGACGTGGCCGAGCGCGTCCACAACGACGTGCTCACCCTGAACCGCGCCCTCGGCTACGACCTCAACACGGTCGAGTTTGCCATCCAGGACGGTGTGCCCTACGCCATCGACTTCATGAATCCCGCGCCCGACGCCGAACTGGCCTCGGTCGGGGAGTTCTACCACCACTGGGTGACGGACGCCGTCACGGACCTCATCTTCCGCCGCCTGGGCGAGCCGCAGCCGCAGCAGGTCTACCGCTGGGACGCGCTGCTCAACCCCGCGGCGGCGGCCACACAGCCCCTCGGCGCCGCCGCCTCGGCGGCCCAGAGCGCTGCCGAATCCGTGCTCCCGCAGTCCGTGAGTGACATCCCCTCCCAGGTTGTCTCCACCGTCAGCGACTTCGTCGGGCAGGCTTCCGGCGTAGTCTCCGAGCTGGTCGGAGCCGTCACCGACGCCGTATCGAAGCCCGATCCCGGGTCCCTCCCCACGGTCCCGGCCAGGCGAGCCCACGCCGCCTCGCCGGCCAAGAAGCCGGTCGCCAAAAAGGCCGCCACCAAGCGCGCC
>DATHBF010000481.1:0-5672 GCA_035296285.1 Pyrinomonadaceae bacterium | reverse complement strand
CTGCGCGGGCCGGAGAAGTAGTCGCGGTCGCGGTCGTAGTCGTCGTAGTCGCGCGTGACCCTGTAGCCGCGCGGGGCGGGGCCGCCGTAGTCCGGCCCGCGCCCGAAGAGCCCGCGCTCGCGCCCGTAGTCGTCGTCCTCGCGGCGCTCGTCGTCGCCCTCGCCGTACCGCCCGAAGTCGCGGTCGCTGTAACGGTCTGCCATCGTCTGACACCTCCTTCAAACTTCGACGCGAGACCTGACCCGGGTCAGGCTTCGCCGCCTTCTACTTTCGTTTCTGGTCGCCCTTGTCGCCCTGCCCCGGCTTGACCTTGGTCTTGGCGCTCTTCTTCACGTCCTGCGAGAGCGAGCGGCCCACGTCGTCCGACTCTTTGAACTGCCCCTTCTCGTCGCGGCGCACGTAACGCTTGTCCGTGCCCGTGTCTATCAGCTCGCGGTCGCCTTTCTTGCCTGCCATCACCTGTTCCCCCTTTTTACTTTCTTCTCAACTCGAAGCCTTCGCGCGCCGCCCCTTCCTCGTCTCGGCCAGCAGCGCCGAGGCGCCCTCGAAAGCCGCTTCGAGCCGCTGCCCGCGCGCGAGCACCGGCTTGAAGAGGTCGCCCCGGCGCGCGAGGCGGCGCAGCACGTTCCTGATGTCGAAGTCGCCCGGCGTTATCTTCCCGCGCTCGACCTCGCCCCATTCGAGCGGCGCGGAGACGGTCGCGCCCGGCCTCGGCCTCACCGAGTAGGGCGCGACGACAGACTTGCCGCGCGCGTTCTGCATGTGGTCAACGTAGATGCGCCCCTGGCCGCGCTTGCTCTTGGCGCGCTCGACGGTCGCCACCTCCGAGTTCTCGCGCGCGACGACGGTCGCCAGTTGCTCGGCCAGCTCGGCAATCTGTTCGTACGTGTAGGCCGGCTTGACGGGCACGTAGACGTGTATGCCGCGCGAGCCAGAGGTCTTCGGGTACGAGTCGAGCCCGACGCGCGCGAGCACGTCGCGGGTGGCGACGGCCAGTTCGCAGATGGTCTCGAACGTGACGCCCTCGGAGGGGTCGAGGTCGAAGACGAACCAGTCGGGGTGTTCGAGGTCCGCGACGCGCGAGTGGAAGGGGTGGCGCTCGATGGCGCCGAGGTTCGCCATGTAGAGGAGCGTGGCCTTGTCGTCGCCGACGATGTAGTCAACGTCGTGCCCGCCGCCGTCCTCGACCCGGAGCGCGACGGTGCGGACGAACTCGGGCGCCTCGTCCACGTCGTGCTGGTGGAAGGACTGGCCGCGGATGCCGGCCGGGTAACGCTTCATGATGAGGGGCCGGTCCTTCAGGTAGGGCAGGATGAAGTCCGCGACCTCGTAGTAATAGCGGACCAGGTCGCCCTTCGTGTAGCCCTCGTCCGGCCAGTAGACGCGCTCCAAACTCGTGAGCGGGACGACCGCGCGGCCGACGCGCACGCCCACGTCGCCCTCAAGCTTCTTCGCCTTCAAAGCCCGCGCGACCGGCACCGCCTTCCCGGCCTTCGTGCTTATTTTTTTGACGCCCTCGCTCTTAACTTTCGCCTTCTGACTCTTGCCTTTCGACTTTCCTTCTATGGTGTCCTTGCCGTCAACGGGCTTGCGCAGCTTCAGCGCCCAGCCCGGCTCGGCGTGCTCGTCCGTCCGCTTGAAGAGCAGCCACTCGCCCGCGCGCGCCTTCATCTTCACCATCGAGAAGGCGCCGCGCAGCTTCTCGCCACGCAGCTCGAAGTCGAGCCGGCCCGCTTCGAGCTGCGCGAGAGCATCGCCCTCGCCCGAAAGCTCGTACGTCCCGCCGTCCCACTTCATGTGCTCGCCCGCGCCGTACTCGCCCTCGGGTATCAGCCCCTCGAACTTCAGGTACTCGACGGGGTGGTCCTCGGTCTCGACCGCCAGCCGCTTCTCCGCGGGGTCCAGCGAAGGCCCGCGCGGGACGGACCACGACTTGAGCACGCCGCCCACCTCCAGGCGAAAGTCGAAGTGGAGCTTCGACGCGTGGTGCTCCTGCACGACGAAGCGGCGCAGGCTCCTCTTCGCCACCTCCCCGCGCGGCTCAGGCGTCCGCCTGAAGTCGCGCATCTTCCAGTAAGTCTCAAGGCCCATCGCTACTCCGCGCCCCCGAAAGCTTCTTCGCCTCGCGCTTCAGCAGCGCGAAGTCCTCGCGCACCTTCTCGCCCAAATCTTCGCGGTAGAACCTCACCGCCGGGTGGTAGCCGACGATGAAGCGCCGCCCGTCGCGCTCCAACACCTGCCCGCGCACCTCGCCGATGCTCTTCACGCCGAGCACCGCCTTCGCCGCCACGCCGCCCAGCAGCATCACGAGCCGCGGGTTGATGAGCGTCATCTGCTCGAACAGGTAGTTCGACGTGCACGTCCCCACCTCGATGCTCTTCGGCGTCCTGTTCTTCGGGGGCCGGCACTTGCAGGTGTTCGTGATAAAAAAGTCGCGCCGGTCGAGCCCCGTCCCCTCCATCACCTTGTCGAGGTAGCGCCCCGCCGCGCCGACGAAGGGCTTGCCCGTCTCGTCCTCTTCCTTGCCCGGCGCCTCGCCGATGATCATGACCTTGGCCGTGTACTTGCCGTCTCCCGGTACAGCCTGTGTACGCGACTCGTGCAGGGGGCAGCGCGTGCAGACGCGTATCTGCGCCGCCAGTTCGTCCAACCTCTGCGCCTTTTTCGTCTTCGCCAAGACCACGGCCCCCGAGCACACTGGTACTACTCACGCCGGTCTGCAATTTGCGTGCAAGTGCGGGGTACGGCCCCGTACATAAACTATGAAATTCTCGGAACTGGCTGAAGGCTACGAACGCATCGGCGCGGCCGCGAACGACCCGGCGCGCGTCCGCCTGCTCGCCGACATCTTGCGCCGCGCCGAAGGGCGGGAGCTGGCTGCGGCCGCCCACCTGACTCTCGGCGAGGTCGTTGACCCGCGACTCTCCGACAAGCTCGGCGTCGGACCCGGCGCCGTGCGGGCGGTGCTCTCGCGCATGTTCTCTTTAGACGCGGCCGACATAGACGACGAGGTGAGGCGCACGGGCGACATGAGCGAGGTGGTGGCCGCGCACGTCGGCGGGCGCGACTCGCTCACCGTCGGGCAGCTCTGGCTGCGCGCGAACCGCGCCGCCGAGCGCGACGAGTCGAGGGAAGCCCTCGTCGAGTACGTTTTCAAGAACACGGACGCGCGCGGCGCGAAGTACTTCACGCGCATGGTGCTGAACCAGATGCGCATCGGCGTCGGCATGGGGACGCTCGCGCGCGCGTTGGCCTCCGCCTTCGAGGTCGAGGCGGGGAGCGTCGAGCACCTGTACGCGATGACGAACGACGTGGGGCTCGTCGCCGCGCAGGCCCGCAAGGGCAGGCGGGCGCTTGAGCGCGCGGGCCTGACCCTCTTCCGCCCCTACCAGTTCATGAACGCGCACAAGGAGGACGACCCCGCCGAGATTTTCCGCAAGCTCAAAGGCAAGCAGATCATCTTCGAGGTGAAGTACGACGGCGCGCGTTTGCAGATTCACTTGAAGAAGGGGCGCCCGCACGAGGTCAGGCTCTACTCGCGGCGGCTGAACGACGACACGCGCGCCATGCCCGACATCGTCGAGGCCCTGCGTAAAGCGTGGAAGGGCGGCGACGCGATAGTCGAAGGCGAGGCCGTCGCCTTCGACCCCGCGCTCGAAGAGAAGCAGCCCTTCCAGGCCGTGCTCCAGCGGCTCGGCCGCGTCCACTCCATCGAGGAGAAGGCGCGCGAGATTCCGCTCGTCCTCCACCTCTTCGAGCTGGTCTACCACGACGGCGAGGACTTGATGCGGGCGCCGCAGGCCGAGCGCCGGGCGCGCCTCGCCAAACTCTTCCGCCCGACCGACCGCGTGAAGATGACGGAGACGGTCGTCACCGACAGGCCCGAGGAGCAGCAGGAGTTCTTCCGCCGCGCGCTCGCGGAGGGGCACGAGGGCCTGATGGCGAAGGACCCCGAAGCGCCCTACACGCCGGGCCGCCGCGCGGAGAACTGGCTGAAGATCAAGCCGGCCTTCGAGACCCTGGACGTGGTGGTGACGGGCGGCATCTGGGGCTCGGGGCGGAGGAAGGGTCTGCTGTCGAGCCTCATCGTCTCGGTGCGCGACCGCGACCGCCTCAGGACCGTCGGCAAAGTCGGGACGGGCTTTTCTGAGGAGACTCTGCGCGGGCTGACGGCGCGGCTTGAGCCTTTGGTCATCTCAACGCGCGGCCGCGACGTGGAGGTCGAGCCGCAGCTCGTCATCGAGGTTGACTTTCAGGACATCCAGAAGACCTCGCGCTACGCGGCCGGCTACGTCCTGCGCATCCCTCGCTTCAAGCGCGTGCGCGAGGACAAGAGCACGCGCGAGGCCGACACGGTCGAGCGCCTCAAGCGCCTCTACAAGCAGACACACCCTTAAAGAACCTTAAAGAAGACGACGGAGAGCGCCGCGAGCACGACGGCGAAGAACGGCAGCAGCCAGCGCGCCGGGAAACTCGGGTCGAGCACGGCCTCCTCGGGCCGCGCCGGGTCGTAATGCACCTGCACGAGACTGCCGACGGGGTGGCGCGCGACCAGCTCCTGCGCGCCGAAGCCCGTGCGGCGCTTGTAGAAGGCGATGCGCCTGCCTTGATAAACGCGCCCGCCGACCTCGTACTGGTAGGTGAGGCGAGGCAGCCACGTCCAGGCCGTCCGCCCGCCGCGGGTCGTCCTCCCCCACACCGCCTCCGACTCGATGACGGTCGCCGCGACCGGCGACCAGCGGCGGACCGCCCTCGCCTTCCTGAAGACCACGGCGGAGAGGACAAACGTCAACGCCGCGAAGAGCGCGAGCAGGACGCCGAAGAAGCTGAGGCGTGAGGTCTCCGAAGAGTTCGACGCGAGCCACGAGCCGGCCAGAGGGATGCCGACGACGAGCAGCACAAATAACAAGATGAGGACGGCGGCGGCGACGGCGCGGGGAAGCCTTATCACCCTGCCGGGCGGCTGCTCTCTCATAACTCACCTCACGAGGCGGTGGCCTGTGCGACCCAGCCGGGCGCGGAGTCAACCTTCTGCCGGAGAATGAGGTTGAGCTGGGCGGCGTGGTGCTGGACGTGGCGCATGTTGTACAGGAGCAGCTCCGCGAAGCTCAATTCGAGCCGGCCGAACTTCGGTCTGCCGCGAGCGGTCGCGCCAGAGATCTTCGGGGCAGGCCAGCAGAGCGTTTTCGAGCATGTCGATGCTCGCCCCGAACTGCCGCCAGAGAATCGCCTTCCAGACAGCCTCCATCTCAAGCCCCCACGCCCGCAGGCTTCTCCCAGACGACCGAATAACGCCAGAGCAGGTGTCTCGTCACGACCGCGCCGGGCATGACCTCCGCGCAAACCCGTTCGACCTGCGGCAGCGTGAGGTAGCGGTCCGTCTTCCCGTGCTCGGCGTACGCCTCGCGCACCTCCCTGCACGGCCTCAACCTTCCGGTCTTCAACAGCCTCAGGAGCAGCCCCGCCGGGTAGGCGACGCCGTCGAAAAGCAGGTCCGTCAGGTTAGAGCGCCGGTACAGGTCGAGGCAGACGAAGAGGCCGCCGGGCTTCAAAGCCTTCCTTATTTTTCTCAGCGCGGCTTCCGCCGGGAGGTGGTGGAGCGTCGTCAGCGTGGCGACGCAGTCGAACTCTTCGTCGGGTAAGTCGGACGCCATCACGTCGGCCTCGACGTA
>DATHBF010000480.1:0-4766 GCA_035296285.1 Pyrinomonadaceae bacterium | reverse complement strand
CGCGCGGTCCACGTAGACGTTCACGCCCCACTCCTCGCGCCCTTCGAGCCGCCCGAGCACCGACAGGAGCCGCGCCGCGTCTCTCTCAAGCATCTCCGCGACCGACTCGCGGCGCAGGTAGATCGTCCCGAAGCGCAAGGGCACCACGGCCGCGCGCCGCGCGAAGTGCTCGACGACGCGCTCGTGCCTCAAGGCCCTGACGGCCGTCCACGTCGCGTCCGCCAGCCTCGACTCCAGCGCGCCCTCGCCGTAGTCCGCGAGCGGCACGGGGCTCACGGCCGCCGCCAACGCGCCCGACCCGACGAGCGAGACGGGCGTGCCCTCTTCGATGGCGCCCGGCACGCCTTCATCCGCGTGCGGCGCGAGCGCGCGCGACGCGCCGACGCAGTAGACGTAGATGGCTTCTCCCCGCTCACCCTTCATCCGACGCTTCCTCTTTGCGCCAGCTCTCGAAATGCCTGCGGAGTCTCGCCGGGCCTCTGACCTCCTCGGCGTGCTGCGGCGCGACGAAGATGACGGCGTCGCCCCCGAGCCTCGCGCGGAACTCCGCGACGACCGCGCCTTGCGAGCGGCGGCGCGACGCGCAGAAGTCGCAGCCCGCGGCCGCCCCGTCGGTCACGACGCCGTTTATCAGCAGCCGCCTCATCGGCACGCCGAGCCGCGCCAGACTTCCCGACAGCCGGGCCGTCTCTTCGAGGCTCATCCGCTCCGGGATGGCGACGCCGACGAACTCGCAGTCGCGCTCGTCGGTCAGCATCGCCGCCACACGCTTGATTGACTTCGAGAGCGCGACCAGCTCCTCGGCCACGCCGCCCCAGCGTACCACGTTCTTGTACTTGAGCAGCAGCTTGATGAAAGTCCGCACCCACGAGAGCGCGACCGCCGGCAGTTCGAGGAAACGCAGGAGGTGGCCGGTCGGCGCCGTGTCCACGACGATGGTCGAGTAGTCGCCGGCCTCAAGCAGGTCGCTGACGGTGGAGAGGGCGGCGATCTCGTCAATGCCGGGCGGGGCGAGCGCCACCAGCTCGCGCATCGCCTCGCGGTCGAACTGTATCTCCCACCGCGAGCCGCCCGTCAGAGACTCGAACAGCTCGTCGGTCCAGGCGCGGTATCTCGCCTTCAGCTCCTCGAAGCGCGCGGCCGGGTCTATCTCCCTCGCGTCGAGATTGGAGAGGCCGGCGACGCCGCGCTTCAGCTCCCCCACCTGCTCGCCGAAGCTGTCGGAGAGCGAGTGCGCGGGGTCGGTCGAGAAGGCGAGCACGCGCGCGTCCGCGTCCGCTTCGGCCAGTGCGATGGCCGCCGCCGCCGCCGCCGTCGTCTTGCCGACGCCGCCCTTGCCGCCGAAGATGAGCAGGCGCTTCGGCTCAAGCCCGAAACGCTCGCCCGTAGCCGCCGCTGCTCTCTTACTCTTCGCCGGAGCCTTCGTCTTAACAGCCGGGCCGTCAAACTCTTCGTGCCAGACGGCGCGCGCGAAGCGGCGCAGGGCGCGGGGGCCGCGCACCTCTTCGGGGAAGAGCGGGACGCGATGCAGGCGCAGCCCCTTGAACTCGCGTTCGAGCGCGCGGAGCCAGCGCGCCTGCACGCGGACGCGCCCGCGGCAGAAGGGGCAGCCGGCGTGCTCCCGCTCGACGCGGTTGATGACAACGTCGGTGACGGGCGCGCCCTCCTCCGTGAGCGCCGTGCGGTAGCGCGCGCTCTCCTCGAAGACCATCGCCTCAGGCGTGGTGACGAGGACGAAGCTTGAGCGCGCGGGATCGAAGAGCATGGCGCGGACTCGTTCTATCCTTTCCGAAAGCTCGCGCAGGAAGGTGTCCACCCGGTCGGCGCGCGGGGCGCGTCCCCGCACGAAGTGGGCGACCATGTGGCGGTGCTTCTCGCTCATCACGTCGAGCGCGCCGAGCCAGCGCGCGAAGACTTCGGGCAGCCTGAGCATCCGCGACGTGTGGCCCGAGGGCGCCGTGTCCACGACGACGCGGGCGAAGTCGCCCGTGCGGTCCACTTCGCTCAGCTCGAAGAGCGCCATCACTTCGTCGAGGCCGGGAAGCGACAGGTCGAGCAGGTCGTTGATGTCGGCCTCGTCGAGAATTGTTCCGCGGTCGGCTATCTCGGCGAGGACGGCGCGGTGCTTCTCTTTAAACTCTTCGAGTGCGCGCGAGGCGTCCATCTCGCGCGCGACGAGCGTGCGCGCCGAGGCGCCCCGGCCGGCGCGCGCGACTTCGGCGAGGCGGTCGCCGACTTCGACGCCCAGACTGTCGGAGAGCGAGTGTGCGGGGTCGGTGGAGAAGAGCAGGACGCGCTCGCCGGGGGCGGAGGCGTCGAGGAGGGTGAGGGCGGCGGCGGCGGCGGCGGTCGTCTTGCCGACTCCGCCCTTGCCGCCGAAGAAGAGGTGGCGCGTGTCGGGGAAGTCCGCGGGGAGCTTTAAAGCTTGCGCGCGCGAAGGGGCGTGCGCCTCGGTGCCAGCTTTACTCAAGGCCCCTCCACCGCCGGCCGCCTCGGTCAGCGCCCGCCGCCGGGCTCGTAGAAGTCGCCGCCGTCGTCGCCGCCCGCCTCGACGGTCATCGAAGACGACTCGGCCGTGTGCACCTGCCGGAGGGCTTCGAGCTGCCGCTCCTTGATCGTGCGCAGGCGCGCGAACAGCTCGCGCTCGGCCTCGGCGTAGTCCTCGTCGGAAATCTCCTCCAGCTCCAGCCTCATCTGCAACTCAAGCAACTGCTCCTTGATGACCGACTCGTCGTTCAGCTCCTTGTCGGCGAGCTGCTGAATCTGCCGCATGATGAACTTGAAGCCGTTGACGGGCGCCAGCAGGATGTCGTCGAGTATGAACATAAGCGGAGGAAACCCTCAGGCCGCGCCCTCGCCGCGTTCGAGCTTGAGACGGATGTGGACGAAGTTGTAGGGCGGCCAGGGCCCGGTGTACTTGAAGGAGAGCATGCCCTCGTACTTGGCGGCTATCTCTTTGACCTTGGCGTCGAACTCCTGCTCGCGGTCGCGCTCGATGAGGAAGGCGGCGTTCATGATCATCTTGTCGCCGATGGGCTTGTTGGCGCGCGAGGCGACGGCCGTGTCTCTCAGGTAGTCGTAGACCTCTCGCACGTAGGCGTCTGACCGCTCGGAGAGGGCCGACTCGATGAGGCGGCCGAGCTGCATCCGCGCGAAGTAGGTCGAGCCGCCGCCGCGCGAAGTGATCTGCTCCTTGAGGTTGCGTATCTCGTCCGACTCCTTCTCGATCTGGGCGATGACGTGCTCGCGGTCCCAGTTGACCTTCAGCCCGAACTCGACCTTGCCCTCCATCTTCGCCAGCACGTCCCTGAGCGCCTCGTAGGTGCCGCGCATCAGCTCCATGATGTCGTCCTCGGTGCGGAAGAGCACGCCGAAGGCCATCGGCAGCACCGTGAACTCGCGCATCACCGTCTCGTTGACCTGCTCGTGGGCGAAGACGTTCTCGCGCGTCGGGTCGTAGACCTGGATGGGCGTGTTCGAGACGACCGCCGCGAGGCCGTCGTGGTGGACGGTGTAGACCTCGTCGCCGCGCCCGCCGATGCCGATGGGGCCGAAACTGCGCGGCTCCTTGGCCTCGATGATGCAGTAGACGTACTTGCCCTCGGGCGTCTGTGCGGCGTTCGGCGTCTCGTTTTCGGCGCTCATTCGGTTCTTCCTGAAGGTGTTGGGCGGTTCGGGACGTGCTTACGCAAGTATAATAGTGGCGGCGCGTTGGCGGCGCAACTACTACCGCGCCGCGCCCGGTGTTAGAATCCTCGCCCGAGAACCGCGCGCCGCGCCGCGACGTACATAGACCGACGACTTTGGCACCGACGCCTCTGGAGACACAGCATGAGCGACCAGCAAAACTGGCTTGAACGTTTGGGCGACAAGATTCCGGGCTACGCGGGCTACGTCGCCAAGGAGCGGCGCCGCGACATAGACAAGCTGCACCGCGAGCACCTGGCCGAGCGGCTGCGCCGGGCCAAGCAGCCCGTCACCGACGCCCTCCGCGAACTCTCCTCCTCGGGCCGCCTCTTCGAGGTCGGGCCGCTCGACCGCGTCTTGAAGAAGATTGACCAGGTCGAGAACCGGGTGCGGTTCGCCTCCTACGGCTACGCCGGCTTCTTCGACGTGCAGAAGATCGAGGAGCCGCAGCTCGACCGCATCTACAGCTTCGACCTCGCGCTCGTCGAGAAGGTCGAGGCGCTGGAGCGGCTGGCGGGCGAACTTTCGGGGCGCGGCTCGACGGCCGAAGGGCTCAAGCAGGTCGCCTCCGAGCTTGAGCGCGCCGCCGACGACCTCAACCGCACCTTCGACGAACGCTACCGCGCCATCAACGATTTCCGCCCCGGCGACGACAGCCCGGGCCAGCCGATGTTCAGCTAAAGGTTGTATGCCGGAGCTTTGTCACAACTGCGGGGCGGAGTTGTTCGCGGGGCAGCAGTATTGCCGCCGGTGCGGCGTGTCCGTCGGGGCGGTGCCGCCGCAGGGCGAGGCGCCGACGCAGCTCTTCACGCAGGGGCCGGAGGCGACGGCCGCGCCGGCGGGCGGCGCCACGGGCGCGGCGCACGTCGCGACCGCTCCGCTCGGCGCCGGCCAGCACACGGAGCTCTTCGCGGGCGGCCAGCCGACCTCGCGCCAGCCGCCGCTCGCCGCCTTCCAGCAGACATCCCAACTGACGCCGCCCGCCCCGCCGCGGCGCAAGGGGCGCGGGTGGCTCGTGGTCCTGGTCGTCTTCGCCGTCGTCATCCTCTGCGGCGCGGCCGCCGTCATCGCCTTCATCG
>DATHBF010000479.1:0-3081 GCA_035296285.1 Pyrinomonadaceae bacterium | reverse complement strand
CGTGGTCTCCGCCGTCCTGCGCCGCAGCCTCTCGCAGCCCGTCCGCGAACTGCTCGGCGGGGCGGCGGCCCTCGGGCGCGGCGACCTCGGCTACCGCGTCATCGCGCCGCGCTCGGGCGGCGAGTTCGCGCAGCTCGCACGCGAGTTCAACCGCATGGCGGACGGCCTGGCCGAGCAGAGGCGCGCGGCCCTGCGCGAGGCCGAGGAGCGGCTGAGGCTCGAACGCGACCTGCGGCACAGCGAGCGGCTCGCGGCGGTCGGGCGACTCGCCGCGGGCGTGGCGCACGAGATGGGCGCGCCGCTCAACGTCATCGACGCGCGCGCCGAGCAACTACTGCTCAAGCCGGACGCGCCGCCGGAGACTCGCCGGCGGAACCTCTCCATCATCCGCGCGCAGGCCGAGCGCATCACGCACGTCGTCCGCCAGTTGCTCAACCTCGCGCGCACGTACGACCTGCGCCCCGCCGCCGTGGACCTGCGGGGGCTGGCGGCCGAAGCCCTCTCGCAGTTCGAGGCCAACGCGGCGCGCGCCGGGGTCGAGGTGGACTTCGACGGCGGCGACGAGGCGGTGCTCGTCGAGGCGGACGACGCATACGTCCGGCAGGTGCTCCTGAACGTCCTCGACAACGCCGTGCAGGCCATGCCGTCGGGCGGCCGCCTCCGCGTCGAGGTCGAGTCCGAGATGGAGGAGAAGGGGGCGCGCCTCTTCGCCTCGGTCAGCGTCTCGGACACGGGTCCGGGCATCGCGCCCGAAGACCTGCCGAAGATCTTCGACCCCTTCTACACGACGAAGGAGGTCGGTCAGGGGACGGGCCTCGGCCTCTCGGTGGCGCGCCGCGTCGTCGAGGAGCACGGCGGCTGGATAGAGGCCGCGAACAACCACGGCGGGCCGGGCGCGACCTTCACCGTCTACCTGCCGCACGCGGCCGAAGCGGCGGGGCGCGGCGCGGCGTGGTCGGCAGGGGAGCGTGGGGGCGAGCATGCGCGCAAGACTGTTAATCGCTGAGGACGACGCCGACATGCGCGACCTGCTCCAGGAGGTCCTGGAGGAGGCCGGGCACGAGACGCTCGCGGCCGCCGACGGGCGCGCCGCGCTCGCCCACGTCGAGCGGGAAGGGGAGCACCTCGACCTCGTCGTGACCGACGTGCGGATGCCCGGCCTCTCGGGCGACGAGCTGCTGGCGGCGGTCAGGGAGAGGCGGTCCGAAGTCCCTGTGGTCGTCATCACCGCCTTCGGCTCGGTCGAGCAGGCGGTCGAGATGGTCAAGCGCGGCGCCCATCAGTACCTCACCAAGCCCTTCCAGACCGCCGAGCTGCTGCGCGTCGTCGCGGAGGCGCTGGAGGCGAGCGCGCCCCGGCGCGAGCAGGCGCGGCTGCGCCGCGAGATGCCCGCCGCCCCGGCGCACATCGTCGGCGCCTCGCGCCCCGTGCGCGAGCTGTTCGAGTCCGTTAAGCGCGCGGGGCGGAGCGCGAGCACGGTCCTCGTCACCGGCGAGTCGGGGACGGGCAAGGAGCTGGTGGCGCGCGCGGTTCACGAGGCTTCGGGGCGCGCCGGGGCCTTCGTGCCTATCAACTGCGCGGCCATCCCCGCCGAGCTGATCGAGTCGGAACTCTTCGGCCACACGGGCCAGGCGTTCACGGGCGCGCGCGCGGCCCGCGCCGGCCTCTTCGAGTCGGCCGACGGCGGCACCGTCTTCCTCGACGAGGTGGGCGAGCTGCCACTCCAGGTGCAGCCGAAGCTGCTGCGCGTCTTACAGGAGGGCGCCGTCAGGCGCGTCGGGGCCGACAGGGAGAAGGCGGTCAGCGTGAGGGTCGTCGCCGCCACCAACCGCGACCTCGAAGCGGAGGTGCGCGCGGGGCGCTTCCGCGAAGACCTCTTCTGGCGCCTGAACGTCATCCACCTGCACGTCCCGCCCCTGCGCGAGCGCGCCATAGACATCCCCCTGCTCGTCGAGCACTTCGCCTCGAAGGCGTCGGGCGCGAACGGCTCGGAGCCCCTGCGCGTCTCGCGCGAGGCGCTGGCCGTGCTGACGGCCTACCCCTGGCCGGGCAACGTGCGCGAGCTGGAGAACGCCGTGGAGCGCGCCGCGGCCTTCGCCAACGGCGACGAGATCACGGCCGCCGACCTGCCCGAGCGCGTGCGCACGAGCGGCGAGGCGGCGAGTCTCGTCGCGCGCGCCTCGGCGCAGCGCCTCACGCTCGACGAGCTCGAACGCGAGTACATCCTCGAAACACTCCGCCGCACCGGCGGCAACAAGTCGCGCGCCGCCGAGATGCTGGGCCTCGACCGCAAGACCCTCTACCGCAAGCTCGACGAGTACCGCGCCGCCGACCCCGCACTGGAGTTCTGACCTCCGCCCCCGCCTACCCGCCCGAACCTGCTAATCGAGAGCGCCCGTCAAAGGGGCGGTGTCGCCGCCTGTCCCGCCGTTGTCCAATTTTGCCACGGTCGGGTAGGGCGTCGCGGCCCGCGGGGCTGCCCGACTCGCCCGGCCCGCCGCCGAATCCTCCGCAATGCCGACGCGGCACGGCCGTTGCCCAACGAAGGCAGGTGTCAAGCCGGCCGCGCCGGAAGAAGCGTACCGAACGAAGAAAGCTGACCGACTGTGGACTACATACTTTTCCCGATTGCCGAGTACTGGTGGTTCTACGCCGCCTTCACCCTCTTCGTGCTCTTCCTGCTGGCGCTCGACCTGGGCGTGTTCCACCGCGAGGCGCACGAGGTCAAGTTCAAGGAGGCCGCGATGTGGTCGGTCGTCTGGGTCGCGCTGGCCCTGGGCTTCAACTTCCTGCTCTACCAGTACGCGCTCTGGAAGTTCCCGCAGGACCCGCGACTCGCGGCCGTCCCCGGCTTCGACGCCGCGGCGGCCGCCTGGCGCGTCTCGCTTGAGTTCCTGACCGGCTACGTCGTCGAGAAGTCTCTCTCGGTCGATAACGTCTTCGTCTTCGTCGTCATCTTCGGCTACTTCGCCATCCCGCCGAAGTACCAGCACCGGGTGCTCTTCTACGGCATCCTCGGCGCGCTCCTGTTCCGCGCGGTCTTCATCGGGATGGGCAGCTACCTGATGCAGTACCACTGGG
>DATHBF010000478.1:0-5238 GCA_035296285.1 Pyrinomonadaceae bacterium | reverse complement strand
GCGGTAGGCGCGGGCGACCATGCGGGTCATGGCGCCGATGCCGACGAGGCCGACGCCGTGGCGGCGTGCGAAGGCGACGAGCTCGGCCTCGTCCATGGCGCGGGCGTTGCCGTCGATGAGGATGACCTCGTGCTGGGGGGGCGTGAGCGACTGGAGGAGGAACATCCAGAGGTGGGGCATGAAGTTGCGGGTCACGCCGTTGTCCGGGTTGTACAGTAATATCTTCAAGGGGCATTCACCTCTGAAAGTCGAGCGCCGAGGGTCTTTAAGAACAGTTGTTGGGCCGTCCGTGTTGAATGAGCGGGAAAGCGATTCCTGACGGGGGAGTACAGGAGCCGCCAGACTATAACAGAACAGGTACGTACACGTACACCGAACGTAAAGGAGGCCGCCCCGCGAGTGGGGGCGGCCTCTTCGCGCCGGACGTTCGCTAGTCCGGCGGCTGTCGGCGGTCGCCTGCTAGGCGAGGTCGAAGAGGAGGATTTCCGAGTCCCCGTCGGCGCGCACCGTGAGCGAGCCTTCGTTGCTGGCGGCGGCGCCGTCGCCGGCCTTGAGCGGCGTGCCGTTGAGCGTGAC
The DNA here is from genome assembly GCA_035296285.1 of Pyrinomonadaceae bacterium. Taxonomy (GTDB): domain Bacteria; phylum Acidobacteriota; class Blastocatellia; order Pyrinomonadales; family Pyrinomonadaceae; genus QHXN01. The sequence goes on along the minus strand of DATHBF010000478.1, from coordinate 4,662 downwards.
GGCGCCTTTGACGACCTGGAGCCAGGCGTGGCGCCCCGGCGCGGGCCGGTGTGTCACTTCCTCGCCGGGCGCGAGCACGGAGCCGAAGAGTTCGGCGTCCTGGTGGACCGTGACGGAGCCCTCGCGGCCGTCGCGCGAGGCGAGCAGGCGCAGGCGCCCGCGCCGCTCCTCCTCGGGGAAGGGCTTCTGCTCGTAGTAGGGCTCGACGCCGCGCCGCTCGGGCTGAATCCAAATCTGGAGCAGGTGGACGCCCTCGGCCTCCGAGTGGTTCATCTCGCTGTGCGTGACGCTCGTCCCTGCGCTCATCTTCTGCACCTCGCCGGGCCGGATGACGCCGTTGCCGCCGGCCGAGTCGCGGTGTTCGAGCGCGCCCTCGATGACGTAGGTGATGATCTCCATGTCCGAGTGCGAGTGCGGCGGGAAGCCGGCCGCCGGGGCGACGAAGTCCTCGTTGATGACGAGCAAGCTGCGGAAGCCCGACCAGCGCGGGTCGTAGTAACGGTTGAAAGAGAACGTGTGGTTGCCGTCGAGCCAGGCGGTGCGCGTCTTGCCGCGCTCGCCGGCCGGTCTTACGGTGATCATCCCTTTACTCCTTGTTCAAGCGCGGCGCAGCGCGCGGTCAACGCTCCACGGCCCGCCGCCCGCCGCCGCGAGGTAGAGGAAGACGAAGCAGTAGAGCACGGCCAGCTCGCCCTTGTTCACGTACGGCCAGAACCCTCCGGGCGCGTGCGCCATGAAGTAGGCCGCGGCCATCAGCCCCGAGAGGATGAAGGCCACGGGCCGCGTGAAGAGCCCGAAGAGCAGTAGCAGCCCGCCGAAGAACTCCAGCACGCCGGCCACCCACGGCATCGTGAAGGCGGCCTGCGCCCCCTTCCACCCCGGCGCGCCGATGAAGTTGAAGAGCTTCGCGTCGCCGTGCGCGATGAAGAGGAACGCGGCGACGATGCGCAGCACGCTCAAAAGCCGGGGCGCCCACGCCGCGGCGACGGAATCCAACTTGCTCGCCATTCTCTTTCCTCCTCCTTTTTACTGGCCGGCGGGTTTCGGCGGCGCGGCCTTCACGGCTTCGAGTTGCAGGTTGATGGAGACTTCGTGGCCGAGGTCTAAGCCGCCGCCTTCGAGCGCCTTGCCCCAGGTGATGCCGAAGTCGCAGCGGTCAATCTTGGTCTGCGCCTCGACGCCGAAGCGGGTCGAGCCGCGCGGGTCTTTGATGGCGCCCGTGAGCTGGAAGGGCAGGGCGACCGGCTTGGTCACGCCGTGCAGGGTCAGGTCGCCGTGCAGCACCCAGCCCTTGCCCTTGCGCTCGACGCGCGTGCTCTTGAAGGTCATCTCGGGGTACTTCTCGATGTCGAAGAAGTCGGCCGTGCGCAGGTGCTTGTCGCGGTTGGCGACGCCGGTGTCGATGCTCTCCACCTTGGCCGTGAACTCGACCGAGGACTTCGTCGGGTCCTGCTCGTCGTAGCGGATGGTGCCGGCGAAGTCCCTGAAGTAGCCGCTGACCCAGTTGATCTCGTAGTGGCGGATGGCGAACCCGATGGTGCTGTGCGCCGGGTCGATCCGGTACTCGCCGCCCGCGATGGGGGCGTAAGCCACCTTGGCCGCCTGCGTCTGCGCGAAGGCGTCCGGGGCGGACGGGAGGCCGGCGAAGGCCGCGAGGGCGAGCGCGGCGAAGGAGGCCGCGAGAAGTGCGTTCCTGAGCTTTCTCATATCTCTCTCCTGTCGTGTGTGTTAGATGTTTGAGGGTTGCCCGGCCGCGCTGCCGGAGCGGAGACCCGAAACCGCGGCGCCGCCGAAGTGAAGTAGGTCGGGAGTCTCGTCATGCTCTCTGCGTTCGCGCCCACCATCCCTCCTCCGCCTCGCAACAATAGTCGTTGCCACGACTATTGTCAAGCCCGCGGCGGGGCCGGGAGGTCAGGAGGGCGCGACGGCGCCGCCGCAGCTGGAGCCGGCGCCGGCCGTGCAGCCGAAGCAGTGGGGGCCGGTGGCGACGCGCGCGGAGGCGAAGGCCGCGGGGTCGAGTTCGGAGACGGCCTGCGGGAGTTCCGCGGCGACGCCGAGCGAGAGCATCTGGTTGAAGTCGCAGTCGTAGAGGCGGCCGGTCCAGTCCACGCTCAGGGTGTTGCGGCACATGAGGCCGGCGACGGCCGCGGGGTTGAAGGCTTCGACGAGGCGGCGCATGTAACGCTCCTCGTTGCCCGTGCGGCGCAGGTATTCGAGGAAGCGGCTGATGGGCATGTTCGTGATGGTGTAGAGGCTGTTGAAGCGGACGCCGTGGCGCGAGAGCAGCTCGCGCTTGAAGTCGGCCTCGACGGCGCTCTGCTTCGGCGGGAGGAAGGCGCCGACGGGGTTGTAGACGAGGTTGAGGACGAGGGGGCCGCCTTCCCGGCCGTAGCCGACTTCGTTCAGGCGGCGCAGGGCCGCGACCGACTTGTCGAAGACGCCGCGGCCGCGCTGCGCGTCCGTCTGCTGTCCGAGGAAGTAGGGCAGGGAGGAGACGACTTCGACCTCCTGCTCGCGGAAGAACTCGGGCAGGTCTTCCTGGCCCGGCTCGAACATGACGGTCAGGTTGTGGCGCACCATGACGCGCGCGCCCGTAGAGCGGGCCGAGCGGACGAGGCGACGGAAGGAGGGGTTCAGTTCGGGCGCGCCGCCCGTGATGTCGAGCGTCGGGAAGCGGAATTTTTCCAGGGCCTTTATGACCTGCTCGGCCGTCTCGCTGGTCATGATCTCGGTCCGCGAGGGCGAGGCGTCAACGTGGCAGTGCTTGCACGCCTGGTTGCAGAGCTTGCCGACGTTGACCTGTAAAATCTCGACGCTCCGGCCGCGTACGAGGCGGACGCCGTGCGCGGCGAGCTTCGCGGCGAAGTCGTGGGCGGGCGCGGCCGGGATGACTTTCAGCTCGCGCGGCATCACATCGAGACCTTGTCAACGGAGTTGTGGGCCTGTAGGCCGTGGATGAGTGCGGCGCCGCCCCGCAGGGCCGACGCCATGTGGATGGCCTCGGTCATCTGCTCCATGTTCGAGCCCGATTCGAGGCACGCCTGCGAGTAGGCGTCTATGCAGTAGGGGCACTGGAGGGCGTGCGCGACGGCGAGGCCGATGAGCGCCTTCTCGCGCCTTGAGAGCGCCCCGTCCTCCTGACACGCCTCGTACCACGCCATGAACTTCTGGAAGAGGTCCGGCCGGTGCTTCGCCATCTCCGAGAAACGCCCGAGGTCTTCTTCTTCGTAGTAAGCCACTGTGCGATACTGCCTCCCCTCTTATGATTCGTCCCGCCGTCGTGTTGATGATAAAGGCCCCGCTGGCGGGCCTCGTGAAGACGCGCCTGTCGCCGCCTTTGTCGGCGGCAGAGGCGGCCTCTCTCGCCGGCTGCTTCGCGCGCGACGCGGTCGGTTGCGCGGGCGGCGCGGGCGGCGAGGTCGTCATAGCTTACGCCCCCGCGGGCGGACGCGCCACGCTCGGGCCGCTCCTGCCGTCGGCGTCGCGCTGGGTCGAGCAGAAGGGCGGAGACCTCGGCGCGCGGCTCGAAGCGGTCGCGGTCGAAGTCTTCGGGGCCGGCTTCGGCCCGGTCGTCATCCTCGGCGCGGACAGCCCGACGCTCCCGCCCGCTTACGTCGCGCGCGCCGTCTCGGCCCTGGCCGCGGGCGAGGCCGACATCGCGCTCGGCCCGACCGAGGACGGCGGCTACTACCTCGTGGCCTTACGCGCGCCCGCGCCCGGCATCTTCCAGAACATCGAGTGGAGCACGCCGCGCGCCTACGCGCAGACGGCGCGCAACGCCGCAGCCCGCGGCCTGCGCCTGCTCGAACTCCCCGATTGGTACGACGTGGACACGCCCGAAGACCTCGCGCGCCTGCGCGCCGAACTGCTCGCCGACGAAGAGGCCCGCAGGCGTGCGCCCGCGACTTACGAGTGGGTAAAGAGGAATCACTTTCTTACCGGCGCGTAGAGGCGGGCGAGGCGGCGCGGGTGGACGCCGAGCCAGTAGAGAAGCTGGAGCGCGGACCAGCGCGCGAAGGTGAGGGCAAAGCTGCGGCCCTCGAAGCGGCGCGAGGAGGTGACGACCGTGGCGGGCAGGCGCGCGAGGCGCCCTTCGCGGCGCAGGCGGCGGACGAGGTCGAGGTCTTCAAATATCGGAAACGGGTTGAAGCCGCCGAGGCGCCTGTAAGTCTCGGCGCGCACGAAGATGCCGGAGTCGCCGTAGCAGAGGCCGAGCCGGCGCAGTTGCGGGTAGAGCCACGTCAGGAAGCGCGCCGCGCGTCGTTCGCCGTCGAAGAGGATGCGGAAGTTGCCCCCGACCACGGCGGGGTCGCTGAGTGCGTCGGCGATGCGGTCGGCGGCGTCCGATGGCGGCAGCGTGTCGGCGTGGAGGAAGAGCAGCGCGTCGCCTCGGGCCGCGCCCGCGCCCGCGTGCATCTGCCGGCCGCGGCCCCGTTCGCACTCCACGACGCGCACGCCGCGTCCGCGCGCGATGTCGGGCGTGCCGTCCGTGCTCCCCCCGTCGGCGACGATGACTTCGACGGCCCCTCGCAATTCGAGAACGACTTCGAGCGTCGCGCCTATCGAGCGCGCCTCGTCGAGCGTCGGGATGATGACGGAGAGCGCGGGCTTCAAGGCGTCAGGAGTTCCCGGGGCGTCCACGTCGGGCGCTGCCGGGCGAAG
>DATHBF010000477.1:0-8839 GCA_035296285.1 Pyrinomonadaceae bacterium | reverse complement strand
GGGGCGCACGCAGGAGGCGGCCTCGGCCTACGAGCGCGCCGTCTCGCTCGCGCCCGACTCGACGCGGACGCGCTACGGCCTCGGCTTCCTCTACTGGAAGCTCTACCGCTACGACGAGGCCGAGCGCGAGCTGCGGGAAGTCCTGCGGCGCGACCCCTCGATGGCGCGCGCCGCCTTCACGCTCGGCGACCTCTACCTGACGCGCTCGCAGCCCGAGCGCGCTCTCCCCTTACTCGAACAGGCCGCCCGCGCCTACCCCGAAGAGTTCGACACGCACTTCGCGCTCGGCCGCGCGCTCATGCAGACGGGCGAGCGCGAGCGGGCCGTCGAAGAGCTGCGCGCCGCCGTCCGCCTCCGCGACGAGATAGCCGACGGCCACTACCAGCTCGGCCGAGCCCTCATCCAGCTCGGCCGGAAGGAAGAAGGCGCCCGCGAGCTTGAGCGCGCCCGCGTCCTCCAGAACGCCAAACGCGCCGCCGAGGCGCCGGACAGGAAACAATAGCCGGAGGTTAAATCATGATGAGGAGAGCGGTCACTCTCGCGACGCTTCTCGTTTGCGCGCTGGGCGTCCTGTCCGCCGCGCGGGCGCAGACGACTAACATCACCAGGGCGGAGGAGGAGGTGCGCGCGCTGGAGCGCCGCTGGCTCGACGCCTACGAGCAGCACGACTCGGCGGCGATGGACGCCATCGTGGGCGAGGACTTCGTCATCACCTTCCCGAACGGCTCCCAACAGAATAAGTCTCAACTGATGACCATGATAAAGGCCACGCCCCGCGCCGGGCAGCCTCGGATGAGGTTCTACACGGAGGACGTGCGCTCGAAGGCGTACGGCGACACCGTCATCCTGATGGGAAGGGTCGTCACGGAGTACGAGCGCGAAGGCAAGACGGTAAAGGAGCAGTCAAGGTACACGGACACCTACGTGCGGGTGGGCGGTAAGTGGCGGGTCGTGGCTTCGCACTTGTCCAACGTCGCGGAGCCTAAGAAGCCCGCGGCCGAGAAGTGAGTCGGAGCGCGCGGCCTTTTTTACCGACCGCCGTCGTGAGCCACGCGGCCGCCGACGAGGGTGAGGCGCACGCGGCCTTCGGCGTCGAGGGCGGTGAGGTCGGCGCGCTTGCCTTGTTCGATTGAGCCGCGGTCGTGGTCGAGGCCGAGGAGGCGGGCTGGATTGAGGGAGGCCATGCGGGCGATGTCGGTTTCGGACGCCCCGAGGGCCAGGACCATGCGGGCGGCCGCGGCGAGTGTGGCGACGGAGCCGGCGATTGAGCCTCGCTCGTTGCTGGTGCGCCCGCCTTCGACTCTTATCGTCTCGCCCCAGACGGCGAACTCTCCGTCGCCGAGGCCGGCGGGCGCGACGGCGTCGCTGATGAGTGAGATTCTGTCGGGCGTCTTGCAGCGGAGGACGAGGCGGAGCATGAGAGGGTCGCTGTGGACGCCGTCGGCGATGAGGTCTACGGTCACGTCGTCGGCGAGGAGCCCCCAGCCGACGGGGCCGGGCTCGCGGTGGTGGAGCTGTGGCATGGCGTTGAGGAAGTGGGTCATGTGGCGCGCGCCGGCCGCGCGGGCGCGTTCGAGTAGTTCGACGTGCGCGCGCGTGTGGCCGACGGAGACGACCCAGCCGCGCCGGACGAGTTCCTGAATCAACTCGACGCCGCCTTCGACCTCGGGGGCGAGCGTCGTCATGTGGGCCGCGCCTTCGCGCGCGAGCGTGGCGAGCCCTTCGAGCGAGTGCGGGCCGTCGTAGCGGCGGAAGTAGCGCGTGCGGAGGGCCCCGCACTGGCGCTCGTTGACGAAGGGGCCTTCGTAGTGGACGCCGAGGGCGCTCGCCGCGGCGGGGCGCTCGTCCTGCTCGGCCATCAGGCGTTCGATTGAGAGGACGGCGCGGCGGTAATCACCCTCGGGCGCGGGCACGAGCGTCGGGAGCCAGGAGGTGACGCCCTCCCCGGCGAGGAAGAGGGCGACGCGGTGCAGGTCGTCGGCCGTCGCCTCAAGGGCGTCCACGCCGACGGCGCCGTGGATGTGAACGTCTACGAAGCCGGGGTAGACGGTCAGGCCCGAGAGGTCGAGCACGCGCGCTTCAGCGTCGGGGACTTGCCCGAGGCGGGCGATGCGGCCGCCTTCGACAAGAAGGTCTTCGCCCTCGACCACCGCGCCGGGGAGGACGAGTCGGGCGCCGCGTATCAGAAGCTTTTCGGGCTTTTCGTCGGCCATAGCGGTTTCCAACACAGGGGCCACGGAGAAAACACCGAGGGCACAGAGAAGAAGAAGTTTGAGATTCCGAACCTGAAATCTCGAACCTTTAATTTCTTCCCTGTGCCCTCGGTGTTTAAGGGTCTAGAAGTAGAGCTTGAGGCCGAACTGGAACTCGCGCGGCAGTCGCGCGGCCGTCGGCCGGCCGAAGGTCGTGGCGGTGAGCGCGAGCGTCGGGTCGAAGACCGTGCCCACCGAGGTGAACTGCGTGTGGTTGAAGACGTTGAACGCCTCGGCGCGGAACTGGAGCCGCACGTCGCGGTCCTTCGAGAAGTACCAGTTCTTGATGGCCGAGAGGTTCGTCTGGTTCTGCGTCGGGAGGCGCGCGAAGGCGCGCGGCGAGTTGCCGAGCGTGCCGTCGGCCGGCAGCGCGAAGGCCGTCGGGTCGAAGAGGAAAGGCAGGCCCGCGGCGTCGTTCGTGCCGGCCAGCCCCTCGTTCGGGTCGCGGACGAGGTTCGGGCGGTTGCCGCGCAGGCCGTTGTTCGTCGCCGTGTTGGCGAACTGCGTGCCCGAGATGTTCAGGGCGCGCGCGATGGGCAGGCCCGACTGAATCTGCGTGATGCCGGAGACCTGCCAGCCGCCGAGGGCGTGGCGCAGCAGGGCGCTATCGCTCTTGCGGAAGAACGGCAGCTCGTAGACGTAGCCGGCGCTGAAGACGTGCGCGCGGTTGCTGCGGGCGACGCCGTACTCAACGTCCTTAAGCTCGTAGAGCTGCGGGATGTCCACGGTGTCGCGGTCGTTGGTGGCGTTCGTCAGGTTCTTCGACCACGTGTAGGAGAGCGTCACGGACGACCCCGAAGCGAAGCGGTAGATGAACGAGGAGAGCATGCCGTGGTAGCGCGAGCGGCCGCTCGACTCGCGGTAGGTGATCGAGCCGTAGCCGCGGAAGGGGCGGGCGGCGTTCTGGACGTTGACGGTCGAGGTGCCGCCGGCGTCGGCGACCGCCTTCGGCGTCGGATGGTTCAGCTCGACGATGCGGATGAGGTTGTCGCCCTTCGTGCCGACGTAGGAGAGGTCGAGCGTGGCGTTGCGGAACAGCTGGTGCTGGACGCCGATGGACCACTGCTGCGTCTCGGGCAGTTGGAAGTTCGGGTCGGTGCCCTGGAGCGCGGGCGGCGCGATGGCGTTGGGGGTCGTGCCGGACGGGTTCGAGAGCGAGAGAATGTTCGTGCCGGTGCTCGTAAAGGAGAGGCGGCGGTTGAAGGGCGGGTTGACCTGCACGCTCTGGCCGAAGATGCCGGAGAGCGGCTGGTCGAAGTAGAAGCCGTAGCCCATGCGCAGAATGGTCTTGCCCTTCGAGAACGGGTCCCAGGCGAGGCCGACGCGGGGGCTGAAGTTGTTCTTGTCGCGCGGGGCGATGAAGGAGCCGTAGGGCGAGTTCACGCCCGCGATGACGATGCCGTTCAGGGGGTCGCCCGTGCCGGAGACGAGGGTGGCGCAGGTGAGCGGGCCTGAGGCGACGGGCGTGCAGGTCGGCGCGTTGGCGCGGACGTAGCGCGTCGGGTCGAAGTTCGTCAGGATGTTGTCAACGTCGCGGACGGGCGTGAAGTACTGGTAGCGCACGCCGAAGTCGAGCGTCAGGTTGGGCCGCACCTTCCAGGTGTCCTGCGCGAAGAACTCGCGGCGGCCGAAGCGGAAGTCGAACGTCACGTCGCGCTCGTCCTCGTTGTAGGTGTTGGCGAGGCCGAGCAGGAACGAGGCGGCGCCGAGGCCGGTGCGGGTCGTGCCGCCGAGCGCGGTCGGGCCGGCGGTCTGGTTGCCGGCGAAGGTGAAGCCGCCCTGCGAGAGGTTGTTGGCGTTCTCGGCCTTCTGCTCGTGCGAGAACTCGCCGCCGAACTTGAAGGTGTGGTTGCCGTTCGTCCACGTCACCACGTCGCGGACGGCGTGGATGCGCGTCAGGATGCGGAAGCCCTGGTGGCCGTAGGCGACGGCGCCGAAGGTCGAGATGTTGATGGTCGGGATGGCGCCCGCGTTATTCTCGGGGAACCGCTCGGGGATGTTCTCGGCGCCGGGGTAGTCGGCGCGGCGGCTGCGGCCGACGGGGGTCGAGCCGATGAGCGTGCCCGAGAAGTTGTAGGTCGCCTCGTTGACGAGCGTCGGCGAGAGGACGCTCGCCAGGGAGAGCGCGAGGACGTGGCCGGGGACGCGCGTGTCGGTCGTCGAGACGCCGGGCAGGTTGACGGTGGCGTCGCCGAAGAGGCCGGCCGACTCCTGCGTCTGCGAGAGGTCGTGCGTGTAGCGGCCGAAGAAGCGGTTGTTGTCGTTGAAGTTGTGGTCTATGCGGACCGTCTCCTGCCGCGTGTTGTTGCGGCTGACGGGGCTGAAGACGAAGGAGTTGGTGCCCGAGTTCGGCAGCGGGAAGGCGCTGTAGAGCGAGACGGCGCGCTGGTCGATGACGCCCGCCGGGAGGCGGTTGTCGGCGTAGGCGATGTCGGTGCCGGTGACGAAAATCTGGTTGACGCGGACCTGGATGGTCCGGCCGAGGGTGTCGGTCGCGGTGGCGATGATGGGCTGGGCGGCCGGGCAGACGCCGGCGGCCGAGGCCGTCGCCGTCGCGCTGCCGGAGGCGTTGCGGCAGACGAGGTTGCCGAGGCGCGGGCCGAAGTCGCCGATGCGGTCGGCCGCGGTCGGGACGGTGCGGGTGGCGGCCGTCGTGCCGCGCTTGACGCGCCGGGCCTCCTCGGAGAAGAAGAAGAAGGTCTTGTTGCGGCCCGACCAGTACTTCTTGCCGCCGGCGCCGAAGGAGGGCAGGATGACCGGCCCGCTGATGGTGCCGCCGAAGTTGTGGTAGCGCAGGACCGGGGTCTTGAAGGTCGGGTTGACCTGGCCGTTGGCGAGCCGGGGCTGGCGGTTGTTGAAGAAGGTGTTGGCGTTGAAGTAGTCGTTGCGGAAGAACTCGTAGAGCGAGCCGTGGAAGTCGTTGCCGCCGCCGCGCGTGACGACGGTGACGACGCCGCCGCCCGAGCGCCCGATCTCGGCCGTGTAGTTCGAGGTGAGGACCTTGAACTCCTTGATGGAGTCGATGGTCGGCGTCGAGAGCAGCGTGATGTTCGAGCCGGGGTCGGTGTTCGAGACGCCGTCCACGAGGTAGTTGACGGCGTTGCGGCGCATGCCGTTGATGGAGATGTCGGCGCGGCTCGTGAGGCCGAAGGTCGTCTCGTCGTCGAGGCTGGAGCTGACGCCGGGCACGAGCTCGGTGAGCTTCAAATAGTCGCGGTTGTTGAGCGGAAGCTCAATCACCTGCTGGCCCGAGATGAGCGTCTGGCCCGTCGGGCTGTCCTGCACGACGTTGGTGTCGCTCGTGACGGTGACGGTCTCGGCGACGTTGCCGGCTTCGAGGACCACGTTGAGGAGGCGGCGGTCCCTGGCGTTGAGGGTGACGCTCGTCTCGACGTAACGCTTGAAGTTCGACTGCTCGACCGTCAGCGTGTAGGTGCCGGGGTTGAGCGGGGTGATGACGTAGAGACCCTCTTCGTTGGTCTGGACGCGGCGCTCCTCGCGGGTGGCGTCGTTGGTGACGACGACCGCGGCCCCGGCGATGGCGGCGCCGGCTGAGTCCGTGACCTGCCCGTTGACCTGGGCGGCGGTCTCCGTGACCTGCGCCGCGGCGGGGCCGCAAAGGCTGAGGCAGACGGCGAGGGCTAAGAGCGCCCCGCGCAGTCCGCCGGCTAGATGTTTTCTCATGGCGTGGTTCCTCTCACATGAAGGGGCATGGGCTCCCCGGTGTTGGGGGCCGGCGGCGCGCCGAGCGCCCCGGCGAAGTCAATAAAAGAGCTTCCCGCTCAGTACTGATAGCGGAACGAGAACTGCACGACGCGCGGGCTGTACAGGTTGGCCGTCGAGACGATGCGGCCGAACGTGGCGCTCGCCAGATCGCCCACGGGGAAGGCGTACTGGACGTGGTTGAAGGCGTTGAAGAGGTCGGCGCGGAACATGAGCCGGTGTGACTCCCAGGGCATCGTGAACGTGCGGTAGACGCCGAGGTCCACGTTCTGGACGCCGTCGCCGAAGAAGGTGTTGCGGCCGAGCACGCAGCAGCCGAAGTCCTGGACCCGCGGCGCGCGGAAGGCCGAGGCCGGGAAGAGCTGCGCGGTCCCCGGCGCCGGCCTGTCGAAGTTGCCGCCGAAGATAGAGGGGTCCGTCAGCACGGGCCGCGTCTCGGTGAAGCCGTCGAAGTTGAGGTCGCCGAAGCCGCCGCTGTTGACGACCGTGAAGGGCGTGCCCGAGGAGAGCTTGACGACGGTCGAGACGGTCCAGTCGCCGAGCAGGGTGCCGAGCTTGAGGCCCTTCTCGTCGTAGAGGCCGCGCGAGTTTCGGAAGAACGGCAGCCGGTAGGTGAGGAAGGTGGTCAGGCGGTGGCGCGTGTCGAAGTGGGAGAGGCCGCGCGAGACGCGCGAGCTGTTGCCGAGGATGTTCGAGTCGCCGCCGGAGCTGGCCGAGCCGCCGAGGTTGGTCGCCTCCGAGGTCGTGTCGATGGACTTCGACCAGGTGTACGAGGTCTGGAAGTTGAGGCCGTCGGTGTACTTCTTCTCCCACGTCGCCTGGAGGCCGTTGTAGTAGGTCCAGGCGTCGTTGCTGACGAAGGTGTTGGTCGTGTAGCGCGGGTCGGGGCGGCGCTCGTTGACGCGCGGGAGGCGAACGCTGTATTCGAGCGGGCCGATGGGGACGGCGACGGGGCAGACCCCCGTCGTCGGGATGTTCGGCAGGCCCGTGCCGGCGCACTGCGGGTCGGCGGCGAGGCGGAGCGTCTGGCCGCGCGGGTCGACGCGGCGCGGGTCGCCGGCCGCGAGCCCGGTGAAGCTGTAGAGGATGTTGGGGGCGTTGTTCGGGTGGTTGAGCACGACCACGTCGCCGGTGAGCGGCAGGTTTTGGAGCGAGAACTTGACGAGGCCGATGCCGCGGTTGCCCGTGTAGCTCAGGCGCATGTTCGAGCGCCAGGGCAGTTGCCGCTCGTAGCTCAGGTTCCACTGCTGAGTGTAGGGCATCCGCAGGCCGGGGTCGATGCGCGCCTCGGGGTGGCGGGTGGCCTGCGGGCCGGGGACGAAGACGAAGCCGCCGGTCGGGTCGGCGAGGTTGTTCGGGTTGAAGGTGGCGGTGGCCGTGCCCGACTGGTTGTAGAAGAGGGCGTTGGGCGGGTTGAAGCGGACGGTCGCGCCCGACTGCGAGAAGACGGACTGGAAGAGGCGGCCGTGGTAGATGCCGTAGCCGGCGCGGACGGAGGATGCGCCCGCGCGGCCGAAGAGTTTTCCGAAGATGCCGCCGTCGGCGTCAGGGCTCCAGGCGAAGCCGACGCGCGGCTCGATGTTGTCCTTGTCGGCCTCGAAGCCGTAGTTGATGCGCCCCCCGGCCTCCTCGGGCGCCGAGACGTACTCGTAGCGCACGCCGATGTTCAGGGTCAGGTTGGGGCGGACCTTCCAGTTGTCCTCGGCGTAGAAGTTCGACTCGCGGAGGCGGTTCTCAAGGAAGAAGGGGCCGAAGCCCTTCTGGTAGTTCGAGACGCAGCCGTTGAGGAAGGCGTTGTAGGCGGTGCCGTAGTTGACGCCGTTGCAGGTGGCCGAGAGGCTGTAGAAGCCGCGCGAGAAGTTGTCGGCCACGTCGTCGAGGCGCTGGCGGCGGATGTCGGTGCCGACCTTGAAGAAGTGGTTGTTGGCGAAGAGCGACGAGAGGTTGTAGACGAACTGGTGGTCGGTCTGCCAGCGGTTGATGGGGAAGGTGCCGGCGTTGCCGATGATGGTGCCGGAGATGGGGCTCCCGTTGAAGCGGATGATGGGCGTGTCGTTGCCGGCCTTGATGCCGACGAGCGTGGTGCGCAGGCCCAGCCCGTAGCGCAGCTCGCCGACGGTGCGCTCCGTGAAGAGGTGCGTCCAGGTGGCGCCGACGTTCTGCTGCTTGTTGTTCTGCCTGGTGGCCTCGCCGACGACGATGTCCTCGTTGTCGAAGACCTGCCGGGTGTACTGCCAGCGGGCGAAGACGTTGTCCTTCGCGCCCGGATTCCAGTCGGCGCGGCCCGAGTAGTCCTTGAGCGGCCGGTCGAAGCCGACCTGGCCCGTGTAGGTGCGCGCGTTGCGCGGGTCGTTCGGCGTGAGGCCCGACGGGAAGCGGTCGATGACGGACTGGATGAAGGCGCGGTTGGCGGCCGTGTTGTTGGCCGGCGTCTGCTGGAACCAGTTGGCGGAGTTGCGTTCGGGGGCGAGGAGGAGGTCGCGCGTGTAGCCGCCGGCCCCGCTGTTCTGGACGTGGTCGAAGCTGACGAAGCCGAAGAGGCGGTTCTTGATGACGGGGAAGCCGGAGGTGAAGCCGTACTGGTTGCGGCGGTTGACGGGCTTGCGGGCGTTGGGCGTGAAGACGTTGTTCGTGGCGTTGACCGCGCTGTCGTTGTGGTAGAGGTACACGTCGCCGCGCAGGGCGTTGGTGCCCGACTTCGTCTGGACGAGGACGACGGCGCCGTAGCCGCGCCCGAACTCGGCCGTGAAGTTGTTGGTGATGACCTGAAACTCCTTGATGGTCGAGAGCGAGGCGCCCTGCCGGTTCTGGTTCTCGGAGGCGTCGTCGTTGTTGACGCCGTTAATTTGGAAGGTGGCGCCGCG
>DATHBF010000476.1:0-19122 GCA_035296285.1 Pyrinomonadaceae bacterium | reverse complement strand
GGGAAGGCGCGGAAGGCCCAGACCGCGAGGCCGACGACGAGCAGGAAGGCGATGCCGCTCGTCGCGCGGTGGGCGAACTCGACGAGCGTCTTCGATTGCGCGGCGGCCGGCACGACCTCCCCGTTGCACAGAGGCCAGTGGGCGCCGCAGCCGTCGCCCGACTTCGACGCGCGCACGAACGCGCCCCACAGGATGACGGCGAGCGTCAGCGCCGTCACGCCCCAGGCGTAGGCCGCGAAGCGGGAATGTCTTTTCACTTCTCTCTTTGAATCCATGTCGAAGGAAGAAGATTATCCTACCGCGCGGCGCGGCGCCAGACCGCCCGCTCGCCCTCGCGCCTGACGAGGGCGAGCACTTCGCGGTAGGCCGCCGCGTAGAGCGAGCGCATCTCCTCCGGCGAGGCCGGTCGCGCGAGGCCGCGCTCTATCTCGTCAACCGTGAGCGACTGCTTCGGCGCCGAGCGCGCGTAGAGCGGCCCTTCGCCGGCCGCGTGAATGGCCAGACCTTCGACGAGCCAGCGCGGCGCGCGGCCCGACCCCGACGATTCGAGCGCGACGTGGACCAGCTCGTGCCTCGCCGTCGAGGCGAGCACGCCGCGGCGCCTGAGCATCGCGAGCGGCTGAAGGTCTATGCGCGAGCCGCGCGTCGCGCCGCCCGCCCACGCGGGCAGACCCGTCGCGCCGACGAAGTCGCCCGTCGTCTTGTGAACGAAGACTTCAACCCTCCCCGGCAGGCGGACCCCATCCGAACGCCGCACCACGTCCGCCCGCGCCGCTTCGAGCGCGCGCATCAACAGCTCGACCTCCCGCCTCGCCACACTTGAAGGGTAGACGAGGCGGAAGTGCTCCCCCGAGATTGCGGATTGCGGGTTGCGGGTTGCGGAGTAGGCGGCGGTCGAGTAGTGAAAGCCTTCGCCCGTCCGCGCCGTGGGTTGAGGTTCGACTTGCGTTGAGTCCGCAACCCGCACTCCGCAATCCGCAATCGAACAGGTCCGCAAGCCCGGCATGTACTTGTCGAGTATCTGCCGGTAGTCGGCGCCGCGTCGGGCCATGCGGTGGGCGCCCGCCTGGCAGAGTCCGAGGCCGTGGCCGAAGCCGGAGCCGCGGAAGACGAAGGCGGGGCCGGCGCGCGCCACGTCGAAGCGCGAGCTTTTGAGCACGTTCCAGCCGAGCGTGCGCCCGACGATGATCTTGAAGTCCCAGCCGCGCAGCCGCTTTCGCCTCTCGCCGGAGACTTCGATTAGCTCGGCGCGGCCCGTGTGGTCGCGGCGCAGGACGCGCACCGAGTCGAGGCGTGCGCCCACGTCGCTGCGCGCGTCGGAGGCCAAGGCTTTTTGAAGTTTTGGAGACGCGATGCGGTCAACCCAGCCGACGGCCTCGCAGGACTCGTCGCGGACGCCCTTGAGGTGGGCGGGCGTGCCCGCGCCGCCCCAGAGGCGCGCGGCGTCGGCGGTCGCGCCGCCGCAGGAGGCGCTGAAGTAGCTCTCGGCCGGGCCGCCGCCGGGGCCGCGCAGGACTTCCCCCGCCGTCTCGCGCAGGGCGCGGCGGACGAGGTCGTAGAACTCGGGGCGCGAGGATTCGTCGCGGACGTGCGTGAAACGCTGGCAGTGGGTGGTGTCGCAGAGGTCGTAGCGGTCGCGCCCGTGGCGGCCGAGGTTGTGAAGGGCGTAGGTGCGGGCGGTGACGGCCAGCGCCTTCAACGCTTCGAGCTCTGTCTCGACGCTGCCCTCGGCGGCCAGCACGCCGAAGACGTAATCCTCGACGGGCAGCGCGGGCGTCCGGTCGGCGCGGGCGAGACGCACTCGCACCGAGGGGCCGCCGGTCGAAGATGAAGGCGCGGCTTCTTCGGCTTCTTCATTCGCGGAGGGGGCGGGGCGGGAGAGGGTGCGGGCGTACTCCTCGAAGACGGGGCGCGCGACCTCGGCGGCTTCGGAGCCGCGCGCGCGCTTGAGGAAGACGAGGACGCCGAGGCCCACGCGGTCGGGCGGCGCGGGGTCTTCGTCCGTCCCCTTCCTGTCGGCGGCGAAGCCCACGAACCAGCCCTGCGGGCGGAAGCCGTCCTCGGGCGTCGAGGTGCCGGTCTTGCCGAAGACGTAGACGGGCAGCGTGGCCAGGCCCGCTCGCGCGGCCGTGCCGTAGGAGACGGCGCCGCGCATCCCTTCGAGCAGGAGGGCGCGGCGCGAGGGGTCAACGTCTACGCGGGCGCGCTCGCGCGGCGGCGCCTCCGTCGCCGCCCCGGCGCGCGGGACGAGCAGGCGTCCGCCGTTGAATATGGCGGCGTAGGCCGTCAGGAGTTGCGCGGGCGTGACCTGTAGGCGCTCGCTCTCGCCGAGCATCTCGGGGACGCCGGGCGCGTCGGGCGGGAGCAGGCCGGCGACCTCTTCGTCGCCCCCGCCGCCGGTCGGCGAGCCGAAGCCGTAGGCCGAGAGCGTGCGCGCGAAGGCGCGTCCGTCGAGCGACTCGCCCGTGCGGCCGAAGAAGTAGTTGCAGGAGTTGGCGAGCGCCTGTGCGGGCCCGAAGGGCGGCTTGAAGCGCGGGTGGGCGCAGTTGATGTGGAAGCCTTCGCGCTCGTAGCGGCCGCGGCAGAGGGCGCGCGACTCTTCGCCGAGGACGCCCTCGCCGAGCGCGGCCAGCAGCGTGAAGGGCTTGACGGCCGAGCCCGGCGGCGTCGAGCCCTCGAAGGCGAGTCGCCCGTTAACGAGGGCGCGCACGCGCCCCGTCTGCGGGTCCATGACGATGACAGCGCCGTCGCGCGCGCCGAGCGCCGCAGAGGCCGCCCGCCTCAACGACTCGTCCGCTTCGGCCTCGCTCAAGCGCGGCGCGGGCGCCGACCTCTCGCCACCCCACGGCGCGAGGAAGGAGAGAAGGCCGAAGGGCAGGAGGCAGAGGGCGAAGAGTCGTAGTCGGGTCTTACTCATCCGGCTCCTGCTCTTCGACGACGCGGACGCCGGAGACGAAGCGGCGGTAGTCGGAGAAGGCGATGCGATGACGCGTGCGCGGTCTGCTCGCGCCCTCGATGACCTTCAGCCACTCGGCCGACTCGGGCAGCAGGAGCGTCTGTTCGGGGTCTTTGAACTGCACGCGGCGGAAGCGGACGAGCGAGTCTTCGCGCGCGTAGCGCAGGCGCTTCGTCGGGCCGAAGCGGCCGAAGGGGCCGGCGCGCAAGAGGCCCGGGCTCTCGAACTCGAAGGGCGCGACGAGGGCGGACTCTATCTGGATAACGTCGTAGCTGTCGGCGTCAACCCAGACGCGCGTCTTCGTCGGCGCGACGACGCGGAAGCGGCTGCCCTCCCACTCGACGCGCGGCTCGCCCTCGCCGGGGCGCAGCAGCGCGAGGCGGAAGGCGCGGCGGCCGTCGAGCATCTCCTCGCCTTCGAGCGAGATTTGGTAGAGCTTCTGGTAGCGCGGGAGCATGACGTTGAGGCTGTAGACGGAAGTGACCTTCGTCTCGCCTTCCTTCTTCCGGGGCTTGCCGTCGAGGGAGACGAGCCGGCGCGTCGTGACGGCGACGTAATCGCCCTCCTCCTCCGACAACTCCTCGCGCAGCATGACGCTGTCGTAGACGTACTCCTTCGACTCCTTCGCCGTCTTCAGGTCTTCCTTCAACTCCTCCTGCCGCAGCGTCTCCGTGAAGCGGACGCTGAACATCCCGCCGTGATAACGCTCGGCGCTCTCGCCGACGCGCTTCAGAATGAGCGCCAGCCGCTCGCCCGCGGCCGGCTCCTGCGCGGACTCCTGACCGCGCGCCGTGCCGCAGGCGCAGAGCACGACCAACAAAGCAATCGCCTTCAAGCGCACCACGTCCACATTTTAAGCCTGTATCCCGGCCGCGCCGACTTCCGGCCCCCGGGCGGGCGGGGCTGGTTGTTCGGCGGCTGGCTCAGTGGCCGGCGGCGCGGGGTCGGTCGTGCGTGCGAGCGCGCCGAGCGTTATCGTCCAGCCGAGGAGCGTGAAGGCGAAGACGAGCGCGAGGCGCAGGCCGAAGAGCGACACCTCGGCCCAGTCGTTCGAGACGGGCGTCCGCGTGTAGAGGATGAAGAAGGGCATGAGGCCGAAGGCCAGGAGCCCCGTCGCGTAGACGAGCACCGAGCGCGGCGTGAAGGCGCGGCCGACGACGCGGTGGAAACTCTTGAGCGTCGCCCGCATCCCTCGGCCCGCCACCGAGAGCCACGCGTGCGCGGCCATCAAGGGCAGCAGGAGCCCGAGCAGCAGAAGCCGGAGCGTCGAGGCCAGCGCCTCCCGCCAGTGGAGCGGCGGCGGGGGCGTCGCTCCCGGCCCCGGCGAGAAAGAGCGCGGCGCCGCCTCGGCCCCCTGCGGCAGCCACCCGTCGAGCCTGCCGAGCAGGTAGACGAAGCCGACGCCCAACAGCACGAACGGCAGGCTGATGAGAAGTATCTTCCAGAAGTCCCTCAGCGCCCGGCCGAGCAGCGCGCCGAACGCGGTCGTGCCGTGCGCGTGGTGCGCGGCCGCGGCTTGCAGGACGAAGAAGAGCAGCGGCGTGAGCAGCGCCGTCACACCCGACACCGCGAGCTGCCAGACGGTCGCCTGCCCGGTCGCGATGAAGGTGTAAGGGGTGGCGAGCAGCGCGAGGTAGAGCGCGGCGAGGAGGAGGAGCGCGCCCCAGCTCTTGAAGAGCGTGCGGGCCGCGCCGCCTAAGCTTGCGAATGAGTCTTTAATCATCTCGTATGAAAACCCCCTTCGGAGGTCTTACTTGTCAAGGATGGTCAGCGCGCCGCCGGCCGAGTTGGCGTGGACCTCGGGCTCGTACATCCGCTCGGCCCGCGCAGGCGCGACGCGGAACTGTCCGGGCACCTGGACGCGCATCGCGTACTGGAACTGCGCCGAGCCGTCGAAGTAGTTGAGGAAGAGCGCGGCGCGGTTGTCGCGGAACTCGCGCGCGCTGTACCAGTCGGTCCAGCCGTCCTGAGTGTGGTTGAGGTTCAGGCCGCCCACCTCCTCCACCTGCTCGCAGCCGGCCGGGATCGGGTCTTCGATTAGAAGGTACCGCCCCACCTCGCCCATGACACTGAGGCGCGAGACGATGGTGTCGCCCGAGCGCACGTCGCCCGCGAGCGGTTCGAGCTGCCAGCCGAGCTGGCCTTCCGACTTCTCGACCACCTTCAGGCGGAAGTATTCGCGCGTCAGCCTGAGCTGCGGGACGCCGGCCGCGGCCACCTGCTCGTCGTTCGTGTAGTGCACGAGCGTCGTCGAGAGGTAGAGGACGCCGCGGCCGCGCTTGACGAAGCGGACCTCGGAAGAGGGGCCGACCTCGCCGCCCTTGCGCCGGAAGGTGAAGACCTCGCCGGAGGAGGCGTCCGCGCCCGTCACCTGCCGCTGCAAGACCTGCTCGCCATTGACGTAGACCTCCAAAGTGTAGTCGGCCTCAAGCTCGCGGCTGGCCTTGAGGTAGTCGAGCAGGCCGTAGACGGCGAAGGCCGTCTCGCGCGTCGAGCGCCAGTAGTAGCCGAAGCGCCGGTGGCCGACGAGCCAGCGGGCGGCGCGCGGCAGCACCGCGCTCGCGGGCAGCGTGCGCGCGAGCGCCTTGACGGAGAGCGCCGTCGACTCCGCGTCCGAGTCCCAGTGGCTCTCGGCGCCCGCCGCCTTGGCCGAAGCCTCTATCTCGCCCGCCACCGCCTGCGAGCGCCGCTCGTCGCCGCGCTCCTTCAGGGCGAGCGCGAGCAGGGCGCGGCCGTAGGCGTTCAGCTTGGCGCGCTCGTTGAAGACCTTGTCGAGATGGCCGTCGCCTTCGGGTCCGCCGAGCGCGAGCGAGTAGGCGGCGTAGGCGCGGTCCCCGCCGGTCAGGGCCTCGTTGCGCCCGTCCGCGCCGCGTTCGAGCATCTTGAGAAGCGCCTGGCGGCCCTTCTGCAAACGCTCCTCGTCAACCTCGTAGCCGGCGCGGCTCGCCTGCGTCAAGCCGTCCACGACGTAGGCCGTCATCCAGGCGGTCGTCGGGTCGTCCTTCCACCAGCCCCAGCCGCCGTCGTCGTGCTGGAAGGCGTAGAGGCGGCGCATCCCCTTCCGCACCTTCCTGCCGATGTCGTTCGTGTCGCGCACGGTCGCCGTCTGCACGTTCTGTAGCGCCTGCGTGACGATGACGTTCGGGAGGAAGGAGGACATCGTCTGCTCGGTGCAGCCGTAGGGGAACGAGGTCAGGTAGTCGAGCGCGCCGAAGAGCGTGCCGGCGATTGACGGCGAGGCGTCTATTCGGAAGGAGCGCGCGTTCGGGTCGGCGTTGGCCGGGAGCTTGAAGGAGACGACCTTGTCGGCCTCGTCCTCGGAGATGACGAAGGAGTCGGCCTGCGTGCTCTTGAGGCCGCGCGGGTGGATGGGGATGCCGGTTTCGAGCGCGTCCGACTCGGCGTCCGTCAGCGCCCTGGCGAGAATCTTCAGGTCGCCGGTCGAGGGGGCCGAGACGCGCCAGTTGACGCGGTGCTCGCCCCCGCTCGGGATGGTGACGGTCTGCGCGGGCGGGTCGAGGAGTTTGGCGCCCGCCACGTCAATCGTGATCTTCGTGACCTTCTCCGTCTTCAGGTAGTTGTGGACGATGCCGGAGATGGTGACGGTGTCGCCCGCGGTCAGGAAGCGCGGCATGGCGGCGCGGATGATTACGTCCTTGCGCTCGACGACGCGCGAGACGGCGACGCCGACGCGCGTGTCCGCCGTGACGGCCCGCGCAGTCGCGCGCCACGTCGTCAGGTTGTCGGGCAGCTCGACCTTGACGGTCGCCCTGCCGTCCGGCCCCGTGACGACGGCCGGCTGCCAGTAGGCCGTGTCCTTGAAGATTTTGCGGACGAGTGGGTTGGCCGCGTCGTCGTTCTTGAAGTCGGCGAGCCGGTGGGGCTTCTTATGTTGCGCGAGGTTGACGGTCTTCGTGCCGGCGTAGCCCGAGAAGTAGTAGTTGACGGAGAAGGAGGTCTGCACGCTGTTGTAGCGGCGGCCGTAGAAGGCGCGGCGGATGTCCTCGACCGACTCGGGCGCGATCTGGTAGACGGCCTCGTCCACGACGCCGAAGGAGACCTCGGCCCCGGCGGCGGGCGAGCCGTCGCCGTTGCGCGCGAGCAGGGTGTAGGAGGCCGTCTCGCGCGGCCTGAACTCCTTCTTGTTCGGGACGATCTGAAGGTCCAGGAGCTTGTCGCGCGCGGGGACGACGAGCATCAGCTCCGCCGTGTACATCTCGCTGCCGCGGACGTAGGTGACGTTGAGGAAGACGTTGGGCGCGTAGCGCGGCTCGATGGGCACGTCGATGGTGACGGCGCGGCCCTTCGCGTCAACGCGCCAGGTGTTGAGGACGCGGTCGAGCTCGGTGGTGACGAGCAGGTGTGCGTTGTCCTTCGGAAGCAGCGCGAGGACGCGCGCCGTCTCGCCGGGCCGGTAGGACTTCTTGTCGGCCTTGAGTTCTATCTCGCCCTCGGACGGGTAGGAAACGTCCGCCCATTCGCCCTTGCGGTCGGCGGCCCAGAAGGCGCCGGCCGCGGTGGTGACCGAGCGCCCGTTCTCCTCGATGGTCGTCTTGATGAGGATGCTGCCGGGGCCGGGTATCTGGTATTCGTGGGCGGCCTCGCCCTGCTCGTTCGTCTGGACGACGGCCGAGGCGAGCTCCTTCTCGCGCGTCTCGTAGTCGGCGTACTCGTCGCCGTACTCGGTCCGCTTCGTCACCTTCTCCCAGCGGCGCTCGTAGAAGGTGAGCTTGACGCGGGTCTGGACGGGGCGGCCGTCGCGGGCGCGGGCGGTGACGTTGATGCGGGCGGCGTCGCCCTGGTAGTAGATGTAGTGCTCGGGGTAGGCGTAGGCGGTCGTGTCGCTGCGCACGCCCGTGAAGCTGACGGAGCCGTCCATCGTGCGGCGCGCGGGGTCCGTGACCTGCGCCTCGACGCGGTAGCTGTAGTCCCAGGCGTCCTTCGGGTCGGGCTCGGGCACTTTGAACTCGATGTCGTAGCGGCCCTGCTCGTTCGTACGGCCGTCGCCCTCGGCGACCATCTCGGCGCCGTAGCCGCCGTAGCCCGAGCCGTCCTCCTCGGCGGTGGGGTCCGCGCCGAACTCGTCCGCCGAGTCCTCTTCGTCGCCGCCGCGCCACCAGCCGTAGGAGCGCGAGCGGTAGACGTAATACTTGACGGCGGCGCGGGCGACCGGAGCGCCGAAGAAGTAGTTGGCCGAGACGGTGACGCGGGCCGTCTGGCCGGCGCCGACGAAGCTCTGCGCCGTCGTCACGCGCACCTTGTACTCGGGCTTCTTGTACTCTTCGACCTGGAAGGAGCCGTTGGCGGAGGCGTCGCCGAGCGTGGCGTTGAGGCTGTAGTAGCCGAGCGGCGACTCTTCGGGCAGGTCCAGCTCGCCGCTGAAGGTGCCGCGCGTCGAGAGCGGAAGCTCCTGCTCGAAGATTTGCGCGCCCTGCCCGTCCGAGACCGTGACGGTGACGGTCTTGCCGGCCGGGAGCTTGTAGCCCGTCTCGACGCGCTCGCGCAGGATGCCCTTGAAGTAGACCTTCTGCTCGGGGCGGTAGACGGGGCGGTCCGTGTAGATGTAGCTCGTCAGGTTGCCGGGGCCGCCGTCGTCGCCGCCCTCCTCGCCCTCGTACTCGCCGCCGAAGTAGTAGGAGTCGAGGTCCGAGATGGCGAAGTTCTCGCCCTCGGTCGCCATGACGAGGTAGGAGTCGTTGACCGTCTCCTCGGGCGCGGCTTCGGCCTCGGCCTCGGGCGCTGCCGCTTCTTCTTCCCCGTCCCCTTCCTCGCCTTCCTCCTCCGGCGCGGGGCGCTTCGGCTTCTCTATTTTGAGGCGCGCGAGGCCGGCCTTGTCGGTCGTCGCGGCCAGCAGCTCCTTCTTCTTTCGGACGACCTGGACGCGCACGCCCTCGCGCGGCTCGCCCGAACGGCGCTCGACGGCGTAGACGAGCATCTGGCCGTCGGTCGAGGTCTTCTGCACGGTGGCGAGGTCGGTGACGAGGACGATGCCGAAGCAGCGGAGGTCGCCGCTGACGGCTTCGACTAAGTAAACGCCAGGCTCGCGCTTGCCCAAGCTAATCATCCGGCGGTCGTAAACGTCTTCGAGCGGCGGCAACTTCTCGCGCCAGTTCGAGACCATCTGGTCGGGGTTGAGGAGCGGGACGCGAGCGAAGTCCGACTGGTTGAGCGGCGTGCGGTTGCTCGTGTCGTCCTCTTCGGCGCGGAACTTCTGGTTGAAGCCTTTGCGCGACTGGTTGCGGAGCTGCGCGCGGACGTAAGCCTTGACGGCGCCGTAGGTGCGGCTCTTGAAGGCGCGGAGCTTTTCGAGGAAGGTCGGCTTGCGCTTGATCTGCTCGCCGACGGCGGCCTCCTCGTCCTCGCCGACCTGGTGCGGGTTTTCGAGGCCGAGGAAGAATTTGGTCGGGTCCTTGACCCTGTAGACGCGAAAGTCGAGGCTCTCGACGCCGCGGTAGTTGACCCAGACGCGGGCGCGGTCCGTCGTCGCATACGTGCGGTTGGTGTGGAGCGAGAAGAAGGGCTTGGCGTGCGGGTCCGGCGGCGTCGGCGTGCTCCCCTGGTAGGGCAGCGAGTCGGGCGCCGTCTCGGCGGCGAAGCGGTAGCCCGTCTTCATCCGCAGGACGACGAAGCCGAAGAGCAGCAGCGCGACCGAGACGTAGACGGCGGCGGACGTGAGCAGTGTGCGTCGGGACATAGGCCCTCAGAGCTACTGAAGTATGTTGAGCCGGTAGAAGCCGAGGAAGTTGCGGTTGGCGGCGACGGGGCGCCAGCGCGGGTCGGGGTGGCGCGCGAGCACCTGGAGGCGCACCTTCTTGACCTCGCCCGCGTCGCCGGGCGAAGAGCCCGTGTGGTAGACGAGCCAGTCGGCGACGCCTTCCGTCTCAACGCGCGCGCGGCCGAGGAAGAGCATGACGTGGTAGGGGTACTTCTGCACCCAGGGCTGGTGGAAGAAGAGCAGGTCGCCCGGCTCGGCGCGCGCCGGGTCGCGGCCGACGAAGGCGGCGTTGTGCTCCTTGAGCGTGCGCGCGTCGGCGAACTCGGAGAGCGCGCCGTTCGAGAGGTCGGCCTCCCCGAACTGGCCGCCCGCCGTGCGGAAGAGCTTTTCGCCGAGGGGGCCGCGGCCGAGAGCGCGCGGGGCGGACACGTCCGGCGCGACGTGCTCGTAAGCGTCGCCCATCCTTTGGAACCAGGCGCGGTCGTGCGGCCGCAGGGCCTCGCGCAGCGCGAAGCGGACGAGGCCCGCGCAGTCGCGCTGCTCCGAGTTCCACTCGGGGCTGACGGCGTAGAACTGCGCCTCGGCGACGGCGGCGAACCAGCGGCGGAAGTTCTCGCGGTCGCCGTAGGCGCGTAGCTCCGCCCGGTCCGGCAGGCCGTCGCGGTCCTCGTCGGCGGAAGTTCCGGGCTCGACTGAGGCGACGGCGGCAGGCTTTTCGACGGCGGCGTGGGCGGGCCTCGGCTGGCGGCAGGCGGAAGCCGATAGCGTAACGGCGGCGAGCAGGCCGAGCGTTGCGTGCAGGGGGGTTCGCATCTCGCGGAAGCTCTGGGTCAAGCGGTTCTCGGGCGAGCGCGCTAAAGCTACCACGTCTGTCAGTCCTTGTCCCGTAATTTTCTCTCCCCGACCGCGCATTCTGCGCCCGCACCGCGTCGCGCGCGACACGGGCCGCGCCGTCGCCCGCGCGTGCGCCTCACGCCCGCCCGGTGTGGTTAACCACACCGGCGCCAAGCAATTAAGTAGTCCTGTCAGACGATGAACGTAGTTCTGCACCTAAAGTAATTTTTCGGCCAGTTTTGGGGCTATATAATGTGGGACTATTAAGAGGGATGAGAATCAGGTGTACGGGGAGTAATTTAGCTCCCCTTTCGCATTTACGCCCTATTGACTTCAATCTCCAATGAGATTATGTGATTTTTTAAGCTCTCGAATCCGGCTTCTATTTCAAGTTTCCGCTCAGGATTAAAGTAGAGCATCCCTTTGTCCACTTTCACGGCGGGTTGCACGCCCGTTCCATCATCAACTGGGGAGCTAGTCATTAACTCGTTAAGCTTAATAACTTGATTCTCTATCTCTTTCTTTAAATCGTCATTAACGGGTGAGCCTATACTTTCCAAGAGACTGTAAACGCTCGACAAAGTTACATTTATTCTTTTGGTAGAAGATGTGGCGCTGGTGAGAGGAAAGTCAGTTGATGTTGACCTAGCCGCCGTATCACTTATAAATGCATAGAGCTCTTCCAGCCTGCGAACAATAATTTCCTTAGATGTATTCTCAGCATGTTTTTGTTTATCCAGAACGGTCGCCACTATCCAAGCCAAAATGACAGTGCAAATAATTGAAAGAATATCAACTGCATTAACCTTATCCTCGAATTGTAATTGGAACGGAAGTGTGAAACGAGAGGCAAGCCCCATCAAAAATCCGATAAGGAGAAAAATTACTGCAAGGCCGGCTTCAAGCCGATGCTTACGCAACCACGCGCTCTTCATTGTGGGCTTTTTCGAGGTGAAAATACACTTTGTCTTTTAGATACCTCTCCTCATTAGATATGATTTCTAGGTGGTCTAAAATCGATTTGTAATCTAACTTATCAATCCTTATTAACCCGCCGAAAGATTCTTCGAGGAATGAACGCCCGAATCCGGCAGTTCCGTCCAAGTCTACGGTAAGTGTTTCATTCTTCGATATTGCTTCCTTCATTGCCGGTAGTAAGAGAGTCTTTCTGAAAAGCTCGCCAGAATATTCGCCTTCGTGGACAAATCGAGGACCGGGGGCATAACTGAAATCTTCGGCAATCTTAAGTTTCATTTCTTCACCTCGAAGCTGCGGTTGCTTGAATCCACTTCCCAATAGATGAATGTCCCCGGGAAATTGACGCCGTTGAGCAACCTGTACTCCCCTTTAGCAACGTTCGCGAAAACGTCATTAGATATTACGTGGAGCCTAGAAAACCAGTTTTCTTTCATTGAGTCAAGGATTCCAGGTAGCCCCTGTCCCCGGTAGTACTCATTCGTAACTGACCGGTGTAACTCCCCATTCATAATGAGACGAAGTAACTCCGCATTGTTTTTATAAGGGGCTTTTACAAGTAATCGCTTTAGTGCCCCATAGAAAATATTGTTCGCAGGCTTACTACTTAAGCTCTCAAAAATTCCAATGCCGTAATCTACGAATGAGAAGCGCATTTTCTTCTCATTCTCAGAATAATTTACGGATAGCCACCAATGCATATCGCCCTTGCCCCGAGGTGAGGCATGGTTGTTGGTGTTTAGCATTAGCTCTTGAAGCGTAGTTTGAACCCCCTGACTTCTTCGGGGCTCACCCCAGACTGCCCTGGAAGCATTTTGTATGATCTCGGCGGTGAGTTTAGCAACTACTAGCTTTGATGCGCGGGTAATATAATTCGTCTGATTCGATTCGATGGCGTATTCGTCTTCATTCTCAAAGGACTTATATAAATTCTTAATAAAGCCGGACTGGTCAAGTTTTTTTCTACAATCACCGTGTTCGGGGAAATCACCATTAAACGGGATACCTTGCGCCTTAAAACGAATCATTATCGAAAGTAGCACGACTATTGCGTCGTAATCGATTTGCTCTACGTCCCTGAGAACAACAAATACTTTTTGTTTTTTAATAAAGTGCTTCTTCAGAACGTTAATAAAAGAGATGACTGGCTCGGGATTCTGGAGGAGAGTAAAGATACGCGGTGCCACTACGTGTCTGTAAGACTTGTACGGCCGGGATGGCCCTACGGGATTGTAAGTCCTTTTTACCCCTACGTTGTTGGCGTTGTGCTTCCGCTTCCAGTCTTTGTATTGGACCTGTGCCCGAAGTGATTTCGCTGCCCTCCTCTTGTTGTAAGCTCTGGTTTTAAGTTCAAGTGGGTATCTTTTCATAGGGCATTGAAGACACTCTCCAGTAGTATGAGGTCAGTATAAACAAATCTCGCTGCCAGAATTGATTATAGACGATATTGTTACAGACACCTCAGCTCTTCGGAGAGTGGTTAAGAAGAAGGAAGAGTGAGCGGGGCGGTAAGGAAGCCGCGGCGCGTGCATTCTCTTGATTGTGAAATCTTGATGAGGTTTCGCACCTAAAGTTTTTAGTGGTCGGTTCCAAGACTTTATAGTCAAGATGGATTTTAGCAGCAAAGCAGGCTGACGTATTTACTGACTACTGCTCTTGCATTCCCCGCCGCCTTCCCGCTATCTTGCCCGCAGAGGGAATCTTCAAAAACAAGCTAGGATGGGCTGGAGGCTATGGCCGAGTCGGTGGGACTGCGCGACGACCCCCTTTGGTTTAAGGACGCCGTCTTCTACGAGGTCTACGTGCGCGGCTTCTTCGACTCGAACGACGACGGCATCGGCGACTTCCGCGGGCTCACGCAGAAGCTCGACTACCTCCAGTGGCTCGGCGTGGACTGCCTCTGGCTGCTGCCGATGTACGCCTCGCCCCTGCGCGACGGCGGCTACGACATCGCCGACTACTACGCGGTCCTGCCCGAGTACGGCACCGTCGAAGACTTTCGGGAGTTTCTCCGGGAGGCCCACCGCCGCGGGATGCGCGTCATCACCGACCTCGTCATCAACCACACCTCCGACCAGCACCCCTGGTTCAAGGAGGCTTCCGCCTCGCCCGACTCGCCCAAGCGGGACTGGTACGTCTGGACCGACGACCCGAACAAGTACCAAGAGACCCGCATCATCTTCCTCGACACGGAGAAGTCGAACTGGACGTGGAGCGAGACGGCGCAGGCGTTCTACTGGCACCGCTTCTTCAGCCACCAGCCCGACCTCAACTACGACAACCCGGAAGTCCACCAGGCCATGTTCGACGCCGTGGACTTCTGGCTGGAGATGGGCATCGACGGCTTCCGCGTGGACGCCGTCCCCTACCTCTACGAGCGCGAGGGCACGAACTGCGAGAACCTCCCCGAGACGCACGACTTCATCAAGCTCCTGCGCGCCCACATCGAATCGAAGTTCAAGAACGTCATGCTGCTCGGCGAGGCCAACCAGTGGCCCGAGGACGTGGTGGAATACTTCGGCCGGGGCGACGAGTTCCACATGAACTACCACTTCCCCATCATGCCCCGCCTCTTCATGGCCCTCAGGCAGGAGGACCGCCGGCCCATCGTCGAAATCCTCGACCGCACGCCCGGCATCCCCGAGAACTGCCAGTGGGGCATGTTCCTCCGCAACCACGACGAGCTGACCTTGGAGCTGGTGACGGACGAGGAGCGCGACTACCTCTACAACGAGTACGCGAAGGACCGAAGGATGCGCCTCAACCTCGGCATCCGCCGCCGCCTCGCCCCGCTCATGGACAACAGCCGCCGCCGCATCGAACTCCTCCACAGCCTGCTCTTCAGCCTCCCCGGCAGCCCGTTCCTCTACTACGGCGACGAGATAGGGATGGGCGACAACATCTACCTCGGCGACCGCGACGGCGTGCGCACCCCCATGCAGTGGTCCTCGGACCGCAACGCCGGCTTCTCGCGCGCGGACTTCGAGCGGCTCTACTTCCCCGCCATCAACAACCCCGTCTACGGCTACCAGACCGTCAACGTCGAGGCGCAGATGCGCTACGACACGTCGCTCCTGAACTGGATGCGGCAGATGATTCTTTTGAGGAAGCAGCACCACGTCTTCGGCCGCGGCGCGGTGCGCTTCGTCAAGCCGGAGAACCGCAAAATCTTCGCCTTCGTCCGCGAGCACGAGGGCGAGACCGTGCTCTGCGTCTTCAACCTCTCGCAGTTCGCGCAGCCCGTCGAGCTGGACCTCGCGGACTTCGAGGGCCGCACGCCCGTCGAGATGCTCGGCAAGACGCGCTTCCCCCCGGTGGCGAAGGCCCCCTACCAGCTCGCCCTCTCCCCCTGGGGCTTCTACTGGTTCCTGCTCGACGGGCACGCTAGCAGTCGGTAAAAAATTCTTTCGGCGGAGAAACGGGATGCTAAAGGCACTTGGGAGCGGATTGGTGGGCGCCTTCGCGCTGACGCTGATTCACGAGACGGCGCGGCGCTACATTGACGACGCGCCGCGGATGGACGTGGTCGGGATGCGCGCCATCGGGCGCACGATGCGGGCCATAGACTTCGACCCGCCGCCCGCGCTGCACGAGGCCGCGCTCGTCGGCGAGCTGGTCTCGAACGCGGCCTACTACGCGCTGGTCGGCGCGGGCGGGAGAGAGGCGGCGCTGCGCAACGGCGCGCTCCTGGGCCTCGCCGCCGGCCTCGGCGCCGTCTACCTCCCCGAGCGCCTCGGCCTCGGCCGCCAGCCCACCGAGAACACGCCCGCGACCGAGCTGATGACGGTCGCCTGGTACCTGGCCGGCGGCCTCGCGGCCGGGGCCGCCTACCGCGCCCTGGGCGAAGGCGACGAGTGACGCGGAAGTCGTCCCTCAAGGGCGCGCGACGAAGTCGAGCACGATGGGGTCGTGGTCGGAGAGGACTTCGCCGGAGGGGCCGCGTAAGTCGCCGACGACGCGCGGCGGGCTCGACGTGTCGGGCTCAACGCCGCGGCCGGCGAACCAGTCGAGCTTGAGCGAGCAGCGGCCGCCGTGGTCCCTGAGCGCCCACTCGATCCACCAGAAGCACCAACGCGGCACCCAGTCGGCCATGTTGGTGTTCGCCGCCAAATCCTTCACGTCGTAGTGGAGCGTTCCCCGGCCCGGCTCGTTCAGTTCGCGGAAGCGGTAGCCGCGCCGCTCAAGGGCGCGGAACAGCCCGCGCTCGAACCAGTTCTCGGGGCGCAGGTAGTGGTTCTCGATGACGTTGCCCACGCCCATCATGACGCGGCGCGCGAAGCCGGCGATGGAGTAGACGGCGCGGCTCGAATTGTAAGTGGAGGTGTTCCAGTCGCCGCCGACGAGGACGGGCAGCCGCGGCCTCAAACTCTCGACGAAGTCCAGCACGACCTCCATCTGCCTCCGGCGGTGGCGCTGGCTCGAATGCGCGTCGAGGTGGAGGCTGACGGCGCGGAACGCGCCCGCCGGGTGTTCGATTCGGCAGACGACGGCGCGCTGGCTCCCCAGACGCTTCTCGGCCCCGCGCATCTTGTCCTTGCCGTTCGGCAGCGCCACCGACCGGGCCGCACGCAGAGGCCAGCGCGAGAGCACGGCGTTGCCGTGCAGCGCCAGGCCGTTCTCGCCCTCCGCGTCCGCCTCCGCCCCGTTCCCCTTCGTCAAATTCAGGTAGCACGGCGCGAAGGCGTAACTCATCCCGAGGAGTCGCGCCAGCTCGCGCGCCACGAAGCGGTTGCCCGAGCGCGCCATGCCGTAATCCAGCTCCGTCAAAAGCAGCACGTCACTTCCGCTTAAGACCGGATGAGACCTGAGCATGCCCGCGATGCCCTCCAGCCTCGCCCCGCGCTCGACGTTCCAGGCGGTCGCGCGCAGCACGTTCGAAGCCTCCGGCCGGACGCGCGACCCGAACTCTTCGACGGCGACGCCGCCCAGCACGCGCTCGACCTCGGGGCGCAGCCGCGCGTAGAGCGGCGACGATTCGAGGGCCTGGGTGGAGTCGAACTGCGCGAGCGCCGGGAAGTGCGGGCCGAGTCCGTGTTCGAGCGGCGGGGCGGCGGGAGTTTCCTGCGGGGCGAAGGTGTTCATCCGAAGGGCGAGATAATACATCTGCCCCGTCCGTTTTCAAAAACCCGTATGCGCTAAATTCAACGCCACTTCTTCATCTTCTGGAAGCGGCGCTTGACCATGTCGCGCTTGAGCGGCGAGAGGCGGTCGATGAAGAGGAAGCCGTCGCAGTGGTCCGTCTCGTGGAGGAAGCAGCGGGCGGCGAGGCCCTGGGCCTCCTGCTCGTAGAACTCGCCCTTCAAGTCCTGCGCGCGGAGGCGGACGCGGGCGGCGCGGGCCAGGGGCGCGTGGACCTTGCCGATTGAGAGGCAGCCCTCCTCGCCCTCCTGCTCGCCCTCGGTCGACAGAATCTCGGGGTTGGCTGCCACCAGCTTCAGCCCTTGGCAGTCCATCACGAAGAGTCGCAGGCCCAGTCCGACCTGCGGCGCGGCGAGCCCCACGCCCTGGGCCGCGTACATCGTCTCGAACATGTCGGCGGCCAGCCTCTCAAGCTCCGCCCCGAACTCCGCGACGGGCTCGCCCACCTTTTTAAGCACCTGCGCCGGGTACTCCGTAATCTCCATGACGGCCATGCCGCCAGTTTACCTCGCGAGCACGCCTTTCAAAAATTCGACGGCCGCGTCGCCGCCCGTGCGGCCGAGGAGGATGAAGGCGTGGCGGCGCAGCTCGGGCTTCTGGTGCATGCGCGCGACGTTGATGAGCAGCGGGACAGACTCGGACGCCGGGCGCTTGCCGATGGCGGCGAGGGCCTGCTTCTGGAGTTCCGTGTCGTCGTCTGTGCGCGGGGCCGCGTCGCGGAGTGCGCCGAGGGTCTGCTCGGCCGCGATCTCGCCCATCAGCTTGACGGCCTCGCGCCGCAGGTCGAGGTCCGAGTCCGTCGTGGCGACGCGGACGACGAAGGCCGAGGCCGAGGCCCGGTTCTCGTTGCGGGCGACGCCGGAGAGCGTCGTGCGCTTCAGGTCTTCGGATTGGAGGGAGGCGTAGAGCCCCTGGAGGAAGGTGAGGGCCTGCGGGTCGCGCGCGCGGGCGTAGGCCAAGATGGCGGCGCGTCGCACGTCCTGCGACTCGCGTTCGTCGCGGGCGAGCTGCGCGAGGAAGTCGCGCGTCTGTTGGGCGGGCGGCTGCTGCTGGCCGAGGGCGCGGGCGGCGCGGGCGCGCACGTCCTTGTCGGTCGAGGCGCGCGCGACGGCGACGAGGACTTCGGGGGCGCGCCGGTCGTCGTGCAGCGCGATGGCGCCGACGGCCTCGGAGGCGATGTCGGCCTTCGAGTAGGCGCCGCCGCCTTCGGCGAGTGCGCGCAGCACCGCGAGGCTCTCGTCGTTCGAGGCGCGGCCCATCCAGTAGACGGGGTAGCCGCCGTACTCGTGGCGGCGCGCGAGGTTGTAGACGCTGAGGCGGACCACGCCGCCGCCGGCCTGCGAGTCGCGCAGGAGGAAGACGCCGAGGCTGCGCGTCTCGATGGAGGGGTCGAGGCTGCGGACTGAGGACTCCCACGTCCCCTGGATGCGGAAGCTGCCGTCGTCGCTCACGTAGTCAACGTCCACGGCGACGCCGGGCCGCACGTCGAACGAGTAGGCGGTCCAGTAGCGCGTCTGGCCCGAGGCGGCGGCCTGTCGCGCGGCCGCCTCCTGCTTGGCCTGCAAGGTCGCGCCCTCGACCGGCGTGAATCTCTGCTCGGCCTGCGCGAAGGTCAGAAGGAAGACTGTCAGGAGTGTGAGTATCATTTCTTACCACCTCTCTTCGGACACACTTGTCCCGGCGGAAGTGGCGGGAGATGTCTTACGGCCCACCTCCCGTCATCCCGCAATCCGCAATCAGTGAATCCGCAATCGGGCTTACTTGAGCATGCCTTCGAGGAAGCGCATGACTTCGGGGTCTTTGCTCTTGCTGAGCATGCTGATGGCGCGCTTGCGGCGCTCCAGCGGCTCGTTCGTGTCGCGGACGACCTGCATCAGCTTCTGCCAGGCGCGCTGCGTCTGGAACTGGCCGATGCCGTCGAGGATCGAGCGCTTCAGCTCGGGGTCTCGCTCGGAGTCGTAGAGCGGGAGGATGAGGTCGAGCAACTGCGGCTCCTGCTTGCGGTGCGAGAGCGTGTAGATGGCCTGCTTGCGCAGCTCGACGTTGTCGGACGTGCGCGCCACCTCGGCCAGCCTGGTGATGGCGCGCGGGTCGGCGCGGACGCCGAGGCCGGCGAGGACGTGCTTGCGCATCTGCACGTCGGGCACGGAGTCGTAGATGCGGAAGAGCTGGTCCACGACCTGCTCGCCGCGGCGGCGGCTCAGGAGGCCGACGGCGTGGATGCGGGCCGCCTGGTTCTTGCCGGAGAGCGCGACCTCGGTGATGAGCTGGGCGGCGCGCGGGCTGTCGTGCTCGGCGAGGGCGTGGATGGCCGAGTCGGTCGGGCTCTCGTCGGCGTACTTGTCCGACATCGCCAGCTCGCGCAGCACGTCGAGGCCGCGCTCGTCGCCCGTCTTGCCGAGGGCGCGGATGGCCCGCATGCGGAGCTTGTCGTTCGAGTCGTTGCGCGAGAACTGGATGAGCGCGGGGACGGACTCAGGGCCGCCGTACTGGCCGAGCAGGG
>DATHBF010000475.1:0-6852 GCA_035296285.1 Pyrinomonadaceae bacterium | reverse complement strand
GGGCCGCGCCCGACGCGGGCCGCAACGCCGCGTGGCGCGAGGGCGTCGGGATGTGCGAGCGGGCCGTGCGCGGGGGCGAGATGATGGTCAAGGCCGGCGAAGGCCCGGAGGGCGGCTCGACCGTCGCCCTGCCTTTATGCCACGAGGGGCGGGCCGTCGGCGCGCTGCTCCTGCGGCTGCGCGAAGTCTTCGAGGAGGAGGACCGGCCGCTGCTCTCGAACGTGAGCGCGCAGTTCGCGCGCGACCTCCAGCGCGACCGCGCCCGCGCGCTCGACGTTCCCAAGACTTACGAGACCTTCTTCTCGGCGCGGGCCGCCGAGCAGCGGCTCGAATCGCTCGGCGTGCTGAGCGGCCTTTTGACCGAGCAGGGCTTCGCCGGCCGCGTGCTCGCCGAGTCGTCCGAAGCCCACGCCGTCGCCTACCTCGACGGCACGCTCGCCTACGCCAACCGCAGGATGCAGGAGGCCGCGCGCCTCACGGCCGACCAGTGCCGCGGGCTCGACCTCTTCGGGCTGCTCGGGCGCTTCCGCACGGGCGTCTTCGACGAGCCGGCCATCGCCGTCCGCCGCGTCCTCCAGACGGGCCAGGCTTACGAGCGCGAGCTTAACTTCGCCGACCGCGAGCAGACGTTGGCGCTGCGCATCGCGCTCGTCACGTCGGGTGACGCGGAGGAGGCCGTGCCGCTCTGCCTCTCCGTGATGGCGCGCGACGTGACGCAGGTGAAGGAGTACGAGACGTTGAAGAGCGACATGCTGTCTCTCATGTCGCACGAGCTGCGCACGCCCATCACGAGCATCAACGGCTTCGCCGAACTGCTGATGGCCGACGAGTCCATCCCCGAGGAGCCGCGCGAGTTTCTCTCCATCATCAACTCCGAGTCGCAGAGGCTGACCCGCATGATCGGGACGTTCCTCTCGGTGGCGAAACTCGAACAGAAGGACCGGCAGGAAGTCCTGATGTCGCCCGTCCTGCTCGGCGACGTGGTGCGCGAGACGGTCGGCAACCATCAGTCGGCGGCCAAGCGCAAGCGGATGCGGCTGCTTGAGACGAACGGCACGAAACTGCCGCCCGTCGCGGCCGACCGCAGCCTCATCACGCAGGCGCTCTCGAACCTCGTGGACAACGCCATCAAGTACAGCCCCGAGCGCACGGCCGTCACGCTCTCGACGGTGCTCGAAGCCGACGCCGTGCGCGTCACGGTCGAGGACCGCGGCTACGGCATCCCGATTGAGGACCAGGACAAGGTCTGGGAGAAGTTCTACCGCGTCTCGCGCGACGGCCGCGTCAAGGAGGAGGAGTCCACGGGCCTCGGCCTCTCCTTCGTCCGCCAAGTCGTCGAGCAGCACGGCGGCCAGGTCTTCCTCGAATCCGAGGTCGGGCGCGGCTCGCGCGTCGGCTTCACGCTGCCGCGGCTCTGAAACCCATCCTTCACCTCCGCTAAGCTCGTCTGGACGTTTTCACGCCGCCGAAATGCGTTTTCGCGGGGCTGACGGACGTTTCGCAGTCGGCGGGCTATGATTTTACGGGTTTGTTTATCGTCCCGCGGCAGTCGGGCGCTTTGCAGCGGCAGCGGTAGTTGTCGGGGTGGTGGGTGCTGATGTAGTCGCAGGTGATCTCCTCGCCGGGGTGGATGTCGCGCAGGGCGATGAAGAGGAGGTGGCCGTGCGTGGTGCGCATGTAGGAGTTGGGCTGGCAGCAGTGGTTGATGTAGTGGGTGCCGTTGCCGCCGCGCGCGCCGTCGAGGCTCCAGTAGAGGTCGATGGCGCAGATGCGGTGCTTGCGCCGCACGCGCACGCGGCGGGCCACCTCGCGGCGCGAGATGCGCTCGCCCGCGTACTCGGCGATCTTCTTGCCCTTCGGGAAGAACCGGGTGGCGAAGCAGCCCTTGCCGTCAATCGGCGACTTCTGGATGGAGAGGCCGGGCGCTAGCGTTAGTTTCATCGGAGGGGAGAAGCAAGGGTGTCGGGCGCCGGGGCACTAACCGGCGCCCGGCACCCGACACCTTTTTTACTGTTTGGTCTTGAAGCTGCGGGCGATGGCGTCGGTCTGGTTCTGGATGTACTGGAGGCGGTCGCGCAGGCCCGTGAAGTGGAGCGCGTAGACGGTCCGGCTGTCGGCCTGGAGGTAGTAGACGCGGCCCGACATGTTCTTGCCGGCCTGCGTGTACTCGTAGGTGCTGACGATGCCGTTGAGGCGGCCGGCGAAGGTGTTCTGCTTGCCGCCGACGAAGCCGGGCATGAAACGCAGCTTCACGTCCTCGTCGCGCCGCGCCACGTCGGCGAGCTTCGTGCCGGCCTCGACCACCTCCCTGCGGATTCTCAGGTAGCCGTCCGACCGTTCGCCGTAGATGAACTCGGTGTGGTGGTGCGCGCCGTCGGGCCGCGTGACGGACTTCCAGCGCCCGGACGGCAGCTCGACCGAGAAGTGCTCGCTCTCCTTCGTGTAAGGCTCGCTCGCGTCCTGCGCCGAGGCGACGGCGCCCGCGCAGAGGAGCGCGGCGAGAAGGGCGAGCAGTGTCGTCCGTATGGTGCGTCGAGACATGGTGGTTCTACTCCTTTGATTACTGCTTGGCGCGGAGGTCTTTGATGGTGCCCTTGATCTGCTCGGCGTCGGCGGCCTTGGGCGTGAGCTTCAGGTAGGTCTCAAGCGCGTCGGCCGCGCGCTTGTAGTCCTTCTTCTGCCAGTAGATGCCGCCGAGGTATCGGTGCGCGGCGCCCACCTGCGCGCCGCCGAGCCTGGCGGCCTGCTGGAACTCGCGCTCGGCGCCGTCCGCGTCCTTGAGGCCGAGCATGGTCAGGCCCAGGTAGAAGTGGCCCGTGGCCGACTTGTCCATCCTCTTCAGTCCGGCGCGCAGGTGCTTCTCGGCCTCGGGGAAGTCCTTCTTCTGCGTCAGGGCCACGCCGTAGTTGAGCCGCACCTCGGCGGCGTCGGGCAGCGCCTTCTGCGCGGCGCGCAGCTCTTCGAGCGCCTTGTCGAGCCGGCCGGCGCGCAGGTGGAGCAGGCCCAGCTCGCCGTGCGCGAGCCCGAACGGCGGGTGCCGCGCGATGGCCTCTTCGAGCAGGGGCACCGCCGCCTTGTCGTCGCCCTTGCGCGAGGCGGCGACGCCCCTGACGAAGAGGTCGGCGGCCGGCTTCGGCACGCCGCTCAGCGCGGGGTTGGCCTCGGGCTTGAGCCTGAGGAAGAGCGACACGGACGTGAGTTGCTTGGCCGCGTCTATGTAGACCACCTCCTCCGCGCGCTCGTAGTCCTTGCCGGCCTCGATGTACAGCGTGTAGTAGCCGGCCTCCAGGTCGCGGAAGATGACGATGCCCTTGTCGTTTGGTATCCCGGCGCCCACCCTCCCGTCGCTGGTGACAAGCCTGACGCGCATGTTCAACTCGGGCAGTTGGCCCGTGGGGCTGACGATGAGCGCTTCAAGGGTGGACGAGCCGCCGGCGTTGAGGCCCTGCTTGCGGTGCGCGCCGATGCCCTGCGCGCTGGCGGGCGCGCCCGCGAGGAGGCAGGCTGCGACGAGCGCGAGGGCGGAGAGTAAGGTGAAGAGTCTTGTGCGAGTGTGCGGAGTAAGGGGGGACATCATTTAAATCCTCGGATGTCAGGGTGTGGACTGTTCGATGGCGGCGCGCTGCGCGCGGAAGAGTTCTTCGAGGCCGCGGCCGGCCAGCTCGATCAGCTCGTCCGACTGCGCGCGCGTGAAGGGCTTGCCCTCGGCCGTGCCTTGCAGCTCGATGAAGCGGCCGTCGCCGGTGCAGACGACGTTCATGTCAACCTCGGCGCGCGAGTCTTCGTCGTACTTGAGGTCGAGGAGCGGGCGCCCGCCGACCAGCCCCACGCTGACGGCGGCCACCTCGCCCGTGAAAGGGAGACGTTGCAGCCTATTCTCGCGCACGAGCCGGCGGCAGGCAAGGGCGAGGGCGACGTAGGCGCCCGTAATCGAGGCCGTGCGCGTGCCGCCGTCCGCCTGTAGCACGTCGCAGTCGAGCGTGATGGTCCGCTCGCCCAGGAGCCCGAGGTTGACGACGGCGCGGAGGCTGCGGCCGATGAGTCTTTGAATCTCGTGCGTCCGGCCCGAAGGCCCCCCGCGGCCGGTCTCGCGCTGCGTGCGCTGCTGCGTGGCGCGCGGCAGCATGGCGTACTCGGCCGTGAGCCACCCTTGCCCGGTGTTCCGGCGGAAGGGGGGCACGCGGTCGTCGAGAGTGGCGGTGCAGATGACGCGCGTCTGGCCCATCTCGATGAGGGCCGAGCCCTCGGCGTAGGGCATGAAGTTGGGCGTGATGCGCACGGGGCGCAACTCGTCGTCGCGGCGGCCGTCGGTGCGCCCCGTGGCGGTTCCGTTAGCGGGTTTGAAGCTCATCCTGTCCCCAGACCTCGACGGCTTCGAGCCGGCGGGGCGCGGCGCCGAGGAAGCGTTCGGCGACGTGCGCGAAACGCTCGGCCGCGTCGGTCACGTAAAAGTGGTCGAGATCATCGCACAAAAAGCGTGCGTGCGCACCCGCCTCCGACAGGTCGCGAAGCTCCTGCGTGGCGGTGCGCCGCAGCCCCTCGCCATCAATTAATGCTTCGACTTCTCGGGCCGCCGCCGCGCCCGAGTCGATGAGGCGCACGCCCTCGCCCACGGCCTCCTGTATCACGCGCCGCAGGATGGGGTAGTGCGTGCAGCCGAGGACGAGCGCGCCGAGGTGGCGGCCGCGCAAATCGCGCAAATACTCTTCGGCCACGGCGCGCGCCACGTCCGTCTCGGCCCACCCCTCCTCGGCCAGAGAGACGAAGAGCGGGCAGGCGCGCTCGACGACTTCCGTCTCGGGCGACTGTTTCCTGATGGCCTCGCGGTAGGCGCCGCTCTTGACGGTGGACTCGGTGGCGACGACGGCGACGGTCAAGCCGCCCGCCGCGCCCACGGCCGCCCGCGCGCCCGGCCCGATCATGCCGACGACGGGGACCGCGACCGAGCGGCGCACGGCCGGCAGCGCCAGCGCCGACGCCGTGTTGCAGGCGACGACCAGCAGCTTGACGCCGCGCGAGACGAGGAAGCGCGCGTTCTCGACGGCGTAACGCTCGACGGTCGAGAGCGACTTCGTGCCGTAGGGCA
Source organism: Pyrinomonadaceae bacterium (assembly GCA_035296285.1). Lineage (GTDB taxonomy): Bacteria > Acidobacteriota > Blastocatellia > Pyrinomonadales > Pyrinomonadaceae > QHXN01. The sequence continues at coordinate 1,766 of DATHBF010000475.1, read as the reverse complement.
CGCGCGCCGTGTCTCCGAGGTAGACGTAACGCTCCGAGGGCAGGCGCTCGTGCAGCGCGCGGTAGACGGTCAGGCCGCCGACGCCGCTGTCGAAGATTCCGATGGGTAGGTTGCGGTCCAAGGCAGGTTCTATCAGACGAAGAAGTCGGCCACCCGGCAGCGGAACCCCGGCACCACTTCGCCGCCGTCCAACTCGTCCGACTCGGACAACAGCACCACCTCAGTCGCCGAGCGGTAAACACTCACGCCGCGCCGCTTCGGGTTCAAGACCCAGACGGCCTTCGCGCCCGCCGCCAGCCAGTGTTCAACCTTCTCCTCGACCTCGGTAAACGTGTCGCCGGGGCTAACGACCTCAACGGCGAGGTCGGGCGCGCCGGGCCAGAACTTTTTCGTGATGCCGGACTCCGGGATGTTCTCGCGGCTGACGAAAGCCAGGTCGGGCGCGCGCACGGTGTCGGGGTCGGAAGCGATTTTGAAGCCGGTTTCCGCGCCGAAGCACACGCCGAGTTTTTTGGCCTCTACGTGTGAACCGAGTCGCACTGTAACCCGGACGATAACGGCGCCGTGTTCGCTGCCCGACGGAGACATCTTGCGAAGTTCCCCTTTCACCAGTTCGTAGCGGAAGCCGTCCTTCGGCATCAGGAACAGTTCATCCGCCGTCACAAGCTGAACAGTCGTGCTCATAAAGCTTGCTCCTTACTGGGTGGGCGCGAAACAAAGAGAGCGGCCGGCAAGGGCCGCGGCGATGTTAACACACCGCGAGCCCGGCCGGCCGCCTCGTGCCACGTACTGACGGGCGCCTCTTAGTTCGAGGCCGCCTTCGATACCTTCTGGTTCGGCATGACGCCGGAGTCCACCGTCTCGCCCGTGCGCGAGATGACCTGGAAGTGCATGGCGTCCTTCGTGATCTCGACGAGCATGAAGGACATGTCGTCGTCGTAAGCCTTCGCCGTCAGGGGCGAGCCCTTCTTCACGTCTCCCTTGCGCAGCTTCCCGCCCGCGCCCGAGATGAAATAGTAGATGCCCTTCTGCGGCTTGATGCGCTCGTAGAAGTGCTCGTGGCCGGCGAAGACGACGTTGACGCCGTGCTTCAGGAAGATGGGCTCGACCACCTCGCGCACCGAAGTCTCGGAGCCGTGCTTGCCGCCCGACGAGTAGGGCGGGTGGTGGAAGAAGGCCACCTTCCACTCGGAGTCGTCCTTCGCCAACTGCCCTTCGAGCCACTGGAGCTGCTTCTTGTCCATGTAGTTGCTGTTCAGGCAGTAGAAGGCGACGTTGCCCTTCGTGAAGCGGTGGTACTCCTCGCCGTTCATGTTGAAGTGCTCGTAGAAGCGCTGGTTCGACTCGTCGTGGTTGCCGAGCGCGGCGTAGAACTTCACCTTCTGGTCCAGCAGCGGCTTGTACACGTCCTCGAACTTCGCCTTGTAGTCGGCGGCCTTCTCTGAGCCGTACATGTTGTCGCCCACGAGCAGGGCGAACTCGAAGGGGAAGGTCTGCCGGTAGCGGAACATCAACTGCGCCAGCTCGTTCTGCTGACGGGTGCCGGTGCCCGTGTCGCCGACGACCATGAAGCGGACGGAGTCGTCCCTGTTCGGCAGCGTCAGCATGCGCGGCGCGCCGGCCGCGGCCGGCTGGGCGGCCCGCGCCCCGACGTTCGCGTCGCCCGAGGCGGATGCGACCGGCTGACCCTGGGCGCCCGCGGGCGGGAGCACGTCGGTCATGAAGTCGAGTATCAGGCCGTTCTCGCGGTCAACGAGGAACAGGTT
>DATHBF010000474.1:0-9356 GCA_035296285.1 Pyrinomonadaceae bacterium | reverse complement strand
CGAACGGGTCCGAGACCCATTCGGGCTTGGCGTCCGCCGCGTCGCGCGCGTCGGGGACGAGCCGGCCTTCGGGGTCGCGGATGGCGGGCGAGCGCCGCCCGTCCTCGTGCTCCAGCTCCATGTGGGCGAAGGCGCCGAAGCGGTAGTAGACGTTGCCGCCGAACCTCCGGTCGAAGGGCACGGCGGGGGCGGGCCTTCGTCCCGTCAGCCCGCGCAGCTCGCGCGCCAGCTCGACGGCCTCCCCCGCCGTCGGCGGGTAGACCGTGATGATCTTGCCGACCTGGCTGTAGCCGTAATAGAGGCCCGAGTTTATCTTGACCAACTCCTGGAGCGAGCGCGGCGCCTTGTATGGGACGGAGCGCGCGGCGAGGAAGGGCGCGACCCTCTCCAACACCTCGCACGCGCTCAGCACCGTCGCCGAGACGTGCAGCTTCCAGCCCTGCGTCGGCGCGTCCGGGTCGGCGGGGTGGTAATAGCGCCAGATGGAATCTTCCGGGGCCAGAGGGAGGTGGAGGTCGCAGAGCACCCGCCACCTCTCCTCAAGCCTCCGCGAGCGGTCCACACAGGCGGCGAGCTTGCGGGACGGGTCTTTGAACGTTTTCATGGCGCCGCCCGCAGGCCCTTACAGCCCTTCGTCAATGGTGTCCACGGTGAAGTTGAGCCCCCGCGGGTTCTGCACGGTCGGCACGATCTCGGTCGGGCTCAAGCCGCCGCATATCGCGTTGCCCAAAAGGTATGCGCGCCTCCGGTTCATGTCGTAGTTGTCGGCGGTGTTGTCCTCCGCCATCAGCCGCGCGAGGTGGGCGGGGTTGAGCGGCTCGTCGGGGGCCGCGGGGTCCTTCTCGACGAACTGGAGCATGTAATCCCTCCACGCCTTCGAGCCGCGGCCCTCCGTGATGGCCATGACGGCGAGCCGCGCGTTCTTCTCGGCCTCGGTCGGGTCCTGCTCTATCGCGTTCTTCCTCTCCGTCACCAGGTCGATGATTCTCCTCGGACTTTCCTGCGTCTTTTCTCTCGACATTGCTCTCGCTCCTTCCTAACGAGTGAGTTGCCCCCTTCGTACACGCCGGGGCCGCCCTGGGGTGACGGCGCGGCGCAGGCCCGGACTGCATTCCGCGAACGGACGCCTCTAGATGCATACGCACCGAATGCGCGCCGGCGCTATCAGCGGCGGGGCGGCCGAAAAAAAAGATTCGCGCGCGTGACAGCGGCCGGCCCGGTTCGGTGCGTTGAGTGTTAAGGGCGCGGTAGCGACCAGCGCGGCACTTATAAACCCCCGCCGACAAAGGAGAACAGTTATGCCAATTGACCTGGTTCAGGAATCGGAGCCGATTAACCCGGACGACGAGAAGTACACGCAGATGCTCGCCAACCTTCAGGGCAACATCCTGAAGTCACACGGGCGGGACTTCGCCGCGCACATCTTCGTGCGCTTCACGGGCAAGCCCAAGGCGGTCAGGAGGTGGATCGCGGACTTCACCAACCGTTTCGTCACGAGCGCCTTCCGGCAGGCCCAGGAGACGAGGGAGTACAAGCTCAACCGCATCTCCGGCAGGGCGTTCGGCGGAATTTACCTCTCGGCCGAGGGCTACCGCAAGCTGGGCTTCGCGCTCGACGGCTTCGACGAGCCGCAGGCGGGCGGCTCGCCCAACACGTTCTTCAAAGACGGGATGGAGAAGGGCAGGGCGGAACTCGCCGACCCGCCGGCCGCCAGGTGGGACGAAGGCTACCGCGGGCGGAAGATTCACGCCATGATCCTGCTCGCCGACGAAGACCCGGCCCGCCTCGAAGACGTGAGGAAGCGCGTCGAGAAGTCGCTCAAGGAGATCGCCGAGGTGCGGGCGCGCGAGGACGGCGTCGCCATCCGCGACAAGAACAACAAGCCCGTCGAGCAGTTCGGCTACCGCGACGGCATCAGCCAGCCCCTCTACTACCAGGCCGACGTGCAGGAGGAGGCTGACAAGTTCGGCATCGACCAGTGGGACCCGTCGGCGCCGCTCGACATCGTGCTGACGAAGGACCCGCTCTCCGACAAGCCCGACAGCTTCGGCAGCTACTTCGTCTTCCGCAAGCTGGAGCAGAACGTCCGAGGCTTTAAGGAGACGGAGGAGAGGCTGTCCGAGGCGCTGGGCCGCCCGGCCGGGAGCGAGCTGGCCGGCGCGCAGGTCATCGGCCGCTTCGAGAACGGCGTCCCCGTCCTGCTCTCCGACACCGAGCAGGCCCCCGCCCTGCTCGACTTCAACAACTTCAACTACGGCGGCGACCCGTCCGCCCTCAAGTGCCCCTTCCAGGGCCACATCCGCAAGACCAACCCGCGCGGCGACACAGGCTTCGACGGCGGCAAGGTCAACGAGGCCGAGCGCCGCCGCCGCATCACGCGCCGCGGCATCACCTACGGCAAGCGCCAGCCGACGCTCGAAGACCGCCCCACCAAAAACGTCGGCCTGCTCTTCCAGTGCTTCCAGAGCAGCATCCCCGACCAGTTCGGCTTCATGCAGGTCCAGTGGGCGAACAACCACAACTTCGCCCGCGACGTGGTGCAGCCCCCTGCGCCGGGGGCACCCGACACGGGGCTCGATCCCGTCATCGGGCAGGGGGCGCGCTCCGCGCAGCACTGGCCGACGACGTGGGGCGGCGCCGCGCTGGAGGACTTCGACTTCGCCGGCTTCGTCACGATGAAGGGCGGCGAGTTCTTCTTCGCCCCGAGCATCCCGTTCCTGCGCGGCTTAGACGAGCAGCTTCCTTCCGTCAAGGCCGACCAGAAGGAGTTCGTTGACGAAGGCGTCACCGCCGGGTAGACGGCGCGGAAGGAGGTGAGATGGCCCTCATTGATAAGGTGAAGCAAGTCTGCGAGCGGCTCGCCCCGCACGGGTGGGGCGACCTGCTCGCGCTGCACGGGCTCGACATCAGGGCGGCCGACCTCGGGGCCGAGCTGGCGAAGGAGCTTCCGAACATCCGCCGCGGCGTCGGGGGCTTCGAGGACTTCGCCCACGAGGGCAGGCGCGGCGTCGAGCCGGGCCACCCGGCGCGGAGCCTGCTCTACCACGCGCTGGCCTCGACCAACGTGCTGAAGAAGGCCGACGGGTCGTCGCTGGCCGTCTTCCCCACGCTGGCCGAGCTGGAGGTCGTGGAGAACTACGTCTTCGGGGCCGCGCCGCCGAACTTGCAGGAGTTGCGGGCGCGGGCCGGCGACGCGCCGCTGGCCGTCGTCGTCTTCGCTTACGAGTACAGGCCGGCGTGGCAGACCTGCCACAAGAAGCACGCCGACCTGGTCTTCTCCCGCACGGGCGTGTCGCGCGTCGGCACGAAGGAGGCCGTCTACGACGGGTCGCGGCGTGGCTTCCTGCCGACGGACGAGACGGACCCCTTCGCCATCCGCGTCTCGCCCGCGCGCTACGCCGCCTACCTCGCCGTGCGGCAGACCGGGAACCCGAAGAACTTCTGCCCCATGCGCTTCATCATCCCCGACGACGCGCCCGACGGGAAGGGCGACGAGGAGCGGAACTTCTGGCTCCCGGTTCACAAGCTGTTCCCCGGCGACGAGTGCCTGAAGGACTCGGCGGGCCTTCAGGTCGAGCTGCGCGCGCGCCACGTCAACGAGAAGCTGCGGCGCATCCACGTTCAGCTCGCCCGCCTCCACGCCTCCGGCGGCGTGCCCTTCGACACCGGCTGGAAGGAGCCCGACCTGAGCCAGCCGCCCTTCGTCTTCACCGAGGGGATAGCCGAGTGGTCGGAGGCGGCCGAGCACGGCGCGGGCGTGCTGCTGCCGGTCGTCCACCCTTCGCTCGTCGAGCGGGCGCGATACAAGGGCAAGCTGCTCACCTTCAACGTCCCGAAGAACGTCGAGGTGCTCTCCTCCAGCCTTAGAATCCCCTGGGACGGGCTGGCGCTTCGCGCGCCCGAGTACGTGCACGTGCGCCACAGGGTCCGGAACAACGGGAGCATCCTGGACCTCAACAACCGCAGGGACGTGGAGCAGTTGACGAGCGCGGGCGGCTATCGCGCGCTGCACTACCTCGACTTCACGGGCGACGGGTGGGTCGAGGCGCGCTGCCCGCAACTCTCGCAGCCGGGGGGCGTCGCCTTCGTGCCGGCCTACTCGCTCGTGACGGCGCCCGACTTCTTCCCCACCTGCGACCAGCGCGAGCTGACCGAGTGGACAGATACGCTGCCGCCCGGGCTGCGCGACTCGATCTGGCAAAGGCCGCCCGACACGCTCTCGGACCAGAGGCTCGCGCCGAACCTGCAACTGCCGGGCGGCCCGTTCCGCGGGGGCGACACGACGGCGACCGCCATCGTCTCGCTCTTCGGCGAGGTCTCGGCGCGGCAGACCCTGGCCAAGCCGACCGACACGGCGCGCCACTCTCACCTGCCGGACGACTCGGCCGGGTTCTTCGCGCCGGGCTGGGACGTGAGCCGCGACGAGCTGAACGGCGACTGGCACCTCTCCTCTTACGGCCTCGGCAGCCCCTTCCCCGAGGACGCCAAGCTCTGCGCCGCGCTCAGCACCTTCTGGCCCGCCGCCGCCCCCGACGCCACGCGCACCTTCACCTACGGCGTGGAGCAGGAATGGCCGACCGTCAGCCCGCTCACCGACGAGGAGATCGGGCAGGTCGGCAGCCTGCCCTGGGACGGCGTCCCCGGCCCGCGCGTCGTGACGATCAACGGCGAGCGGTTCGCCGACTACCCCAGCTTCGCCCACACCGACTACGTGCAGAACGCGCTCGACAACAAGTTCTCCATCCGCGTCACCAGCCACATCGACCTCGAAGAGTACCAGTCGCGCTCGCTCGCCATGGCGCAGGTCCACAAGGTGCTCGGCGGCGCGCCGACCGACTGGGTTGTCCTCTCCTTCAGGCGCGTCACGGCGGGCGAGCCCGAGTTGCAGCAGGCGCAGCAGGCGGCGCAGATGACGCTGCCGGGCGACGCCTACCGCTTCGTCGTCTTCCGCGCGAGCGCCCCGTTCGTGCCGGGCGCCCAGTTCCGCAGGCGGAGGATAAAGATCACGGGCAGGGCCACGCTCTTCTGCGACCCGCAGCACCGCCGCGCGCTCCTCAAGCCGGACGGCGGGGCGTGGGAGGGGAGAGAGATTGCCGACGATTAGCGCGGACGTGGTCGTCGTCGTCGGCGGCGGGCCGGCCGGCTCGGCCGCCGCCATCGAGTGCGCGGGCACCGGGATAAGCGTCGCGCTCGTCGAGGGCGCCCCGTTCCCCCGCGAACGTCCCGGCGAGACTTTGCACCCCGGCGTCGAGCCCCTTTTCGAGCGGCTCGGGGTGTCGGAGTCCGTGCGCGCGGCCGGGTTCCTGCGGCACGAAGGGAACTGGGTGGAGTGGGGCGGGCCGCGCCGCTTCGAGGGCTTCGGCGCGGACGAGCGCGGCGCGTGGCGCGGCTACCAGGCCGGGCGCGCGCGGCTCGACGCCCTCCTGCTCGACCGCGCCCGCGAGTCCGGCGTCAGGGTCATCCAGCCGTGCCGCGCCGTGTGCCCGCTGCTCGACGGCGCGCGCGTCCGCGGCGTGAAGACCGACGCCGGGGAGATCGTATCCTCATTCCTGATAGATGCGGCCGGCGGCCGCCACTGGCTCGCGCGGCGGCTCGGCCTCGGCTTCGTGAGGCGTTCGCCGCCGCTGTTCGCGCGCTACGGCTACGCCCGGGGGGCGTGCGCGGCCCGCGACGAAGCGCCCGCCGTCGTGGCCGAGCGCGGCGGCTGGATTTGGACCGCCAGAGTCGGGGCCGACCTCTACCAGTGGACCCGCCTGTCTCTCGACGGGGGCCGCCCCTCACGGCGCCCGCCCGCCGAGTTCGACGGGCTCGAACCGTGCGGCCCGTCGCGCGGCGCGGACGTGACGTGGCGTGCCGCGTCGCGCCCCGCCGGGCCGGGCTACTTCCTCGTCGGCGACGCCGCCGCCGTGCTCGACCCCGCCTCCTCACACGGCGTCCTCAAGGCGATGATGACGGGCATGATGGCGGCGCGTTCTATCCGCCTCGCCATCGGCGGCGCGGACGAACGGCACGTCGCCGAGTCGTACTGCCGCTGGGTCCACGACTGGTTCGAGCACGACGTTTCAAAGCTCAGACAGCTTTACGCCCTCATCGAACGGCCGGCGGGCGAAGCCTCACCCCGCGCCGCGGACGTTGCCTGACTCGGATTTGTGTGATACCTTGCCGCCCTTGTCAGTGGTACCAATTCAGCCGAGTCTTCGCGTCGTGTGACAGGTCTCCCCGCCATCTTTCCGCCGGTCTCGCCCAGCTAGCGAACGGCCTGTCGCCAAGTTAAACCTCTAAACTCCAACGCTTCAGCCACCTCCACCGCCCACCTCCCTGTAGGAACGGGCAAGGTTTCAACCCCGATAGGAAATCCACCCATGAAAACTTACCCCTGTCCCCCACGCCTGCGCCAGACGAGAGTCTGTCTTGCCCTGCTCATCTCTTTCATGATGCTCGCGACGCCGGTGCTGCCGCCGGCCTCGGCCTTGAGCGCCCCCCCGCGCCCGTTGACGGCCGTCGTCACCGCCACCAAGACCGACTCGTTCCCCGACCCCGACGGCGACGGCAAGGCCGAGCCGGGCGACACCATCACCTACGACGTGAACGTCGCCAACGCGAGCGCGACGGACGCCACCGGCGTCGTCTTCAGCGACACCATCGACCCGAACACGACGCTCGTCGCCGGGTCGCTCAGGGTCTCGCCCCTCGCCTTCGCCGACAGCTACAACGCGACCAGGGACATCGCCCTCAGCATCACCGCGCCGGGCGTCCTCTCTAACGACACGGGCACGCCGCAGCCCACCGCGCAAGCTATCGCCGCCGGGCCGACCGCGCAGGGCGGCACCGTCACGCTGGGCGCCGACGGCAGCTTCACCTACACGCCGGCCGCCGGCTTCCAGGGCGCCGACACCTTCAACTACACGGCGACGAACGGCCTCCTGCCGAACGACGCCGCGACCGTCACGATCAACGTGGACGCCGGGCCGGCCGTCGCCACCACGTCGCCCGCCAACGGCGCCACCGGCGTCGCCCCGAACTCCAACATCACCGTCAACTTCACCGAGCCGGTCAACGCCACGACCGCGTCGTTCTCCGTCGAGTGCCCCGCGGGCTCGCCCCAGACCTTCACGCTGAGCGCCTCGCCCGCCGCCAGCTTCACGCTCGACCCGGCCGCCGACCTCCCGGCCGGCACGACCTGCGCCGTGACGGTCCTCGCCGCTCAAATCACGGACGCCGACACCTTCGACCCGCCCGACCAGATGGCGGCCGACTACACCTTCAGCTTCGGCACCAAGCCGCTCGCCGTTGACGACATGCGCTCGGCCACCGGCAACGTCCGCATCAACACGGCGACCACGGGCTACAGCGTGCTCGCCAACGACCAGAGCGGCCCCGGCACGACCATCACCGCCTTCGACGCGACCAGCGCGAACGGCGGCGCAGTCACCATGAACACGGCGACGGGCACGTTCACCTACGACCCGCCGCGCGGCTTCACCGGCACCGACAGCTTCAACTACACCATCGGCAACGCCGCCGGCAGCGACCAGGGCGCCGTCGTCCTCACCGTCAGCGACATGCTCTGGTTCATCAACAACGCGGCCGGCGCCTGCTCGGTCGGCTGCGACGGCCGGCTCACGCACCCGTACGCGACCCTCGCCGCCTTCGACGCCGCCAACGGCACCGTCGGGGTCGGTAACCCCGAGGCCGGCGACGACATCTTCCTCCACACGGGCGGCGGCAACTACGCCGGCCCGCTCACCCTTGAGAACGACCAGAAGCTCATAGGCCAGGGCGCGCCCGCGAGCATCTCGGCCATCACGGGCATCACCTTCGCCCCGGACAGCGACCCGCTGCCCTCGACGGGCGGCGCGCGCCCCGTCATCACGACCGGCGGCGTGGCGCAGTCCGGCGTCCTCCTCGCGCAGAACGACCAGCTCCACGGCCTCAGCTTCGTCAACACGACGGGGACGGCCATCCGCAACGTCACCGGCGGCAGCGTCGGCACGTTCCTGATGAACACCGTCTCGGTCAGCAACACGACGACCGGCGGGGGTGTCACCTTCAACGCCGGGGGCACGGTCGAGGCCACCGGCACGAACACCATCAGCACCGGCTCGGGCACGGCGCTCAACGTCGCCAACACGAGCATCGGCCCGCTCGGCCTGACCTTCCGGAGCATCTCCGCAGGCACGGCCGTCGGCACCAGCGGCAACGGCGTCATCCTGAACAACACGGGCTCGGCCGGCGGCCTGACCGTCACCGGCAACGGCTCGCCCGGCTCCGGCGGCACCATCCAGAACAAGAACGGCCCCGACGGCAGCGCCACGCAGGGCACGTGCGTCCTCCTGAACAACAGCTCGAACGTCTCGCTCGCCTGGATGAGCATCCAGGGCTGCCAGAACTACGGCATCCGGGGCACGGGCGTCTCCGGCTTCACGCTCGACAACTCGCTCGTCGGCACCGTGACGAGGAACGGCAGCAACTCCACCGCCGACGCGAACCCCGCCACGCTCACGGCCGGCGAGGGCAGCCTCCGCTTCACCAACCTGACGGGCACGGCCGCCATCAGCAACAGCACGCTCGACAGGGGCTTCACCCGCACCGTCTTCGTCGAGAACGACGTGGCGACGGCGCTCAACCTGTCCGTCACCGACTCGACCGTCCGCCAGAGCCTCAACAGCTCGAACGGCGGCGACGCCAACACCTCCGACGCGATATTCATCGAGGCGAGGAGCGCCGCGGCGGCGAACCTGAACGTCACCGGCTCGCACTTCACCGCCTACCGCCAGTTCGCCATCCAGACGCGGGCGACCGACACGGCGACGGTCGAGGTCAACATCAGCGGCAGCGACTTCTCGAACTCAAACGCCGGCAACGTCAGCGGCAGCGGCAGCCTCGCCCTGAACGGCGACGGCACCGACTGCTTCGTCAAGTTCAACATCCACGACAACGCCTTCCGCCACGGCTCGGGCGCGGCCGCGCCTTCAAACGGCGGCGCGCACCTCATCGCCGGCCTCGTCGCCGGGGCCGGCAAGTTCGACGGCAGGTTCGTCAACAACGTCGTCGGCGTGAGCGGCATCGCCGACTCGGGCGCGGGCTTCGGCGCCGACGCGCTGCGCCTCCTCGCCTCCGGCAACTCGGGCACGGCCCGCGTCACCGGCACGACGCACACGCGCTACCTCGTCAAAGGCAACACCATCCAGCGTTACGGCGAGGTCGGCATCCAGTTCAACGCCCGCCAGGGCAACGCCGTCATCGACGCCACCGTCCTCGGCAACATCATCCGCGAGCCGAGCACGGCGGGCGCGGCCTTCGCCGGCATCTGGGCCAACGCGGGCGCGCTGCCCGCCGACGCCAACGTCCTCAAC
>DATHBF010000473.1:0-16897 GCA_035296285.1 Pyrinomonadaceae bacterium | reverse complement strand
GCCCCTCTGCCCGCCCGTCTCGTCACTCTCGTCGCGTGGGCCGCGCGGCCGCCTGCCCGCCGCCGCCTCCCTGATGTACGCGTTGCACTCTTCCTTCGTGCCCGACCTCCCGGCGTCGCTCCAGCCGAGCGCGTTCTCCCTGTCGGCCGGCCAGATTGAAAATTGGCCTTCCGGGTTCACGACGACCCTGTAGGTCGTGTTGTCTTCCCTTTCGTCAAGACTCATCCGAGTCACCTCCTTTTGGACTTGAAAGCTCTGCCATGAGCCGAGGGATTTCCCGCGACAGCTCGCGCGCGAGGAAACCGAGCGGGCCGACGCTCGCGGCCAGCGCCTCGCCCGCGAGCGCGTGCAGGTAGACGCCCCACGCGGCCGCGTCGAAGGGTTCCGCTCCGCGCGCGAGCAGGCCGGCGACGACGCCCGCCAAAACGTCTCCAGAGCCGGAGGTGGCGAGCCCGCCGCTGCCCGCTCGGTTCGAGAGGACGCGGCCGTCGGGCGCGGCGATGAACGTCTCGCGGCCTTTGAGCGCGACGACGGCGCGGAAGTCGCCGGCCGCGCGGCGCGCGGCTTCGAGCGGGGCGCCCGCAATCTTCCCCTTCTCCTCGCCGTAGATTTCCGCCAGCTCTTCGGCGTTCGGCGTCACCACCGCGCGCCCGCCTAAGCTATGAAGAAGCTCGGCCCCGCCCGACAGGCATCCGGCCGCGCCCGCGTCCATCACGACCGGCACCTCGCGGCACAGCCTCAGCGTCTCTTTGACGAAGCCGAGGACGGCCGCGTCTTCAATCATCCCCGGCCCGATGCAGACGGCCTGGGCCTTGCCGGCGTGCGCTTCGAGAGCTTCGACGGCCGACTTCTTGAGCCGGCCCGCCTTCGTCTCCGGCAGCGCGAAGACGCGCGCCTCGGGGATGGCGGCGGCGACGAGCGGCGTGCTCGGCCCCCACGTCGCTATCTGCAACTTCCCCGCCCCGGCGCGCAGCGCGGCCACGCCCGCGAGGATGACGGCGCCCGGCGTCTCGCGCCCGCCGCCGACGACGAGCACGCGCCCCCGCTCCTCCTTGTCGCCGCCCTCGCGGGGCCGCGGCAGCGGGCGCGCGCGCAAGACCTCCGGCGTAATCAGGACGGGCTTCAGGTCTTCGCTCATCTGCTCGCTCACACCGCTACGCCTTGAGTTCGTTGTTGCGCGCGGCGGCGCGGTCGGAGAGGGCCGTCAGGAAAGAGGGCGCGAGGGCCGACTCGCTGTCGCGGCCCTTGGCGCGCTTGCGGCCGATGCCGCCGGGGCCGGGCAGCAGGCGGTTGACGAGTGCGAGGATGTCGGCCGTCGCCTCGGGGAAGAGGGCGCGGAACTTGACGGCGGCGACGGCCTGCGTCGTGATGACCAGCTCGGCCTGCCCGCGCCGCGCGGCCGAGACTATCTGGCGCGCGGCCCGCTCGGCCTGAATCGAGGTCACGGGCAGCGCGTCGCTGATGGAGAACCACGCGTACTCGGCGCGGTGTCGCCCCTTGAAGGTCGCGTTGCGGGGGCTGCCCGTCCGCATCAGGCCGGGGCAGACGGTCGTGACGAGTACGCCGTCCTTCTCAAGCTCGTAGCGCAGCCCGTCGGAGAGGCCGACGAGCGCGAACTTGCTGGCGCTGTAGGGGACGAGGTGCGGCACGGCCACCTTGCCGCCGATGGAGGCGATGTTGACGATGCGCCCCTCGCCGCGGGCGCGCATCTGCGGCAGGACTTCGAGGGCGGTGTAGAGCGGCGCCCAGAAGTGGATGGCCATCGCCTGCTCGAAGTCTTCGAGCGTCATCACCTCAAGCGGGCCGACCTGTATCGTGCCCGCGTTGTTGACGAGCACGTCCACCCGCCCGAAGTGGCCCGTCACGACCTCGACCATCTCGCGGACCTGCGACCGCTCCGTCACGTCGCACGGGACGGCGAAGACTTCGGCGCCGCGCCTGCGCAAATCGTCGCGCGCCCTCTCAAGCTCGCCCGGGTCGCGCGCGCAGATGGCGACGCGCGCGCCCTCTTCCGCGAAGCCGCGCGCGAGGACGAGCCCCAGCCCGCGCGAGCCGCCCGTGATGAGCACGGTCTTCCCGCGCAGGTCGTACCGCCGCCGCCAGTTCAGGGCGGCGCGCGCCGCCAGGAGCGCACCCGCGCCCGCCGCGGCGGCCAGGATCAAAGCGTCGTTGCCTCGCTCTGCCATTTCGACCTCCGAACTGCTTTTAAAGGAGCGCGCCCAGCAGCACCGCGACGGCGGCGGCGAGCAGGGCGGCGAGCGCGAGGCGCGACAGCCGCCTTGCTCACTCATTTGAACTCGGCCAGCACGGGCGTGTGGTCCGACGGGCGCTCCCACCCGCGCGGCTCCTTGTCTATCCAGGAGCGACGGCAGCGCGCCGCCAGAGGCTCCGAGACCCAGACGTGGTCAATCCGCAGACCCGTGTTGCGTCGGAACGAGCCGGCGCGGTAGTCCCACCAGGAGTAGTGGCCGGCGTCCGCCTCGTGCATGCGGAAGGCGTCGGTGAAGCCCCACTCGCGCACGCCTTCGAGGGCTTCGCGCTCGGGGCGGCTGAAGAGGATGCGGCCGCGCCAGAGTTCGGGGTCGTGCACGTCGCGGTCTTCGGGCGCGACGTTGAAGTCGCCGCAGATGAGCACCTCGTCGTCGGGCCAGAACTCGTCGTCCAGGTAGGCGCGCAGGCGCCCCAGCCACTTGAGCTTGAACTTGTACTTGTCGGTCCCGACCGACTGACCGTTCGGGACGTAGACGTTGACGACGCGCACGCCCTTGACGGTCGCGGCCAGCACGCGCGCGTGCGCGCCCTCCTCGTCGTCGGGCATGCCGCGCCGCGCGTCCTCAATCGCGTGACGCGAGAGGACGGCCACGCCGTTGTATGTCGGCTGGCCGTGCGACTCGGAGCGGTAGCCGGCGGCCTTGAACTCTTCCGCCGGGAAGCGCTCGTCGGAGCACTTCGTCTCCTGTAGGCAGAGCACGTCGGGCCGCGCCGACTCCAGCCAGCGCAGCACCAGCGGCAGCCGCGCCAGCACCGAGTTAACGTTCCATGTGGCGATAATCACGCTGGCCGTAATATAGCCCACGCCCGCGCGGTTTTGGTAGGCATTTAACGGCGCGTGTTATAAATTTGAGCCGGCCGCAACAAATCCGAAAGGGCCGCGCCGGGGTGAGATTATGAGAAGACTTTTCAAGGGCCTTTTTGCCGCGGTCGCGCTCGGCTGCGCCCTGACCGTGACGGGGGCGCACGCCCAGCGCGAGGGGAGAATCGGGACTCCCTCAGACCTGAAGTGCCCGCGCGACAACACCACCGCTTTTACGGGGAGGGTGCTCGCCTACAGCCGCGGGCGCGGGCGCGTCTTCATAAAGGTCCGCACGGACGAGCAGACGACGGAGCAGTTCACGCTGCATTACGGCCGCGGAGACTTCAAGCCACTCTTCCGCCTGCGGGGCGAGCCGCTGGCGGAAGGCGACCTTGCCAGGATAGAGGTTCGCGCGGGCAGGCTCAGGCCGAACATGCGCGCGACCGTCTGGGCCTGTTACAAGGGGGATGAACTCGACGCGGAGAGGATAGACTGGCGGCCGCCCGAAGAGTGAAGATGAAGGGCGTGCTGTTTGAAGGTGGTTGAGGATTTCGTGAAGTCGGGGCGTCGTGGCGGCGTCAGCGGGCCTTCTTCCAGACGGGCAGGCCGGCCGCCTTCCACGCGTCGAGGCCGCCGACGAGGGCCGCCGTCTTCTCTATCCCTTTGTGTTTGAGGTATGACGCCGCACGGGCGCTGGAGTGCTCGGCCGGTCAAGTGCAGTAGGCGACGACGAGCTTGTCTTTCGGCAGTTCGCCCGCGCGCTCCTTGACCTCCTCCTCTGGTATCGAGACGGCGCCCGCGATGTGCTCCTCCTCGAAAGCCTCAATGGGTCGCACGTCCAGGACGACCGCCCGGCCCTCCTTTAGCGCCCTACTCAACTCCGCGACGCTCATGCGAGGCACGCCCGCGAACGGGTCTTTGCCGCCCTTCTGGCAGGCGGCCTCGGCCGCGACGAAGAGCGTCAGGCCGGCGGCGGCGAGGAGGAGGAAAGAAATTCTCGACAGCGTCGTCTTCATATTTAAACTTAACGAGAGGGAGCGCCCGCCTATGTGGCGGGCGCTCCCTCTTTTAAAGCGCGTGGCCTTCAAACCCGGAGGTTACTTGCCGGCGCGGTAGGTCGCCCACATGCTGTCGGCGCGGCTGGACTGGCCGGCGCTGAACTTGAACATGCAGAAGTCGTCGGTGTAGTCCATGAAGTTCTCGATGGGGTCGAGGCCGGCGCTGTTCTTGCAGCTGTCGCGGCCCGTCGGGCAGCCGAAAGCCTGCGAGCGCTCGGGGGGCGTGTCGGAGACGCCGTCGCCGGGGTTCTGGCAGCCACCTTGGAACGTGTGGTAGAGGCCGAGCCAGTGGCCGACCTCGTGCGTGGCCGTGTCGCCGAGGTTGTAGGGCGTGTAGTTGCTGCCCGGCAGGGAGGCCCAGTAGCAGACAACGCCGTCCTGCGCCGGGGCGCTCGCGTAGTCGTTCGGGAAGGTCGCCCAGCCGAGGTAGCCGCCGCCGCTGTTGGTGTAGAAGTTGAGGTCGTCGGCGCTGGTGCCGGGCGTGCGCAACGCGGCCTTCATCTGCGCCTGGGCGATCGAGCCGGGGCCGGCGCCGTACCAGGTGGAGTTGACCGTGTAGTCAACGCCCGCGCGGACGAAGCGGAAGGGCGTGTTGGCGCCGATGCCGCTGACGAGCGTGCCGCTCTGGTTCGGCCCGAGGCCGGCGTAGGCGTTGTTCATGATGGTGATCTGGTTGTCCAGCCACGACAGGGGGACGTAGCCCGTGCCGGAGACGCCGGCCGTGCCGTTCTGCTGGACGACGTGGAAGTAGACGTTGATGGTGATGGAGCCGGGGGCCGCCGCGATGGTGATGTCACCGCCGCCATCGCCGCCGGGCTGGCCCTGGCGAGCCTTCTCATTCCGCACGTCCCTGTCGATTTTTTCGAGGGTGAGCTCGTCATGGTGCTTGGTGCTGCAACGACGGCCGTTGTCGGCGAAAGCCTTCTGCGATTCAAATACAGCGCCGTCGGGGGCGACAACCGTCCCGTCCTCTCGGAGCGCGGGGCCGTGGCCCGGGTCATGGTCCTTCTTCTGGGCGAAGGTGTTGGGCGTGGGGACGCCGGCCATGATGAGCGTTAAGCCGAGCGCGATGAGGGTAGCGGCGAAGAACAACTTACGATTCATTCAATCCTCCAAAAGCTAGTTGAGCGGGTGGCTGGTGGGCATGGAGGTAGGTCTGCCGTCGAGACCGGTCCGTCCCCATGAATATTTCTCGCATCAACGGATTAGGATGCCCGCGAAGAATGAAAAAGGCGCGAAGGCCGGTCAGAAGCACGCAAAAGTCCCTGCGGGATTTTTTGCTTTAGGTTTGTTTGCGACTGAAAAACCGATGAGGATGAAAGCGCACTTGGGGGCAAGGTGCGGGGGAACTTATAAAGGTATTCGGCTGCGGTGTCAACCCGCCAGCGCGCCCGCGCCAACTTTTCTGCAAGCCCTCAGCCAGTCTTTTCGAGGAGCCTGCGGGCCTCGGCCACGGCCTGCGCGTATTCGGGGCCGAAATCGGGGCTCGGCTTGATCTTGAGGACGGCCTGGAGCTGCCGGCGCGCGTCGGCCGTCCGCTTCAATTGCATGTAGGCCTCGGCCAGCTTGACGCGGAGCAGCGCGTTGTTCTCGCCGAAGGCCAGGCCGCGCTCAAGCACCTCGACGGCGCGCTCGTCGTTGCCGCCGAACATCTCCGGCAGTTCGAGGTCGAGCTGGCCGAGGGCGAGGTAGGCGCTGCCGGCCTGGAAGCCCTCGTCTAGACGGATGACCGTCTCCATGTCGCGCCTGATCTCTTCGACCGAGGCGAGGGCGTAGATGGGGCCTTGCAGCTTGGCGCGGCCGCCGAGGTTGGCGCCGTGCCAGAAGTGTCCCTCGGGCTCGTCGGGACCGAACTGCGCGGCCAGCTCGCCGGCCGTTATCCCTTCGCGGAAGGCTTCGAGCCGCTCGCCCTCTTCCGGTCCGTGCGCGCCGAGGTAGTAGGCGGCCCGCGAGAGTTTCCACGCGGCCTCGTAATTGCGGTTCTCGCGGGAGCGGGCGAGGCGCAGGAACGAGATGGCGCGGCGCACGCTTTCGAGCGATTGGCCGCGCTCGGCGTAAAGCTTGTCGGCCTGCTCGATAAGCTCGGCGGCGGGCGGGCTTTGGTGAGGCGGCCCCACGGGCTTCACCTCGCCCTTCGAACAGGAGAGGGCGGCGGCCGCGAGAAGCGCCAGCACGAGCGGGAGGCTTTTGCGAGTCATCGGGGTCAAGTGTGTTAGGCTGCCCTCTTTCGGGAGCGCGGGCAGTATATCACCGGCCCCCTTACGCAAACGCGGCGGGATGGGGTATATTTCACGCACCGCATACCTTGCCAGACCGAGAGTTTTGAGTCGGGTCCGAAAGCTTTTGCCAAACGAACCGTTGGAGGACTGCTTTGCCGGCCGCCGCATTCTACGACCTCGAAGGGACGCTCGTGAGCACGAACCTCGTGCACACGCTCGGGTTCTACGCGCGGAACCAGGCGGGCCTGATGCGCTCGCTGCGCAAGAGCGCCGCCACGCTCGTCAGCATCCCCCTCTTCGCCGTCGCCGACCAGTACAGCCGGATGGTCTTCAACGACATCTTCTTCAAACGCTACAAGGGCGAGTCCGAAGACCGCCTCCGCTTCTTCTCGCAGGAGCTTTTCGAGGACGTGCTCAAGCCGGCCGTCTTCCCCGGCTCCCTTGAGCTGATACAGAAGTCGCGCTCGCTCGGCCTCCGTCAAGTCGTCGTCACCGGCGCGCTCGACTTCTCGGTGAAGCCCTTGATGGACTACCTCGGCGTGGACGACTTCGTCGCCAACCGGCTCGAATTCGTCAACGGCGTCGCCACGGGCCGGCTCGTCCCGCCGGTGCTGGCCTCGGCCACGAAGGCGTCATGGATACGCACCTACGCCGAGCGCGAGGGACTGAACCTGAGCGACTCCTACGCCTACAGCGACAGCATGAGCGACCTGCCCATGCTCTCCATCGTCGGCCACCCGGCCGCCGTCAACCCCGACATGCGCCTCCGCCAGACGGCGCTGCACCACGACTGGCCGATTCTGAATCTGAAGTAGCCGGTAGACAGCACAAGGCTGTATTCCTATCGGCTACCGGCTACTGACCACTTAAACATGAGCCTACAGCTTCGACGCAAAGTCCACGAGTCCGTCGTCTACATCGACCGCGACAGCGCGCCGCGCATCGTCGCCTCCGGCCTGGATTTCATCCTTGAAGACCTGCCCGTCGGCACGCGCGTCATCTACCCGAACCAGCCGATGAAGGGCCTGCCGAACCGCGAGGCCGCCATCCGCTACGCCCTGAACCACCCGCACGGCTGCGACCCGCTCCACGCGCAGCTTGCGCCGGGCATGAAGGTGACGATAGCGATTGACGACATCAGCATGCCGCTGCCGCCGATGAAGACGCCCGACATCCGGCAGACCGCGCTCGAAATCCTCGTGGACATGCTGCACGGCCACGGCGTTGACGACATCCACCTCATCGTCGCCATCTCGCTCCACCGCCGCATGACCGAGTGGGAGATCAAGCGCATGGTCGGCCCGCGCGTCTTCTCGCAGTTCTGGCCCGACCGCCTCTACAACCACGACGCCGAAGACACCGACAACATGGTCTTCGTCGGCGAGACGCGCCACAAGGAGCGGCTGAACCTGAACCGCCGCGCCGTCGAGAGCGACCTCCTCATCTACCTCAACTACAACTTCGTCCCCATGAACGGCGGCCACAAGTCCGTCGCCGT
The DNA here is from genome assembly GCA_035296285.1 of Pyrinomonadaceae bacterium. Lineage (GTDB taxonomy): Bacteria > Acidobacteriota > Blastocatellia > Pyrinomonadales > Pyrinomonadaceae > QHXN01. The sequence continues at coordinate 9,049 of DATHBF010000473.1, read as the reverse complement.
CGGCCTCTGCGACTACGAGTCTCTGAGGCCGCACCACGAGCCGCAGACCATCCGCGACTCCGACAGCTACATGGACCCGGCGAACTCCGAGCTGGCCCGCAAGATCTCGCGCATGGGCCAGCTCGCCGAGGAGCACGTCAACGTCTTCCACATCGAGACGACCGTCAACAACCGCATCTTCGCCGGCGAGACCTCCTTCCTCGCCAAGGTCGAGGACAACTTCTCCGCCTACGAGCGCATGAAGTACGAGGCCATGCGCTTCTCGATGTCGAAGATGCCGCGCGGCGCCAAGCGCAAGCTCTACAACTCGCTCACCTCCGACTACGAGATGATCGCCTGCGAGGCCGGCCGCGCCGAGCCCGTCCACGAACGGATTCTGGAGAAGAGCTACCAGCAGTACCTCATCCCCGTCGAGGGCCAGGCCGACATCCTCATCTGCCCCATCCCCGACATGTCGCCCTACAGCGTCAACTCGACCCTCAACCCCCTGCTCGTGCAGGTCATGGCGCTGGGCTACCACTTCAACATGTACCGCGGCAAGCCGCTCCTCAAGAAGGGCGGCGTGATGATCCTCCACCACCCCTGCCACGACGATTTCGACCACGAGTTCCACCCGAGCTACATCGAGTTCTTTAACCGCCTGCTGCCCGAGACGCGCGACGCCTTCACCCTGAAGGAGAAGTACGAGGAGGAGTTCGCCCGCAACCCCTCCTACATCGAGATGTACCGGCGCGGCCACGCCTACCACGGCGCGCACCCCTTCTACATGTGGTACTGGGGCGAGAACGGCCGCCAGCACGTCGGCCGCGTCATCGCCGCCGGGGCCGAGAACGCCCACGTCCCCGCCATGATGGGCTGGGAGCGCGCCGACAACCTGACCGAAGCCATCGCCATGGCCCGCAGCTACATGGGCCGCTCCGCCCAAATCACCATGCTCCACCAGCCTTGCATCTGCCTCTGCGACATGAGCTAGTATGAGGCCCGTGAGGTGAGAATTATGAGCACGACGACAACCACTACCCACCCCGTGACGGCAGACGAGCTGCTGACGATGTCCGGGCGCGACGAGCACGGCCACTACTGGCGTCTCGAACTCGTCCGTGGGGAGGTTAGAAGGATGTCACTGACGGGCGGAATGCACGGATACATCTGCTCGGAGATTAACGCAGAACTTCGCAACTTCGTAAAAGCCCACGACCTCGGTATAGCCTTCGGGGCCGAGACTGGATTTCCAGTAGAGAGAAATCCAGACTCCGTTCTCGGACCCGACTGTGCTTTCGTCAGCAAAGAGCGGCTGAAAGGGGTTGAGAATTTCGACAAGCACGTTCCCTTCGCGCCAGACATTGCCGTCGAAGTCCTGAGCCCGAGTAACACGGTCAGGGAGATGGAGGAGAAGATTGACCTCTACTTCGGTGCCGGCTCTCGGACGGTCTGGATAATCAGCCCGAAGCGGCGCACCGTCTCGGTCTACACTTCGCCGTTTGAGGTTCGCATTCTTCGCGAGGGTGATACGCTCGAAGGCGGCGACGTGCTGCCGAGTTTCAGCTACGAGCTTTCAAAGCTGTTCGCCGCGGTTCAGTGATTGAGAAGATGAAACTTTCGCCGACAGAAATCTATCAGGACAGGAACGTCTTCATCATCGGCGCGACGGGGTTCGTCGGCAAGGTCGCGCTCTCGATGCTGCTCGACCGCTTCCCCGGAGTCGGGCGCGTCTACGTGACGGTGCGCGCGCGCTCGAAGGAGGAGTCCGAGACGCGCTTCTGGAACAACGTCGTCACGGCCCCGCCCTTCAACCCTTTGCGCGAGCGGTACGGCGCCGCCTTCGACGACTTCATCCGCGACAAGGTCCGCGTCGTCAACGGCGACATCGGCGAAGACCGCCTCGGGATGTCGGAGGAGGAGGCGCAGGCGGTCGGCTCCGACATCGATGTCTTAATCAACAGCGCCGGCAACGTCACCTTCAACCCGACGCTGGAGAGCGCGCTCAGAACGAACGTCGTCGGCACGCAGAACGTCATCGCCTTCGCGCGCCGCATGAAGCGCCCCGCGCTCGTCCACATCTCGACCTGCTTCGTCGCCGGCAACCGCTCCGGCCCGGTCTGGGAGAGCGACCCGGTCCTCGGCTACTTCCCGCGCAAGGAAGAGCTGCCCGGCGTCGAGTTCTCCGTCGAGCAGGAGATACGCGACTGCGCGCGCCTCGCCGACCGCGTCAAGGAGGAGGCCCGCGACGCCCTCCAGGCCGCCCGCTTCCGCGAGAGCGCCCGCAAGCGCCTCATCGAAGAGGGGCGCGACCCCGACGACCTCGACGCGATGGGCCTCGCCGTCGCGCGCGAGCGCAAGCTCTGGACGCGAGAGAGGCTGACGGAACTCGGCATCGAGCGCGCCACCTTCTGGGGCTGGCCCAACATCTACACCTACACCAAGAGCCTCGGCGAGCAGCTCGTCGCCGCCGAGCAGGGTCTGGTGCGCTCCATCGTCCGCCCCTCCATCGTCGAGTCGTCCCTGCGCTACCCCTTCCCCGGCTGGAACGAGGGCTTCACGACGACGGCGCCGCTCATCTTCATCTCGCTCAAGGGGCAGACGCTCATCCCCGTCAACGACAGGCTCATCCTCGACATCACGCCCGTTGACCAGGTCGCGGCCGTCATGCTCGGCGTCGCGGCCGAGTGCATCGCGCGCGACGAGCCGCGCATGGTCTACCAGGCCGCCACCGGCGACGCCAACCCGAACACGATGGAGCGCATCGTCGGCCTCGTCGGGCTCTACAAGCGCAAGCACTTCCGCGAGAAGGAGACCGGCTTTAAGCTCGTCAACGAGATCGCCGCGCGCATGGAGGCCATCCCGGTCACGCCCGCGCGCTTCGACGCGACGGGGACGCCGATGGTCAACGCCGCGGCCAGGAAGGCGTCAACGCTGCTCGACCGCGTCCGCCCGCGCTGGGGCGGCGGCCGCGTCACCGACCTGGTTGACCGCGCGAAGGCGACGGTCGGAAGGGTCGAAGAGGTGACGCGCGAGACGAAGGAGGCGTTCGACATGTTCCGCCCCTTCATGGTCGAGAACGCCTACGTCTTCCGCGCCGACAACGTCCGCTCGCTCTTCTCGCAGGTGCGCGACGACGAGCGGCAGCTTTTGCGCTGGGACCCCGAGCAGTTCGACTGGTACGACTACTGGATGAACGTCCACTTCCCCGGCCTCCAGAAGTGGGTCTTCCCCAAGCTCGAAGAGGACATGCGCGCGCAGCCCAAGCGCGCCTACACCTACCGCGACCTGCTCGAACTCTTCGAGACCTCGTCCAAGAGGTTTTCGACCCGCGTCGCCATGCGCATCGAGCGCGACGGCGAGAAGGAGCAGTACACCTACGCCGACATCCGCGAGCTTGCCGCCCGCGCCGCCGCCTTCTTCGCCAGCCGCGGCGTCAAGCCCGGCGACCGCGTCATCCTTCTAAGTCACAACGCCCCCGAGTGGGGCGTCAGCTACTTCGGGGTGCTCAAGGCCGGCGCCACCTGCGTCCCCGTCGACCCCGATGGGCCGGCCGACGACGTTGTCAACTTCGCACGCGCCAGCGGCGCCGTCGGCCTCGTCGTCGGCGACAAGGCCGGGCTGGAGCGCCCCGACCTGCGCGAGCGACTGGCCGCCGCCGGCTTGGAGACGCAGGTCTGGCGCTACGAAGAGGTCTTCGAGCTGACGGACGAGAAGCCGGAAGAAGAGCGCGTCTCGCTCCTGCCCGCGCGCGTCTCGCCGAACGCGGTCGCGTCTCTCATCTTCACCTCCGGCACGACGGGGAACCCGAAGGGCGTCATGCTCTCGCACAAGAACCTGACGAACATGGTCTCCATGCTCTCGGCGGTGTTCGAGATGGACACGGGCGACGGCGTGCTCTCCGTCCTCCCGCTCCACCACACGTTTGAATTTTCCACCGGCTTCCTGACGCCCTACAGCCGCGGCACGCAGATAACCTACCTCGCCGACCTCTCCGGCGAAGAACTGGCCCGGGCCATCAAGAACGGCCACGTCACCGGCATGGTCGGCGTGCCCGCGCTGTGGGAGCTTCTGCACCGCCGCATCATGACGCGGCTGCGCGAGAACGGCGAGACCATCGGCCGCGCCGCCGAGCTTCTGATGCGCGCCAACAGCTGGCTCCGCGACCGCACGCCCCTGAACCTCGGGCAGCTCGTCTTCCGCCCGATTCACGTCGGCCTCGGCGGGCGCATCCGCTACCTCATCTCCGGCGGCTCCGCTCTGGACGAACGCGTGAAGCGCGACATGCACGGCCTCGGCTTCACCATCCTCGAAGGCTACGGCCTGACGGAAGCCTCGCCCGTGCTCACCGTCACGCGCCCGCAGAACAAGTTGATCTCCACGAGCGTGGGCAAGCCCCTGCCCGGCGTCGAGGTGCGCATCTCGGACCCGGACGCCGCGGGCGTCGGCGAGGTCATCGCCCGCGGCCCCAACGTGATGCTCGGCTACTTCCAGAACGAGGAGGCCACGCAGGGCGCGCTCGTCAACCGCTGGCTCTACACGGGCGACCTGGGCCGGCTCGACGACGAGGGCAACCTCTACCTCGTCGGCCGCTCGAAAGAGATCATCGTTGACACCAACGGCAAGAACGTCTACCCGGACGAGGTCGAGGAGCTTTACAAGAACTCGCCCTTCATCAAGGAACTGGGCGTCGTCGGCCTCTCGGAAGGCGTCGGCGAGAAGGTCGCCTGCCTCGTCGTCCCCGACAACGACCAGGACATCGCGCTCAACCGCGAGGACGTGCGCCGCCGCATCGAGAACCACTTCCGCGACGTGTCCTCCACGCTCCCCTTCTACAAGCGCGTCAAGGCGCTCTACTTCACCGACGAGGAGTTGCCGCGCACGGCGACGCGCAAGGTCAAGCGGCGCGAGGTGGTGAAGATCATCCAGGGGCTCGAAGAGTCGAAGCGCGCCGCCGTCACCGAGCAGACCGCGCCGCGCGAGACGCACCACGACGCCGACTGGCTCCTCGGCCTCGTCGCGCAGGTCAGCAGCCGCCCGCGCAATCAGGTGACGCTCGACTCGCGCCTCTCCGACCTCGGCTTCGACAGCCTCATGTTCGTCGAGCTGGCGACGGCCATCGAGCAGGCCGGCGGCCAGCTCGTGTCGCCCGACACGCTCAACGAGGTCGTCGACGTGCGCGAGCTTTACTCCGTCGTCAAGCGCAAGGAGGCGGCGCACGCGCGGCGCGCGGCCGAGGCTCGCGCCGACGAGGACCGCCGCGAGCGCGGCGAGAAGGCCGACGAGATTTTCGTCCCCTCGTTCGTCCGCACCGTCGGCAACCGCGCCGCCGACGTGCTCCAGAAGGTCTTCTACGAGCGGTTCCTCGAAACGAGTATCGAAGGGCAGACGAACGTCCCCGTCCACACCAACTTCATCGTCGCCGCCAACCACACGTCGCACCTCGACATGGGGCTCGTCAAGTACGCCCTCGGCGAGCAGGGCCGCGACATGGTCGCCATCGCCGCCGCCGACTACTTCTTCGACAACAAGTACAAGCGCGCCGTGATGGACAACTTCACCAACCTCGTCCCCATCGAGCGTTCGGGGAGCCTCCGCCAGTCGCTCCGCCACGCGCGCTCCTTTCTAGACCGCGGCTTCACGGCGCTCATCTTCCCCGAGGGCACGCGCTCCGTGACGGGCCAGATGGCCGACTTCAAGCCCATCATCGGCTACCTCGCCCTCAACACGCGCACGGGGATTCTTCCCGTCCACGTCCGGGGCACCTACGAGGCGTTCCCGAAGGGCTCGACCATGCTCAAGGGCCGCGAGATAGGCGCGCGCGTCGGCCGCTACCTGTCGATTGAAGAGTTGGAGGAGTTGACGAAGGGCATGGCCCGCGCCGAAGCCTACCGCCTCGTCGCCGCCCTCGTCCGCCACGAGATAGAGAACCTGCGCGACGGCACCCGGCACGCCTTCGACGCGCCCTCCCTGCGCCGCCGCTGGAAGCAGGAGCGCCGCGCCGCCCACGAGGAACAGCAGCAGGAACTACTTTCGACCGGAGATTGATGGCGACGAAGAAGACGACCACGCGAAAGGGGGCGGCGAAGGCGCCGACGGCCGCGGCCTCGAAGAAGGGGGCGCTGGCGAAGGCCCGCCAGCCCGTGACGCTCGTGACGGGCGGGACGGGCTTCCTCGGCTCACACCTCGTCAGGCTGCTCGTAGAGGAGGGCGTGAAGAACGTGCGCGTGCTCGCCACGTCCGCGCCCGCGTGGCTGGAAGAGTTGGGCGTCGAACTCGTGCGCGGGTCCGTGACCGAGGCCGCGGACGTGGCCCGCGCGGTCGAAGGCGTCGCCGAGGTCTACCACCTCGCGGGGCGCGTCTCGCGCGGGCGCGACGACTCGCACGAGATGTTCAAGCTGCACGTCGAGGGCACGCGCCTGCTGTGCGAGGCGGCGGCCGAGGCCGGGGTCACGTCAATCGTCATGGCCTCGACGAGCGGCACCCTCGCCGTCACCGAAGACGGCGAGGTCGTCCCCGACGAGGACTGGCCGACGCCGGCCGACATCATCACGCGCTGGCCCTACTACGCCAGCAAGCTCTACCAGGAGCGCGTCGCGCTGCAAAGCTTCTCGGGGCCCGGCCGCCGCCTCGTCATCATGAACCCGAGCCTCCTGCTCGGCCCCGGCGACGAGCGCCTCAGCTCCACGAAGGTCGTCCTCGATTTCCTCGCGCGCAAAATCCCGACCGTGCCCAAGGGCGGCCTGAGCTTCGTGGACGCGCGCGACGCGGCCCTCGCCTTCTTCAGCGCGATGCAGTCGGGCGGGCACGGCGAGCGTTACCTGCTCGGCTCTGCCAACTGGACCTTCGACAAATTCTTCGGCCGCCTGGAGCGCATCACGAAGGTGCCCGCGCCCTTCGTCTCCCTGCCCTCGCGCCTCGCCGTCGTCGGCTCGCGCGGCCTGGGCGCCCTCTTCCGCCAATGGAAGGTCGCGCCGCCCGTCCAGCCCGAAGAGATAGAGATGGCCGAATACTTCTGGTACCTCGACTCCTCGAAGGCCGAGCGCGAACTCCGATTCTCGCCGCGCGACCCGCAGGAGACGCTGCTCGACACGGCGACTTACGTCCGCGAGAACTTCCTCGGCTCCGGCGCCTTCAAGACGGGCACCTGACGCTGAGCGCGCCCGGCAGGATTTCAAACACGGCCGGCAGCCTTCCCACCAACTCGCCGTCAACTTCCAGCTTCACGACTTCGTCCGACCAGGGCCGGGCCTCGACGCGGCGCGCGCGCGCGTGGCCGACCTGCTCCATCCCGAGGTGCGTGCCGAGGTAGAGTTTGTAGGCGTTGGCGAAGATGGCGGGGGCGCTCAGGTCGCCGATGGAGATTACGTCGAAGAGGCCGTCGTCGAGGAGCGCGTTCGGAGCGACCTTCATCCCGCCGCCGAAGTAGCGCGCGTTGGCGACGCAGAAGTTTGCGACCGTGAGGCGGGCCTCGCGCCCGCCGTCCACACTGACGCGCACGGTCGGCTTCTCGAAGGCGAGCGCGCTCCGCAAGGCGGCGGCGGCGAAGGAGAGCTTTCCGCCGAGGATTCGGGACGCGCCCGGCGGCAGCCCCGCGCGGTCCTTCACGCGCCTTATCACGTCGCCGCCCATGCCGAACGAGGCGACGTTGACGAAGTGCCTCGTCTGCTCTTCCCCCTCATTCCCTGTGAAGGTCGCGCGGCCGGCGTCGAGGAGTTTCGTCTTCCCTTCCCGAAGGACTCGCGCCGCGTCCGGCCCGCGTGTCGGCAGGCCGAGCGTGCGCCGGAAGTCCCCGCCCGTCCCGCTCGGAAGCACGCCGAGCACCGCCCGCGCGCCGGAGCGCACGAGCCCGTCGGCCACTTCGCTGACGGTGCCGTCGCCGCCGCAGGCGACGACGAGGCGGCCGTCCCGCGCCTCGCGCGCGGCGATGGCCGAGGCGTCGCCGCCGCGCCCGGTGAAGGCGACGGCGAAGGGGCCGAAGTGCGTGCGGAGGTCGCTCGCAAGCTTCGGCCATGCGTCGCCGGTCGCGCCGCCTGCCGACGCGGGGTTGACGATGACGAGGGGCAGCGTGGTCGTCATGCTCAAACCCGCGAGTCCTGGTTGGAGATTTGGGCGGGGCGGCTCGGGGCGGCCGCCTGTGCGACTTCGAGCGCCATCTGCGCGCGGTCCTGCTCGCCGAGTTCGGCGATCTTGGACATGACGTGCTCGGCGATCTCCTTGTAGGCGCGCACGGAGTCGCGCTTGTCGTAGAAGTCTGAGAAGTCTATGGCGGGTCCGAAGTGGATGCGGACGGGCTCGCCGCCGCGCCAGTTGCCGAGGACTTGACGGGGCAGGTCGTTGCCGAGGCCGGCGATGAAGACGGGGACGACCTGCGGGCGGGCGTCCTTGATGAGTTTGCCGACGCCGGGTTGCGGCCTCAGGTAAGAGTAGGGGTCGCGCGACTTGTTCCGCGTGCCCTCTGGGTGGAAGCCGACGACGTTGCCGGCGCCTTCGGCGCAGAGGTTCGTCAAAAGCCTCATCGAGAACTTGTCGAAGGCGCGCTTCTCCGTCAGGGGGTTCTCGCCGCCCGCGAAGAAGGGCGGGAACATGGACCACCAGCCCATGACGAAGTTGACGAGCGGGCCGGCCGGGTGGTCGTAGAAGAAGCGGCCGCGGACGGGGAAGAAGAGTTTTTTACGCCAGAGGGTCCGGCGGAAGAGGACGCTGGAGACGGCGTACATGTCGAAGAAGGAGCGGTGGTTCGCCACCAGCAGCAGCGGCCGGTCGTGCGAGACCGACTCGACGTGCTCCAGCCCGCGGACGCGCATGAGGTTGTAGGTGGCGAGGTGAATCCACGTCGCGCCGAGCGTGCGCTGGCAGAAGGTCCAGAGGCGCTTCCACGCGCCGCGGTTCATCCGCCACGTCAGGCGGAAGGCGAAACGCTCGAAGGGCGTGAGCGCGGCCCACTCCTCCGCCGCCGGCTCCGGCCGCCTTTGTACTGTCGAAAGCTGCTCCATACCGAGGGACAATTTTTAACACAGGGGGCACAGAGAGCACAGAGGACGCGGAGAAAAACAAATGGTTCCTTCTC
>DATHBF010000472.1:0-5539 GCA_035296285.1 Pyrinomonadaceae bacterium | reverse complement strand
CCTGCCCATCTACTGGAACTCGATGCCGCACTCGGGCGTCCAGCTCCGGCTCGACCGGCAGGGCGGCGTCTGCGTCCAGTGCGGCTCGACCGACATCGGGCAGGGCTCGGACTCCGTGCTCGCCTACGTCGTCGCCGAAGTCCTCGGCATAGACCCCTTCGACATCCGCGTCGTCACGGCCGACACCGACCTGACGCCCGTTGACTTGGGGAGCTATTCGAGCCGCGTCACGCTCATGACCGGCAACGCCGCCCTCCAGGCCGCCGAGCGCGCGCGCGAACTCCTGACCATCGCCGTCGCCGAAAAGCTCGGCGTGCCGGCCGACAACCTCTCCTTCGCCGAGCGCCGCGTCTTCGACGTGGAGAACCCGGAAACGGGCGTCACGTTCGCCGAGGCCGTCGTCCTCGCCGAGTCCAAGTTCGGCACCATCGGCACGGTCGGCTCCTACGTCCCGCCGCGCTCGCCGGGGCGTTTTAAGGGCGCGGGCGTCGGCCCTTCGCCCGCCTACAGCTACTCGGCGGCCGTCGCCGAAGTCGAAGTTGACACGGACACCGGCCACGTCCTCGTCCCGCGCATCTGGGTCGCGCACGACATCGGCCGCTCCATCAACCCGATGCTCGTCATGGGGCAGGTCGAGGGCTCGATCTACATGGGCCTGGGCGAAGCACTCATGGAGGAGATGGTCTACCGCCCGAACCGCAACGTCGTGCACAAGTTCCCGTCGCTGCTCGAATACAAGAGCCCGACGACTATGGAGATGTGCGACGTGGTCACTTACCTCGTCGAAGACCCCGACCCCAACGGCCCCTTCGGCGCCAAGGAGGTCGGCCAGGGGCCGCTCCTCCCCGTCATGCCGGCAATCGCCAACGCCGTCTACGACGCCGTCGGCGTCCGCATCGACGAGGTCCCCATCACGCCCGAAAAAGTCCTCGCCGCGCTGCGCGCCAAACGACAGGGCAAGGAGCCCCGCTTCGGCCCCAAGTCCGTCCCCACCGTCCCCTGGCCCGAGCCTTTGAAAGTCCTGACGCCCGCCGAGGGCGGCGACGGCAAGGAGATGCCGCGCGTGGCGGTGCATTCGTAAGGCGAGGCTTTGACATGAAGCTGCCCAACGCCGAACGCGCCGTTATTGATATTAAGAAACTGCGCGATTACAGTTTGAATCTGAACCACCCTAAGGGCAAACATAAGGCGCGCGTATTTCTGGAAAAGCTAGAGTATACGGCGGACGATGCGGAACGCTTGCGCGAAATAATTTTTAAAGCGATCTTGGCGGTGGAGGCATTAGAACAAGAACCTTCGCCTTACGGACGAAGATTCGTTGTAGATTTTCACATTACGCGGCAGGAGAAATACGTGCTAGTGCCAGCATCAATACGCACGGCTTGGATAATTAGGAACGGTGAAGATTTCCCTCGCTTAACGACTTGTTTCGTCCAATGAAGGAGGTTTTAGCGGATGAATGAGATCAACTTACTTGACATAGTCGCACTAACGGAGAACCTGGAATCCGAGGGATTGCGGCGCGGTGAGGTTGGGACGGTCGTTGACCAGTGGAAAGACGGAGTTTTTGAAGTCGAGTTTAGCGATGACTCGACAGGCGAAGCATACGCCTTTGCCGCCGTGCCCGTCGAAAAGCTTATGAAGCTCCACTTCCGCAAAGACGAGGCCGCCTGAGCATAAGAGAGAGTGTATTAGACCTTTATGATGAGACTTCCTAAATTCGCTTACCTCGTGCCGAAGACGGTGGGCGAGGCGGTGAGGATGATGGGCGACGCGGGGCCGGAGGGGCAGTTCGTGGCCGGCGGGACGGACCTCTATCCGAACATGAAGCGGCGGCAGCAGACGCCGCGCACGGTCATCTCGGTCGGCCGCATCGCGGACTTAAAGAAGATCGAAGGTGACGGGAGGTCGGGGATGACCATCGGCGCGGGCGTGAGCCTGACGGAGTTGGTCGAGCACCCGGTCGTCAATCGTGATTACCCTTCGGTGGCGCGCGCCGCGAGGCTCATCTCGACGCCGACGCTGCGGAACATGGGGACCGTCGGCGGCAACCTCCTGCTCGACACGCGCTGCAACTACTACGACCAGAATTACGAGTGGCGCCGCGCCATCAACTTCTGCATGAAGAAGGACGGCGACATCTGCTGGGTCGCGCCCGGCAGCCCGAAGTGCTGGGCCGTGCAGTCGGCCGACCTCGTGCCGCTGATGGTCGCCCTGGGCGCGCGCGTCCGCCTCGTCTCGCGCGTCGGCGACCGCTGGGTCTCCTGCGAAGGGCTCTACAACGACGACGGCATCGCCTACCTGCACAAGCGCCCCGACGAGCTGCTGGTCGAGATACAGTTGCCGCCCGCCGGCAACAGCCGCGCCGTCTACAAGAAGCTTCGCCGCCGCGGCGCGTTCGACTTCCCCGTCCTCGGCGTCGCCGTCGCCGCCGAGTTCGAGGAGGACGGCAAGACGGTTAAAGGCGCCCGGGTCATCCTCGGCGGCATCTCCCCCGCCCCGCTCTCGATCGAGGCCGCCGGCCCGGCCCTCGCGGGCGGCCCGCTCGACGACGAACGCATCCGCGCCGCCGCCGAGGCCGCCTACCTGCGCGCCCGCCCGCTCGACAACACCGACCACCTCATGAACTACCGCAAGCAGATGGCCCGCCCCTTCGTCCTGCGCGCCCTGGAAGAGTTGCGCCAACCCTGAGCAGGTGAAGAGTCCTGAAGACATCGCGGCCGTGCTCCTGGCCGCCGGGCGGTCGCGGCGGATGGGGGCTTTCAAGCCGCTGCTGCCGTTCGGCGGGAGGACGGTGGCGGAGGCGTGTGTGGAGAATCTGCGCGAGGGGGGCGCGGGCGAGGTGGTCGTCGTCCTGGGCCACCGGGGGGATGAGCTGAGGGAACGGCTGAGGCGTTACGGCTTCGTCCGGTTCGCGTCGAACGATGAGGCGGGGAGCGAGATGGGCGCGTCGGTCGCGCGCGGCGTGGAGGCGGTGTCGGAGGGTGCCGGGGCGATACTCGTCGCGCTCGTGGACCAGCCGGCCGTGCCGCCTCCGGTGATAAGGGATTTGATCGAAGCGCGAGTGCGCACGGGGGCGCGCGTCGTCATGCCGGTGTGGGAGGCGCGCGGGGGGCATCCCGTGTTAGTCGGGGCGGAGTTGAGAGAAGAGTTGACGAGGCTCGACGCGGGCGAGGGGTTGCGGGGGCTGCTGCGCGCGCGCGCTTCGGAAGTTTTGCGGCTGCCGGTCCGGTCGCCTTACGTCAGGCGCGACATGGACACGTGGGAGGATTACGTCGCGCTTCACCGGGAGGTCTTCGGCGTCGAGCCGGAAGACGCACGCGGGTGAGTCACCGGCACCCTTCGGCCGAGTCCTGCGTGAGCCGGCTGAGCTTGACGTGGCCGTCGAAGGAGTCGAGCGTGATCTGGGCGCGGCCGTCGCCGTGGCGGCCGAGGAGGCGCGTGCCGGCCGGGCCTTTCGGCGGCTGGCGGGGGCCGAGCTTGAAGTCGCTTTCGACCGCGCCGCGGTAGGACGAGAGGAGCGCCGTGAAGCCGGGCGGGTTCCTCCGCACGCCCATCTCGACGGCGCCTGACATGGACTTCAAGTGATAGCGCCCCTCCCCGCGCAGGGGGCCGTCGAAGGTCACGTCGCTGTTGACGGTCGTCGCGTCCACGTCGCCGTCCACGCCCGCCAGCACAATCGCGCCCTGCGTGTTCGAGACGTTGACGCGCCCGCGCACGCAGCGGACCTCGACCCGCCCGCTCAGGGAGACGGCGCGCACGTCGCCCTTCACGTTCCTGATATGGACGTGCCCGTCCGTCGTGATCACGTCAACGAGGCCGCTCGCGCCGTCCACCTCGACGGGGCCGCGCTCGGTCCTCACCTCGACGGCGCCCACGTCGCGCAGCTTGACGGCGCTCCTCCGGCCGCTGACGGTGACGGGGGTCAGCATGCCCGACACCTCGACCTCGCTCCGGACGACCTCTATCAACTCAAGCTCGGCGTGGCGCGGGAGTTTGACGTTCAGGTGGACCTCCTCGGAGCCGCGGAAGAACCTCCAGAGCGGCGTGGCTTCCGCGGGGGCGGGCCTGGGGGACGGAGTCGGCGCGGGCGTCGGCGCGGGCGTCGGTTTCTGCCCGGGCTGCTCCGCGAAAGGCCCCGAGAGTGTGGGTAGCGACGGTAACGGGGACGAGCCGTAATCCGCCGTGAGCGCGACGACCTGGCCCTCCGGTCCGACGGCCGACCTGGCCCGCACGTACTCGGTCCCGCGCCCGCTGGTGGCGACGGCCTCGACGTAATCCCTGTCCCACCCTTCGACGACGATGCGCCCCGTCGTCGTGTTGTCCACGGCGACCTTCGCGCCGTGGCCGAGCTTGACGCGCACGTGCCCCTGCTCGTCGCGCTCGAACGCGGGAGCGGACTGCGCGGCGAGCGGCGCGCGCGCGGCCAGGGTCAGAAGAATCAGGAGCGTGATGCGTGTCTTCTTCATATCGGCTCTCGTCACTCGCGCGCCATGTCGCGCAGCACTTCGACCTTCTTGTCGTAGGCGGCGAGCATGTACTGGACGGCGACGGGGTCGCGCGGGTGCCGGCGCGCGGCGGCGCGCGTCTCGGCGATGGACTTGTCTATGACGCCGAGCGTGCGTTCAAAGCGGGCGAGCGTGTCGGCGTCCATGCGCGTGCGCTGGCGGCCCACGTCGCGCGAGAGGATGCGGATGGCGGCGAGGTACTTCTGCTCGGCGTCGCGGACGAGTCTGTCGGGGCTCGCCTCCTCAGCAACACCCGAAGACTGTGCCTTGCGTGTGCGCTTCACTTCTCCGGGGCCGCCCGCCTTCTTGACGACAGCTCGGCCCCCGACACTTTCTGAATTGTTGACGGCGGCGCGGAAGCCTTCGGCCGGTCCCTGCTCGTCCGCCGCGGGCGGCGTGGGTAAGACTTCCGCTTCTTCCTTTCTCACCTCGGCCCGTTGAGTCAGCGGAGGCTCCGGCGTCGGCCCGAAGTATCGCATGACGGCGGCGGTCAGGACGACGGCGACGAGGAGCAGCGCGGCCGTCAGCTTCGGGCTGAAGCGCGGGGCGGAGAGCGCCGAGAGCAGGGACGCGAGGCGGCGGGGCCACGCGGCGGCGGCTGCTTCGCGCGGCCGGGCCTTCTCCGCCCTGATGTTCGTGAGCACGTCGTCCCAGAAGGCGGGCGACTCCGGCGGCTCGCACTCGTAGCTCAAATAGAGGGCCTGCTCGCGGCGCAGACCCCGGTGCCGCGCTTCGCACGACGCGCAGGCGCCGAGGTGCGCGGCCACGTCGTAGGCTTCGCGCGGCGAAAGCTCGCCGTCCGCGTACAGGTCGAGCAGCGGCAGACACTCTTCACACTTCATCCGTCTCACCCAGGTAGCGCCGCAGCCGGCGCCTCATCTCCGCCCTCGCGCGGTGGAGGTCGTTTCGGACCTTCGGCAGCGAGAAGCCGGTGATCTCGCAAATCTCTTCGTAAGAACGCTGCTGGTAAACCTTCAGCACGAAGACCAGCCGATTCTCCTCGTCGAGCGAGCCGAGCGCCGCGCCGACGG
>DATHBF010000471.1:0-11842 GCA_035296285.1 Pyrinomonadaceae bacterium | reverse complement strand
GTCCGGCGCACGCGCGGGATGGAGGGCGGCGCCATGCTCAGCTCGCGCGCGCCCAGGCCGACCAGAACGACAGCGTAGGCGGGCGTGGCCGCCATCTCGCCGCAGACGTTCGAGGGGATGCCCGCGCGCGTCGCGGCTTCGAGGGCGCGGCCGACGCTTTGCAGAACGGCCGGGTGGAGCGTGCGGAACCAGTCGGCCACCTCGTCGTTGCCGCGGTCAACGGCGAGCGTGTACTGGACGAGGTCGTTCGTGCCGAGGCTGAAGAAGTCCACCTCGCGCGCGAGCCCGTCGGCTACGAGGACGGCCGAGGGCACCTCTATCATCGCGCCGACGCGCACGACTCCCACCTCCTTCCCTTCATCTTCGAGCCGGGCGCGCTCCTCCTCGATGACGGCGCGCGTGCGGCGCACGTCCGTCAGGTCTGAAATCATCGGGAGCACGATGTCGATGGGGCCGCGCGCGGCGGCGCGGAGGATGGCTCGCACCTGAGTCCTCAACAACGGTTCGCGGCGCAGGCAGAGGCGTATGGCGCGCAGGCCGAGCGCGGGGTTGCGCTCCTCGGGCGTCTCCATGCCGGCGGGGAAGAGCTTGTCGCCGCCGAGGTCGAAGAGGCGGATGGTGACGCCGTCGTGCCCAGCCACGCGCGCCAGCTCCTCGTAGGCCGCGCACTGCTCGTCCTCGCCGGGCAGCTCGCCGCGGTGCGACATCAGGAACTCGGAGCGGAAGAGGCCGATGCCGCGGGCGCCGTAGCGCGCGACCCAGTCGTACTCCATAGGCAGCTCGACGTTGGCGCGCAGCAGGATTTCCGCGCCGTCCTTCGTCCTGAGCGGCGCGCGAAGCTCCTCGGCCGGCGCGACGCGCGCACGGGCCGGCGACGCGGACGAAGCGGCCGAGCGGTATTGCTCGAAGGTCGCGGGCGTGGGGTGGAGGACGACCTCGCCCTTGCCCGCGTCGATGACGATGGTGTCGCCGGTGCGCGCCTGTCGGTAGAAGTCGCGCAGGCCGACGACGGCCGGGATGCCGAGGCCGCGCGCGATGATGGCCGTGTGCGAGGTCCAGCCGCCAACGTCGGTGGCGATGGCCTTGACGTGCGTGAAGTCCAGCTCCGCGAAGGTCGAAGGCAGCAATTCTTCGGCGACGAGGCAGGCGTCTTGGGTGAGGCGGCGGCCCGACATGCTCTCGCCGGAGAGGGCGATGAGGAGGCGGCGCGTCACGTCCTCGATGTCGGAGCTGCGCTCGCGCAGGTAGTCGTCCTTAATCTCTTCGTAGACAGCGAGCAACCGGTCGGTGATGACCTTGACGGCCCACTCGGCGTTGACCAGCTCGGCGCGGATGACGGACTCGACCTCCTCGTTGAGCTTGCGGTCTTCGAGCATGAGGAGGTGCGCGTCGAAGATGTAGGCGTGCTCGTCGCCCAGCGCCCGCTCGGCGCGCTTCTTGAGGGCGAGCAGTTGCCGGCGCGACAGGCGCACGGCGGCGCGGTAGCGCGTCACCTCGCGCTCGACCTCTGGCGGCTCAAGCGCGACGCGGTAGATGTCCTCGCGCGCGCCGACGTGGATGCGCAGGACGCGCCCCGCGGCCGCCCCGTCCGAGACGGCGACGCCGCGCCACCGCAACTCCCTCTTGCCCTTTCGCCTGCTCAAGCTTCCTCTTCCCCGAACCCCCGTTCGATAAGTCCGCACACGGCTTCGAGCGCCGCCTCCTCGTCCTCGCCCTCGGCCTCGACCCGCAGCTCGGTGCCGCGCGAGGCGGCCAGCATCAGGACGCTCAGGATCGATTTGGCGTCGGCCGAGGCGCTGCGGTCGGCGCGCTCAAGCCTGATGGAAGACCTGAAGGCGGAGGCCGTCCGCACGAGCCGCGCGGCGGCGCGCGCGTGCAGGCCGAGGCGGTTGACGACGCGGACGCCGCGCGCGACCACCTTTAATTCTTCCTCGCGGGGCCGCCGCCCGCCAGCAGCTCGCCCGCGAGGTAGATGCCGTGCCGGCCGTGGTCGCGCACCTCGCGGGCGACCTCGGCCAAGTCCTCGCCGCCCTGCTGGCCCGCGAGCTTGATGACCATCGGCAGGTTGACGCCCGTCACCACCTCGACGCGGCCGGCCTCGAAGAACATGGAGGCGATGTTGGTGGGCGTGCCCCCGAACATGTCGGTCAGGAGGAGGACGCCCGAGCCCTCGCTGACGCGCTCGACGGCGCGGCCGATCTCGTTCTTGGCGGCCTCCACGTCGTCGTGCCAGCCGATGGAGACGGCCGTGATGTGCTTGACGGGGCCGATGATGGTCTCGGCCGCGGCCAGGAGCTCGTTCGCCACCTGCCCGTGGGAGACGATGACGCCGGCCACGCGCGGCCCGCCGCCCGCAACGTCCTCGTTGACTCTATCCGGCATGGCTCCTTATCACCTCGACGTTTCTTTTACCCTACTGCCCCTTCTGATTCTGATTATAAAGCCTTAGCAGCTCATGCATCAGTCCTATCGCAGCCGAGTATAAGGGAGAGAATTTGTTGGTCCCGCTCTCGGCCCTCGGGAGCGCCTCCTCGGCCGCGCGCAGCCCGCCCGGCGTGAGCAGCGTGAACCTGACCCGCTCGGGTTTCGGCAGGGGGTGGGCGCTGCCGTACGGTAGTTGGGGGGCGAGCGGCCGAGCGACGCGCGTGAGTTCCCTGGCGGCGGCGATGGCCTTCTCGTCCTTCGTATCGCCGACGTAGCCCCCGCCCGTGCTCCAGTAGATGCGCGAAGTGCCGTCGTCGTAACCGGCGATGATCATCACACCCTCGTCGAGTGCGATTTCGGCCACCACCCCGAGAGCGTCGTCGGCCGTCCCCGCGGGAGGGCGTTCGCCGAGTTCCCGGAGGATGCTCCACGCTTGCAGCACCATGCGCGACTCGCTTCCGGATTGAGAGAGCACGCGATGGACGGCCCGCCTCGCGCCCTCGGCGTCGCCCGCCGCCCGCCGTGCTTTCGCAACGACGAGCCAGTAATCGTGATTGCGTGTCATCTCCGCGTCCGACGCGAGTTTATCGAGGAGTTTAAGAGCACCCCTCGCGTCCCCCGCGGCGATGAGCGCATCCGGCTGTTTCAACTCCCCTTCCGGGGGCTCGGGGAAATTCAAAAACTGGTCAAGCGTCATGTCGCAGTAAAGGAAATCGCGCAGCGGGAGGATGAGTTCTTCAAAGACCTCCTTTTGCTTCGCCGCCTCCTTCGGTTCTTTCTTCTCCGTCGGTGCGGTCTGGGCGCACGCGGCGGGCGTGAGGAGCATTACGAGGGCGGCCGCGGCGGCCGCCGGCTTCGAGATACTGTTGAGGCTCATGTGAGGCGACTCCTTATCAATTGAATGAGGTTTGTCAGGCGGGTCGTTTTTTCTTGGCCTTGCCCACGTCGCGGTGGACGGCCGAGGCTTCGTAGCCGGCGCGGCGCAGGTGGTGCGCGATGGCGTTCGCCGTCATGACCGAGCGGTGGCGCCCGCCCGTGCAGCCGATGCCGATGGTGACGTAGCTCTTGCCCTCGCGCCGGTAGAGCGGCAGCAGGTAGTCGATCAGCTCCGTGAAGCGCCGCAAGGTCTCTCGCACCTCGTCGCTGTCGTTCAGGAACTTGACGACGCGGCGGTCGTGGCCCGAGAGGTCGCGCAGCTCGGGCACGAAGTAAGGGTTCGGCAGGTGGCGCACGTCGAACAGGAGGTCGAGGTCGTGCGCGCCGCCGTGCTTGTGGCCGAAGCTGAGGACGCGGACGCGCATCGGCGCGCCCTCGGGGCCGGGGCTGAAGCGTTCGATGAGCAGGCGGCGCAACGTGTGGACCGTGTGCTCGGAGGTGTCTATGACGCGGTCGGCGAGGGCGCGGATGACGGCCATCTCCTCGCGCTCGCGCCGGATGGCCTCGGCCAGCCCGTCGCCGCCGCGGTCGGCCGGGTGTGGCCGGCGCGTCTCGCTGAAGCGGCGCGCGAGCACGTCGTCCGAAGCCTCGAAGAAGAGGACCGAGACCTTGAGGCCGGCGCGGCGAAGCTCTTCGAGCCCGGCCGGGAACTCGCCGAGGAAGCTGCCCTCGCGGATGTCTATGACGAGGGCGGCGCGTTCGATGTGCGGCCGGTTGTGGCCCTCGGGCTGGACGAGACGGGCGAAGGTCGGCAGCAGCGTGAGCGGGAGGTTGTCCACGCAGAAGTACCCGAGGTCTTCGAAGGCGTTGGTGGCCGAAGACATCCCTGAGCCGCTGAGGCCCGTGATGATGACCACGTCGGGCACGCCCCCGGCGGCGGCACCGTCCGATTCGGCTTTTCGCTTAGCTGGCATCCGCGGCGTCGTCGTCCCCCTCGTCCCGTGCCAGCAGCTCGGCGTGGCGCGCGGCCAGGACCTCGGCGGCATTGTAACCGCGCGCGCGCGAAAGGTGCACGCGCACGGCCGTCTCGACCAACGTCGCCACGTTGCGGCCCGGGCTCACCGGCAGGACGAAGTGCGGGACCGCGACGCCGAGAATCTCGACGGTGCGCGGGTCGAGGCCGAGCCGGTCAATCTCGCACCCCTCCGTCCAACGCTGCAAGCGGATGTCGAGGCCGAGGGTCTTCGGGCCGCTGACGGCCGAGACGCCGAACAGCTCGCGGACGTTGAGGATGCCGAGGCCGCGAATCTCCATGTGCTCGCGCAGCAGGCCCGGCGCGCTCCCGACGAGCTGGCCCGGCCGCGTGCGGCGCACCTCCACCAGATCGTCCGCGACGAGCTGGTGGCCGCGCGCTATCAGGTCGAGCGCGCACTCGGATTTGCCGACCCCCGACTCGCCCTCGACGAGGACGCCCAAGCCGTACAGGTTCAGGAGCACGCCGTGGCGCGTCTCGCGCGGCGCCAGCGTCTCCTCCAGATATTCGGTGACGGCGCCTATGGCCTCGGAGCTGAGGAGCGAGGTCTGGACGAGCGGCATCGCGGCCTCGTCGGCCGCCTCAAGCAGCTCCGCGGGGGGCGCGAGGCCCTTGGTGACGAGGATGCAGGAGATCTTGTCGAGTTCGAGGTGGCGGATGGCCTCGCGGCGACCTTCGGAAGTGAGTTGGCCGAGGTACTGGACCTCGCTCTGGCCGACGACCTGGACGCGGCCGCGCCGGACGTAGTGCGAGAAGCCGGCGAGCGCGAGGCCGAGCTTCTGGATGCGGGGCGCGTCTATCACGCGCTCGTCGGCGCCGCGGCGGCCGGCGAGGAAGGTGAGCCGAAGCCGCGGCGGGGCCTCGGCGACGAACTCGGCGACCGTGATGGAGGGCTGCTCGTGTGTGGCGTCGGCCATCGGGGGTTTAAAGGAAAGGCGCGGCGTTCAGGAATCCACCGCCGCGGGTGAATCTTGCGCCACGCCTTCCGGCTACAGAAAGTTAGGGCCGCCCGCCTACGGCTCGATGAGCCCGAAGTTCCCGTCCTTGCGCTTGTAGAGGACGCCCAAGCGGTTTGTGTCGGAGTCGCGGAAGACGATGAACTGGTTCGAGTCCTCGGCGAGCGTCATGGCCGCCTCCTCGGCCGTCATCGGCTTGACCTGATAGCGGCGGGCGCTGATGATGCGCGGCGGCCGGGGGGACGCCTCCACCTCGGCGGCCGCGGCGGCCGCGGCGTCCTCCGGGGGCTCGGGCGCGAGCGCCGAGAGCGGCGTGGCGCTCTGCTTGCGCTCGATCATCTTCTTCTTGAGCTTGACGGCCTGCTTCTCGATCTTGTCAATGCAGCGCGTCAACGCCTGATACATGTCGGCGTTGGTGTCCTTGGCCGTCAGCGTGTGCTCGCGCCAGTGGAGGAGAATTTCCGCGATGTGGCGGTTCTTGACGACATCGATGATGACGTGGGCGCGGGCGGTGGTCGAGTTGGGGAAGAGCGTGTCAATCTTCCCGAAGTGCTCCTCGACGTGCGCGCGGATGGCGGGCGTAACGTCTATGTGACGCCCCGTGTACTCGAAATCCATAAGCTCTCCGTTCCCCCCTGTCTAGAGAGCCCGCGCGGACGGGGGCGAGGCGGACCAAGCCCGCCCGCGCCGGCTGATTTTTACTGCCAGAAACCTTTTAAACCACCGCCTTGCGCTCGCGCGAGCCAGGGATCTGCATCTGGTCGCGGTACTTGGCGACGGTGCGGCGCGAGAGCTTGATGCCTTCGCGCGCGAGAATCTTGACGACCTGGTCGTCCGTGATCGGGTTGTGCGAGTCCTCTTCCTCGATCAGCTTCTTGATCTTGAGCTTGATGATGCGGGTCGAGACCTCCTCGCCCTCCTCGTTCATCATGCCCTCGGTGAAGAAGCGGCGCAGCTCGATGACGCCCTGCGGCGTGTGCGCGTACTTGCGGTTGACGACGCGCGAGACGGTCGAGAGGTGCATGCCCGTGTCCTCGGCCACGTCCTTGAGCATCATCGGCTTGATGAACTGCACGCCCTTGTCTAAAAACTCTCGCTGGCGGCGGACGATGCACTCGACGACGCGGTAGATAGTCTGCCGCCGGTGCTCGATGTTGCGCAGGAGGTCCACGGCCGAGCGCATCTTCTCCTTGATGAAGTCGCGCGTCTCCTTCGACGTTTCCTGCCGGCCGAGCATGTGCTGCATGTCGCGGCTGATGCGCAGGCGCGGGCCGCCGTCGTCGGTGAAGTAGATCTCGTACTCGTCGTCAACCTTCTCGATGATGACCTCGGGCGCGATGAGGATGGGCTCGTCGGACGAGTAGCGGCGGCCCGGGTACGGGTCGAGCTTGCGGATGTGCTGAATCTCTGCGACCAGCTCGGCCACGTCCACGCCTATCTGCTTGCCGAGGTTCGGCAGCTTGTGCTGCTGGAGTTCCGAGAGCGGGTGCTCGCTGATGAGCCGCGCCGCGAGGCAGTTCTCCCCGCCGCGCGTGCACTCTTCGAGGCCGCGCGCTTCGAGTTGGACGATCAGGCACTCGCGGGCGTCGCGCGCGCCGCACCCCGTCGGGTCCAGACGCATGACGGTCTGCCGCGCCGCCTCGACGCTCTCCAGCGACCAGCCGCCGAAGTCGGCGATCTCCTCGTTGGTGGCCGAGAGCCGGCCGTCGCCGTCGAGGTTGCCGATGACGCACTCGGCGATGTCGAGCAGTTGGTCGTCGGCGGGCGTCAGGTGCAACTGCCACGCGAGGTGTTCGGAGAGCGAGGGCGGCCGCGTCAGGAACTGCTCGAAGGTGGGCGCGTCCTCCTTGTACTCGAACTCCTGCGTCTTGTAGCCGGGGTCGAGGTAGTCCTGGAACTCGCGCCCGAAGTCTATCTCCTCGAAGGCGTCGCGGTCGCGGTCGCCCTCGGGCGCCTCGCCCTCGAACTCCGACTCGGCCGCGGCCGGGGCCGCCTCGCCTTCAAAGCTCATTTCGGGCGGGGCCTGTAGCTCGCCCGCGCCGTTGGGCGAGAGGCTGCCGTTGGCGGCTTCGGGCGCGGCCGGCTCGAAGGGGACCGCGTCGTCGGGGGTGCCGGCGAGCTGGTCCAGAATCTCGGTCTCGATCTCGCGCTTCTCGTCCTGCTGCTGCACCTCTTCGAGGACCGGGTTCTCCAGCATCTGCTGCTGGATTAGGTCCGTCAGCTCGATGGAGGTCATCTGGAGCATCTCGATGCGCTGGCGCAGCTGGGGCGTCAGGACGAGGCGCTGTGACAGGTTGGTAGTGAGCTTAACCGACATGCCCTTTTCGGATAAACGACTCTCGAAATATTAACTTATTCAGTATCGGGTGCCGCTCGGGAGGCGGCTCGCGGAGGATTATAACCGATTTGGGGCCGCGACGTGTACAGCACTCTTTACATGCGGAATTTTTCGCCGAGGTAGAGGCGGCGGACCTCCGGGTCTTCGGTGAGCGCGAGCGGCGGGCCGGAGCGGAAGATGCGGCCGTCGGCCATGATGTAGGCGCGGTCGGTGACGCCGAGCGTCTCGCGGACGTTGTGGTCGGTGATGAGGATGCCGATGCCGCGCCGCCTGAGGTACAGAATCATCTGCTGGATGTCGTCCACGTCCTTCGGGTCGATGCCGGCGAAGGGCTCGTCGAGGAGGATGAACTGCGGCTCGGTGGCGAGCGCCCGCGCGATCTCGGTGCGGCGGCGCTCGCCGCCCGAGAGCGTGTCTCCGCGCGTGTGGCGGACGTGCTGGAGGCCGAACTCTTCGAGCAGCTCTTCGAGCCGCTTGAGCCTTTCGCGGCGCGGGATGCCGAGCGTCTCCAGGATGGCGAGGATGTTCTCGGCGGCCGTCATCTTGCGGAAGACCGAAGGCTCCTGCGGCAGGTAGCCGACGCCGAGGCGGGCGCGCAGGTACATCGGGAGCCTGGTGATGTCGCGGCCCGCGAGCGTGATGCGCCCGCCGTCGGGCCGCTCCAGCCCGATGATCATGTAGAAGGTCGTGGTCTTCCCCGCCTCGTTCGCGCCGAGCAGGCCGACGACCTCGCCCGGCTCGACGTGCAGACGGACGCCGTCCACCACCCGCCGCCGCCCGTAACTCTTCACCAGCCCCGAGGCGGCCAACGCCTGCGCGCTCGGCTCGCGCAAGTCGTGCGCGACGCGCCCCGCGGCCTCGGCCGTCTCCGTCTGTATCTGCTCAGTTGCCACTTTGCTTTCTTATCTTGTGGGTCGTGCGGACGCGGCCGGTCGTCTGCTTCGGGCCTTCGCCGCCGCTGCCGCCGCCGCCGTCGCTGACGACGCGGTCCTCGCGCAGGTAGACCATCATGCGGCGGCTCTCGGAGGTGCCCCGCTCGGCGTCGGCGACGCGCGCGGGCGAGCCGGTGAGGACGATTGTCTCGTCGGCCGCCGTGTACTGCGCCCAGTCGCCGGTCCCGCGCTTGCCGGGCTGCGTGACGACCACGTCGCGCTGCGCGATGGTGCGCTCGACCTCGTAAGAGTCTTTCAGGAGGTAAACGTCGGCGACGGCGCTGGTGATGCGCTCGGTGCCCTGCTTGATGTCAACGTCGCCTTCGTAGTGGAGCAGGCGGTCGGGGTCGTTGAAGAACATCCGCTGCGAGGTGGCGAAGACGGGGACGACCGTGCGGGCGCCGCCCTGCTCCTTGCGCCTCGCCTGATAGAGCCCGCTCTGGACGCCGCCCTCGGCCTCCATGCGCCGCTCGTTTCGGCGGAGCGTGATGCGGTCGGCCTTGACGAAGTTGTCGTCCTGCCAAGCGCGCGCCGCGCCCGTGTAGACGCCTATCCCCGTCTCGTGCTGGAACTCGGCCGCGGACGAGGCGATGAAGACGGGGCTCTTCGTGTTCTTGAAGGGGGCCGCGCCGTTCGTCTGCTCCTGGCTGTAGTAGGTCGTCGAGACCTTGCCGCGCGCGTGGGAGATTTTGTTGCGCGTGTCGGAATCAATCTCGGCGGCCTTCAGGCGCGCGCGCGAGTCCCAGACCGTCGGCTCGCCGCCGCGCAGGCGTATCACCTCGTCGGCGGCCGTGTAGGACATCTGCGCCGACTGGCCGTTGCGGTCCTGCTCGTTGAACTTGGCGTCGCCCGCGGCGTCAACGCGTTCGAGCGCCTGCTGCGCGCCGAAGACGGCCGCCATGTTCTGCGAGGCCAGCGTGCGCTCGCGCTCCTGGAAGCGCGCCTCCCCCTCGGCGTCGATGCGCTCCACGTCCTGCGTCTGCGGCGCGAAGCGCGCGGTCATCTGGCTCGACGTGAGCGTGCGCGTGCCGCGCTGCGGCGTGGGCTGTAGGGGGTCGATACGAGCGCGGGCGCCGCCCGTCGCGTCGCAGGTGCGGGCGAGGTTGTTGGCCTCCTGGAAGAGGCAGACGAAGCGCGCGGCGTTCAGGGTCTTGCGCTCGGCGGCGGGGCCCGGGGCGGCGGGGTCGATGACCAGCTCGGAGTTGCCGTCGGCCTCGGCGCGTTCGAGGTCTTTGCCCTTGGCCCGCCACTGGAGTCGGACCGAGTCGGCCGTCAGGCGCTTGCTGGCGGCCCTCGGGTCGCCGGCCTTCGACTTCGGCGCGGCCATCGTCACGACGGGGCGCGCGCCGGCCCGCATCTCCTTGAGGACGCTGCGCCCCTCCTGCACGACGAAGTCGAGGTCGGCGGCGCCGGGCGTGCGCAGCTCGACTTCGGAGTCGGCGTCGAGCGTGCGCGCGCGGACGTTGGTGGAGGCGTTGGCGCGCTGGAGCTTCTGCGCGTCGTCGAAGTGGAAGTTCATGTCGCCCGCGAAGACCTCGGCCGAGCGGCCGGGCTGCGACGTGCGGAGGTAGGAGTTGCCGCGCGCCTCGATGGTCTTGACGTGCCGCTGCTCGTTCAAGAGCGCGCCGAGCGAGTCGCCGCTCATCACGTCCTGCCCCTGCTCGGCCACCGCGCCGCCGACGAAGATGACGCTCATCCGCTGCTGGTCGAAGCTCGCCCGCTGCGACTTCATCGTCACGGGCTGGCCGCGGAGGTTGACGTTCGGGATGCCGGCCTGCCGGGCGCCCGCCCCCCCGCCCTCCTGCGGCTTGACCGTGATCTCGACGTTGCCGCGCAGCTCCAACAGCTTGGCGCGCGCGTTGAGCGTGGCGGCGTCGGCGCGGCCCGTTACGTTCTCGCGCTCGAAGACGACGGGGGCCGTGACCTCGCCGGACTCGTTCTTGAGGTCGTAGCCGATGGCCTCGCTCTTGACGACGAGCCGGTCGCGCGTCTCGATCTGGACGGCGCCGTTGAACCAGAAGACGGTGGCGTCCTCGTTGGAGACGGTGCGCTGGGCGCTGATCTTGTCGGGGTGGTCGCCCTGCTCGGGGTAGACTTCGAGGTAGACGTTCTCAAGCTCGTGGTGGCCGTCGGTGAAGATGATGTCGCGCGTGGCCTTCATGTAGAGCTTGAGGCGGTCGCCCTTCTCGTTCATCTCGCGGCGCTCAAGGTTCTCGATGACGCTCTTGACCTCGGTCGAGAGCTGCGCCGGCCCCGAGCGGAGGCGGAACTCGGGCCGGTCCTTCATCCTCATGTAAGAGATGACGACCGCCGCCACGCCCCCCACCAAAAGCACCAGCGCCACGACGCGCAAGACCTTCGGCGCCGCCGTCCGCAGCCCGAGGACCGAAACTTTTTTGCGCCGAATCTCCTGCATCTACTCGTCGCCGGCTTTCATGTCTTCGGCCACCAACTGCAAGCGCGTCGTGTCCTGCCAGGTGTTGGCCTCGACGGTGTAAGCGAGTTCGATGCGCTGGCCGGTGCGCGGCGTTGCTGTCTGGTCGTCAACGGCGTTCCAGCGCAGGACTTCGTGGACGCGGCCGTCGGGGGCCGCGACCGAGAATTTAAGGTGGCGCCCCTTCATCATGCGCGGCTCGCCGACGACGCGCAGGTCGCGCGTCACGAAGACCGGGCGGGGCCAGCCGGCGCCGAAGGGCTCAAGGGCGGACAGGTCGCGGCAGAGTTCGAGCGAGAGCGCGGCCGGCTCAAGCTCCATGTCGATTTCGAGGCAGGGCGTGCCGCCCGCCTCGCACATCACGCGCGAGGCGTGTGCGGAGAGGCGGCGGCGCAGCTCGGCGACGTTCTCGCGGCGGACGACGAGGCCGGCGGCGTGCGCGTGGCCGCCGAAAGTCTCAAGGAGGTCCGCGCACTCGGTCAGCGCGTCGAGCATGTGGAAGTTGCCGGCGCTGCGCGCGGAGCCGTGGCCGGTGCCGTCGTCGTCTAAAGAGATGACGACGGCCGGGCGCCCCGTCCGCTCCGAGATTTTCGAGGCGGCGATGCCGATGACGCCTCGGTGCCACCCTTCGCCGGCCGCGACCGCCACCGGCCCGAGCTCTTCGCCGCCGAACTCAAGCTCGGCCAGCGCGCGCTCCGTCACCTGCCGCTGCACCTCCTGCCGCTCGCGGTTGAGCGCGTCGAGGCGTTCGGCGATGCGGCGGGCCGTTCCCGCGTCCTCTGCTTCAAATAGCTCGACGACGGCGCGGGCCGCGTCCATGCGCCCGGCCGCGTTGATGCGCGGGCCGAG
>DATHBF010000470.1:0-28403 GCA_035296285.1 Pyrinomonadaceae bacterium | reverse complement strand
CCCGGAGCTGTCGAACCGCGAGGAGCGCACGGCCCGCGTCGTCGCCGGGCGGCTGCGCGCCCTCGGGCTGACCGACATCAAGACGGGCGTCGCGAAGCACGGCGTGACGGCGCTGCTCGTCGGGGGCAGGCCCGGCCCCGTCGTCGCCGTGCGCGCCGACATGGACGCCCTGCCCATCCAGGAGACGAACGAAGTCCCCTACAAGTCGCAGACGCCCGGCGTCAAACACGCCTGCGGCCACGACGTTCACACGACGGTCGCGCTCGGCGTCGCAGAGCTTTTGAGCAAGATGCGCGCGGAGGTGCCCGGTACCGTCAAGTTCATCTTCCAGCCCGCCGAGGAGGGGCCGCCGCCCGGCGAGGAGGGCGGCGCGCCCGTCATGATTAAGGAGGGCGCGCTCGACAACCCGCGCCCCGGGGCCATCTTCGGCCTTCACACCGAGCCGCGTTTGCAGGTGGGCCAGGTCGGCTACCACGTCGGGCCGGCGATGGCTTCGTCCGACACCTTCTACATCACCATCAAAGGGAAGGGCTCGCACGGCGCGCAGCCGCAGCTCGGCGTTGACTCGGTCGTCGTCGCCTCCGAGTGCGTGCTCGCGCTCCAGCACATACGGAGCCGGCGCATCGACCCCCTTGAGCCGCTGGTCATCACCGTCGGCACCATCCAGGGCGGCAGCCGCTTCAACGTCATCGCCTCCGAGGTGAAGATGACGGGCACCATGCGCACGCTCAACGAGGACGTGCGCGCCCGCGCGCAGGCGTTGATGAAGGAGACCTTGCAGAGCGTGACGGCCGCCTACGGCGCGACCTTCGAGCTGGAGTTCGAGAAGGCGGCCAACCCCGTCACCTACAACGAGCCGTCGCTCGTCAGGCAGACGCTCCCCTCCATCGAGCGCGTCGTCGGCGCCTCCAACCTCGTCGAGCTGAAGCCCTTCATGCCGGCCGAGGACTTCTCGCAATTCCAGAAGGTCATCCCCGGCTTCTACTACTTCCTCGGCGTCGGCAACGCCGCCAAAGGCATCAAGGCCGGCTGGCACACGCCCGACTTCGACGTGGACGAAGAGAGCCTCGTCGTCGGCGTCAACGTGATGTCGAACGTGTTGCTGGATTACCTTGAGAGGAACGCAAAGGCGGCAGCCAGCGGCCGGTAGTCGGTCGCCGGACCGGCCCTTCCCAGGATGCTTTTCTCGGATTCCTATAAAGCCCTCCGGCGCGGCGAGGGGGCGCTCGCCGTTCGGTATCTCGTGATCTCGTTCCTGATACTGTTACTCATCTTCGTGCCGCTGGGGTTCTTCCTGCTGCGGCGGTTCGAGGCGTCGGCGACGTTCCACCCGGAGCGCGGTGCGTGGGGCGGGTCGTGGAAGGCGCCCTCGGGGGCCGAGGACGTGTGGTTCGAGACGGCCGACGGCGTGAAGCTTCACGGCTGGTTCTTCCGTGGGGAGGGGCAGCCGGCGGCGACCGTCATCTACTTCCACGGCAACGGCGGCAACCTGAGCTACTGCGGCTGGGTCGGCGCAGAGCTTTCGCGGCGCGGCTTCGACGTGCTGCTCTTCGACTACCGCGGCTACGGGCGCAGCGAGGGCACGCCGGCCGACGAGCGCGGCCTCTACGCCGACGCCGACGCCGCCTACGACTTCGTCACGAAGGAGCGCGGGGCCGACCCGGAGCGCGTCGTGCTCTACGGCCAGTCGCTCGGGACGGCCGCCGCCGCGGACGTGGCCGCGCGGAAGAATTGCGGCGCTCTCATCTTAGAGTCCGGCCTCAGCTCCGCGGCCGAGATGGCGGGCGTCGTCTTCCCCTGGCTGCCGGGCTTCGTGCGCGGGTTGACGAAGAACAAGCTCGACACGAAGGGAAAGCTTCAAAGCATAAGCTGCCCCGTCCTCGTCGCCCACGGCTCGCGCGACGAGGTCATCCCCGTCTCGCAAGGGCGCGCGCTCTACGACGCGGCGCGCGAGCCGAAGCGTCTGCAAATTATCGAGGGCGCCGGCCACAACGACCTTTCCAACGTCGGCGGCGAGAAGTATATTGACTCGCTCGCCGAGTTCGTCCGCCAGTCCGTCGGGAAAAATTGATGAGAGGCAAAAACCTTGGGTAAGCCGAGTCTCCCCCGAACACTCGCGCCCGTCCTCCTCTGCCTGCTGTTCGCCGCGGGCGCGAGCGCGCAGACGCCCCTGCGCTGGGGCGCAGACCCCAGCGGCGGCGCGCCCTACGTCTTCACCGACCCGAAGCACCCGGACAAGTACGTCGGCTACGAGCTGGAGATGGTCGAGGCGCTGGCCGCGGCGATGGGGCGCAAGGCCGAGTTCGTCCCGACCGACTGGGAGACCATCGTCACCTCGCTCCAGCGCGGCGGGTTCGATGTCGTGGTCAACGGGCTCGAACCGACCGAAGACCGCGCCCGCGTCATCCTCTTCAGCAAGCCCTACTACATCTTCCAGCTCCAACTGACCGTCCGTAAGAGCGAGACGCGCATCGGCTCTCTCGAAGACTGCCGCACTCGCGTCGTCGGCTCGCTCAGCAACACGGCCGCGACGCGCCTGATGGAGAAGGAGGGCATCCCCTTCAAGGGCTACGCGGACCCGCCGGCCGCCTACCAGGACCTTGAGCTGGGGCGGATCGACGCGGTGCTGATGGACGTGCCGATGGAGATGTACTACGCGCGCTCGAACCCGCGCCTGAAGCCCGCGGGCGAGCCCTTCTTCCGCGGCGCATACGTCGTCGGCCTGCGCAAAGGCGACGAGGCTTTGAAGGCCGAGGTGGACGCCGGCATCGACAAGATAGTGCGCGACGGCTCGCTCGAAAGAATCCTGCGCCGTTGGAACCTCTGGAACCCGGCTCAGGCCGAGTTGCAGGCCGCGGCGCTGACGGACGTGAAGGCGGGCGACGAGAAGCAGCCCGAGGCCGTCGCCTACGACATGACCTCGTCGCAGTTCAACTGGGGCGAGGCTTTGCTGAGGCTCACGCGCGCGGCGCTCGTCACCGTCCTGCTCTCGTTCGGGGCGATGCTCATCGCCGTCTCGCTCGGGCTCGGGCTGGCGCTCGGCCAGTCGCGCGGACCCGCGTGGCTGCGCTGGCTCTCGACCGCCTACGTCGAGTTCTTCCGCGGCACGCCCGTCCTCGTCCAGCTTCTATTCTTATACTTCGGGCTGCCGAAAATCGGGCTCGCGATGCCGGGCTGGCTGACGGCGCTCGTCGGCCTCGGCCTCAACTACGCGGCCTACGAGTCGCAGGTCTACCGCGCCGCGCTCGACGCCATCCCGAAGGGCCAGTTCGAGGCGGCCTACACGCTCGGCATGAGCCCCGTGCTCGCGTTCCGGCGCATCATCCTGCCGCAGGCGTTCCGCATCGCGCTGCCGCCGATGACCAACGACTTCGTCTCGCTCTTCAAGGACACGTCGGTCGCCTTCGCCATCTCGGTCTGGGAGCTGGCGACGGCCTACAGGGAGTTGGCGAACGCGTCGGGCGAGTTCCTGCTGCTCGGCGTCATCGTCTCGGCCTTCTACATGGCGATGAGCCTGCCGCTGGCGCACCTCGCGGGCAGGCTCGAACGGAGGCTGAAGAGCCGGCGCGAGCAGCTTGAGGGCGGGGGGGAGGTGGCCGCTTGATACGCGTCGAGAAACTTGAGAAGAGCTACGGCGAGAAGCGCATCGTGAAGGGCCTGACGTTCGAGGTGCGGCCGCGCACGGTGCTCGGCATCATCGGCGGCTCGGGCAGCGGCAAGACGACGCTGCTCCGGTGCCTGAACGGCCTTGAGAAGGTTTCGGGCGGCCTCGTCGAGTGCGGCGGCGTCCGGCTCGAAGCGACGCTCACGGACCACGAATACAGGCAGCGCGTCAAGCAGTTGAGGAAGCAGGTCGGCATGGTCTTCCAGCACCTCTACCTCTTCCCGCACCTGACCGTCATGGACAACATCACGGAGGCCCCCGTCCACGTCCAGCGCGTCCCGCGCAAGGCCGCCGAGGAGCGCGCCCTTGAGCTGCTTGAGGCGGTCGGCCTGCGGCAGGCCGCGCGCCGCTTCCCTGAGTCGCTGTCGGGCGGCGAGCAGCAGCGCGTCGCCATCGCCCGCGCCCTGGCGACGAAGCCCGAGGTGCTTCTCTTCGACGAGCCGACCAGCGCGCTCGACCCGCGCCGCACCTCGGAGCTTCGCACCACACTGCGCGGCTTCGTCGAGACTGGGCACACGATGGTCGTCGTCACCCACTCCATCAGCTTCATCGAGGGCCTGGCCGACGACCTCCTCTACATGGAGGCCGGCGAGGCCGTCGAGTACAACCGCGCCGAAGTGCTGCTGGAAAACCCGCAGAACCCCCGGACCCGCGAGTTCCTGTCGCACGCGCGCTGACGCGGAAGAAAGAAACGTCAATGAGAAGAAGGCTGTTTCTCGTCATCGCCCTCGGCCTCGCCTGCGCGGGCGCGAGGGCGCAGACGACGCCCGCGCCCGCCGCGCCGGCCGAGATGGACGCGCGCGTGCGCGCCGAGGCCGCCGCCTTCAAGGGCAAGGTCTACCTCTACGCCAAGAACCTCGACACGGGCGCCGTCTACTCGCTCGCGGGCGACGAGCGCGTGCGCACCGCGAGCACCATCAAGCTTGCCGTCATGGTCGAGGCCTTCTCGCGGGTGGCGGAAGGGAAGGCGAAGTGGGGCGACGAGGTCGTGCTCACGAAGGCGGTCCGCTACGGCGGCTCGGGCGTCCTGGGCGACCTCGAAGACGGGCTGCGGCTGCGCCTGCGCGACGCCGTCACGCTGATGATAATCGTCAGCGACAACACGGCGACGAACCTCGCCGTCGAGTACCTGACGGCCGACGCCGTCAACGAGCGCATGGCCTCTCTCGGCTTCAAGGACACGCGCCTGATGCGCAAGGTCGGCGGCGGGGGCGAGAGCCGCGAGGGGAAGCTCGAAGAGAACAAGCGTTTCGGGCTCGGGCGCTCGTCGCCGCGCGAGATGGTGATGCTCTTGGAGAAGCTTGAGCGCGGCGAGATTGCCGGCGCGGCCGTCTCGAAGGAGATGATCGAGCTACTCAAGCGCGAGAAGAACAGCGACGGCCTCTTCCGCTGGAACTGGAAGCTGCCGGTCGCCAACAAGACGGGCGCGCTCGACCGCCTCCGCAGCGACGTGGCGCTCATCTACACGCCGCGCGGCCGCATCGCCGTCGCCGTCACCTGCGACGACATGCCCGAGCCCGACTGGACCGACGACAACCCCGCCCTCCTGCTCATGTCGCGCCTCTCGAAAATCATAGTGGACGGCCTCGGCAAGTAATCTTAGACTCTGGGTATGGCGAACCCGACGAGGCGGCTGGCGGAAAATGTGGCGGGCGATTTTTACGTGGACGACTCGTGCATCGACTGCGACGCGTGCCGGCAGATAGCGCCCGAGACCTTCCGCGACCACGGCGACCAGTCGAGCGTCTTTAAGCAGCCGGAGGACGAAAGGGAAGTGACGCGCGCTTTAATGAGCCTCGTCGCCTGCCCGACGGCGTCCATCGGGACGAGCCGGCGTTACGACGCGCGCAGGGGCGTCGAGGCGTTCCCCGCGTCGGTAGCCGAGAACGTCTACTTCTGCGGCTTCACCTCCGAGTCGAGCTTCGGCGCGTGGAGTTACCTCGTCGTGAGACCGGAGGAGGAGGGCGGCAACTTCCTCGTTGACTCGCCGCGCTTCACCACGCCGCTCGTCAGGAAGATCGAGGCGCTGGGCGGCGTCCGTCAAATCTTCCTCACGCACCGCGACGACGTGGCCGACCAGGCGAAATTCGCCCGGAAGTTCGGCGCACGCCGCATCATGCACGCCGACGACGGCGCCGCGCACCACGGCGTCGAGCAGATTCTGGAAGGCGACGCGGAAGTCCGCCTCGGCCCCGACCTCGTCGCCGTCCCCACCCCCGGCCACACACGCGGCCACGCCGTCCTGCTCTACAAAGACCGCTTCCTCTTCACCGGCGACCACCTCGCCTGGTCGCCCGCGCGCCGCAGCCTGACGGCCTTCCGCAGCGCCTGCTGGTACTCGTGGCAGGCGCAGACGCGCTCGATGGAGCGGCTGCTCGATTACAGCTTCAAGTGGGTGCTGCCCGGCCACGGGCGCATACACCACGACGCGGCCCCGCGGATGCGCGAGCTGCTCGGCGAGTGCGTCGCGTGGATGAAGTCTTTCGCTTAGAAGAGCGAGCGGCCGAAGACGTAGACGCCGATGAGCATCGCGTAGCTGGCGACGTTCGTGCCGTGCTTCGCGGTCGTCTCTTTCAGCGTCTTCACGTAGGATTTGAGGGACGCGAGCTGGGTCTTTTACTTGTCCGCCTGGTCTTGGAGGAACTCGCGGGTGTGCGTCACGGCCGTTCTCCTTTGTCGGGTTGTGGGTGTGCGAGGGTCTCTGATTCGGTCGAGCTTCAGGGCAGCTCGGCGAGCTTCTGCCGCAGCGTCTCCACCTCGGGGCTCCGCGGCGTCAGCGCGGCGAGTTTTTCCAGCGCCTCGGACGCGGACGCCTTGTCTTTCAGGTTGAGGGCGGCGACGGCGATGTTGCGCCAAGAGTTGACGTGGGTGGGGTCAGCGGCGACCGACTTGCGGTACTCGGCGAGGGCGCGCGCGTAGTCCTCGCGCTGGAAGAAGGTGTTGCCGTAGTCGGTCCGCACGTCGGGCGAATCCGGCTTGAGGGCGAGGGCGCGCTCGTAGAGGGGGGCGGCGGCGTCGAAGTCGCCCGCGTCGTAGCGGGCGTTGCCGGCGGCCGTCAGCGTCTCGAAGTCGTCGGCCTTGAGGGCGAGCGCGCGGCCGAAGTAGAGCGAAGCCTTCTCGTAGTCGTGCAGGCCGTAGAAGACCTCGCCGGCCTCCTTCTGCGCCTTGAAGTCTTTGGGGTTGCGGTCGGCGCGGTCCATCGCCGTTTGCGCCTCGGCGCTGGTGGAGGCGGCCGAGCCCGCGCCGCCGCCGATGTCGGGGTGGCCGGGCGGAAGCTCGCCGCCGGCCTGCTCCGCGTCGAGCGCGCCGGCGTCCGCCGCCGGGGGCTGCCTGAAGGTCTGCGCGCCGGGGCGCGTCAGGGGGTTGGTGACGAAGAAGCCGATGACGAAGCCGAGGACGAGCCCGAGCGAGCAATAGAGCAGGTTCTTAGACATTAACGTGTAGAAGGTTTTGGCCCGAAGAAAATTCGGCGGGGCCGGGGGACGCGGCATCCAAAAAGTCAACGCCCCCGCCGGTGATTTGAAGGCGGATGATAACACAAAGGCGGCGCGGGCGGCGCAGGCGGCGCGGGGGGCAGTTGCCGCCGCCGCCGCGTTTGGTTAGAATCTGTCCGAACTCTTGGTCGCCCTTCTACACTTGATTTAAGTGTCCGCTTCGACTCCAGCAAAAAAACACGATGTCAGCAATTGAAGAGTCCAAAAGCGAAGCCGCCTTGCGGCAGCCGATCGCGGCCCCGGCCGTCAAGTCGGCGTCCCCCTCGTACGTGACCAGTGTCCTGAACCTGCTCAGCTCCGTGCGCCTCGGCGTCGCGCTGCTGGTGCTGCTGGCGGCGGCGTGCATGCTCGGCATGCTCATCGTCCAGCAGAACGTGCAGCCCGACTTCGAGCGTTACTACGCCGCGCTGACCCCGGCGCAGAAGATCATCTACGGCAAGCTCGGCTTCTTCGACATCTATCACGTCTGGTACTTCAACGCCCTCCTGCTCCTGCTCTCGCTCAACATCGTCCTCGCCTCCATCGACCGCTTCCCGTCCGCGTGGACCTACGTCTCGCGCAAGAAGCTCGACGCCTCGGCCCGCTGGCTGCGCGGGCAGGAGAAGAGCGCGTCCTTCGTGAGCACGGGCGAGAGCCGCGAGGAGGTCGCGGGCCGCGTCGCCGCCGCCTTCCTCGCCGAGAAGCTGAAGCCGACGGTGACGGAGAAGGGTGGCAAGACCTTCGTCTTCGGCGAGCGCGGCGCGTGGAACCGTCTCGGCGCCTACTCCGTCCACGTCGCGCTCCTGACCATCTTCTTCGGCGGCTTCATGACCTCGCAGTTCGGCCGCAACGGCAACATGCCGCTGGAGCCCGGCTCCGCCTCCGGCGAGATACAGGAGCAGATCATAGACGTTGACCAGTTCTCCGTCCGCACGCACCAGCTCCCCTTCCAGGTCGAGTGCACGGACATCCAGCAGGAGCTGATGCGCAAGGACGGCGCCATCACCTCCGACAACACGCTGAACTGGCGGACGTGGATTAAGATCAAAGACCCCGACCCCGACTACGGCGAGCGCGAGGGGCTGGTGAGCCTCAACAACCCCTACGACTACCGCGGCTACCGCTTCTTCCAGGCCAGCTTCATCGCCGACGGCAAGGCCCGCCACATCCGCCTCCAGGTGACGCCGGCCGCGGGCGGCCAGCCGCAGGAAGTGAACATCCCGCGCGGCGGCTCGGCGCAGCTCGCCGACGGGACGCGGATTGACTTCAAAGACTTCCAGTCGAACTTCTCGCTCGGCCGCAACCGGCCGCAGGGCGACGAGGAGGGGAGCGTCTACAACAACCCGGCGGCCGTCCTCGCCGTCACGCCGCCGGGCGGGCAGCCCGCCAAGGCTTTCGCCTTCACGCCCGAGATGGCTGAGCGCGCGCCCTTCGCCAAGCAGCCCGTCGCCGGCTACACCTTCCGCCTCGTGGACTTCGAGAAGGCGCCCAAGGCGCACATCCTCGCCGTCCAGCGCGACCCCGGCGCCACGGTCGTCTACGTCGGCTTCACCCTGCTCGCGATCACGCTCTGCGCCGTCTTCTTCTTCTCCCACGAGCGCGTGTGGGCTCTCGTCGAGGAGCGCGGGGCGGGCAAGTACGAGGTCGTCGTCGGGGGCAACACCAACCGCAACCAGTTGGCATTCGGCGACCGCTTCCGGCGCGTCGTCGCGCTGGTCACCGGCCAGCCACTTGAGGTGAAGGAATCATGAGTGAAGTCCTGAAGCAACCCGTCGTCGGGACGCCCGAATTTAAGCTGAAGAGTTCGCTCGGCTCGTACCTGCCGTCGGCGCTGGCCGTCGGCGGCGCGCTCGTGCTGACGTACGCGCGCTTCCGCGCCGGGGGCGAGAACTTCATCTCGGACGGCGCGCTGATGATGCTGGCGCTGGCCGCCTACCTCATCGCCGCCGTCTTCTACCTGCTGAACCTCTACGCGCCTTCGAGCCTCTACGAGCGCATCGGGTTGGGGAGCGCCACGCTCGGCGTCTTCTTCAACCTCGCCAGCTGGTGCGTCCGCTGGATCGCCTACCGCGACCACGACGTTGCCATCTGGATTAAGGAAGGGAAGCCCGTCTCCGAGTGGCCGTGGATTTTCCGCAACATCCCGTTCGCCAACCTCTACGACCTGTCGCTCGCCTTCGCCTTCGGCGCCGGCATCACGACGCTCCTGATCGCGCACCGCAAGAACTTCCGCTTCCTCGCGGCCTTCTCGCTGCCGCTGGCGGCGCTCATCCTCCTGCTCGCGCGCTTCATCGGCAACGACATCCTGATGCTCCAGCCGGTGCTCGACTCCTACTGGCGGCCCATCCACGTCGGCATCGCGGCCATCTCCTACGGCATCGCGCTCGTCTGCTTCGCCGTGGCGGTCGTCTACCTCCTGAAGGACGGCGTGAAGCCCGAGTCGATGGCCATCTGGGCGAGCATCTTCGCCATCCTCGTCATCGGCACCGTCAGCAAGGGCACGGTGCTCGGGCTCGGCACGGTCTTCTGGGGCTTCGACATCGGCGCCGTCGGCTCCTACGGCTCGGCCGTCTTCCTGCCGCCGCGCTTTCCGCTGCCGCTGCGCGCGGAGATTCCTTACGTCGGCTGGCTGCTCGTGGCCTCGGCGCTGCTGCTCGTCGGCGTCGTCGTCCTCTACAGCCTCTACGTCTTCAAGAACGACGAGCGGGCTCGCCGGCTCGGGCACCACGTCCTGAAGGGCGCGCTCGTGGCGCAGGTGCTCGCCGTCTTCCTGCTCGTCTGGCAGGTGAAGGCCATCGAGCAGGTCGCCGTCTGCGCGCCGGGCGAGCGGCCCGCCAGCACGGCCTGCGTGGACAGGCGCGGCTACGCGCGGTTCGGCTCGTGGATGCGGCAGCAACAGCAGCAGTCGCCCGAGCAGGTCGCGGCCCTGGACCCGCAGCTTCTTGAGAAGGAGGCCGCCGCGCTCGTCAACCAGCGGCAGGGCGAGATGTTCCTGAGCCTCAACGCCAACCCGGTCGAGCTCTCGGCGCTCATCACGGCGGTGGCCGGCACGCTCTTCGTCATCATCTTCGGCTTCCGCACGGAGAAGCTGCGCGAGGCGCTGCCGTCGCGCGAGAAGATTGACAGCCTGATGTACAAGACGGCGGGCGTCACCTTCGCGGGCCTCGCGCTGCTGCTGATGACGGGCGCCGTGTGGGCCAACGAGTCGTGGGGCCGCTACTGGGGCTGGGACTCGAAGGAGACGGGGGCCTTCGTGGCGTGGCTGACCTACGGCGCCTTCCTCCACGTCCGCATCTCGCGCGGCTGGACGGGGCGGGCCGCCGCCTACTTCGCCATCGTCGCCTTCCTCCTCGTCATCTTCACCTACCTCGGCGTCAGCTACCTGCTGCCGGGCCTGCACTCGTACGCATAGCAGGTGTCGGGTGCCGGGTGCCGGGTGTCGGGTGAAGACAACGCTTTGACCGACACCCGACACCCAACGCCCGGCACCCTTTCTTTATGTCTAGAGAAAACATCCTCTTCGCGGCCGTCGGCCTGCTGCTGGGCTACGTGATAGCCTTCCACCTGGTCTTCCACATCAACCAGCGCGAGCCTTCGGCGCAGGGGCGGGCGGCCTCCGCGGCGGGCGCGCCGGGCGGGGCGGCCGTGCCGACGAACGACGTGAAGGACAGGCAGCGGCTCACGTCCGCGGCCGAGTCGGCGGCGCAGGCGGCGAGGGACGACGCGCAGAACTTCGACGCGCAGTTGCGCGCCGGCAACGCCGCGCTCGAAGCCGGCGACTCCGAAGGCGCCATTGATTTCCTGACGCGCGCCGTCGAGCTGCGGCCGGCGGATTCGCAGGCGGTCGTCCGCCTCGGCCACGCCTACTTCGAGGCCAAGCGTTACGAGACGGCCGAACGCTGGTACAGCGAGGCCCTCAAGAAGAAGCCCGAAGACGCTGACGTGCGCTCCGACCTCGGGCTCACCTTCTTCCTGCGCGAGCCGCCGCAGACCGAGCGCGCCCTCGCCGAGTTCCGCCGCGCCCTCGAATACGACCCGCAGCACGTCCCGACCCTTCACAACCTGACGCTCGTCCAGATGAAGACGGGCGACATGGCCGGCGCAGAGACTTCGCTCGCGCGGCTCGAAAAGCTCGACCCAGAAGGCAACAACGTCCCGCTGCTGCGCCGCGAGCTTGAGAAGACCCGCGCGGCCGGCGCCGAGAAGCCCGCCGCCGACAAGAAGAAGAACAACCCGCCCGCCGGCTAGCCACTTACAATGAGGCCCGGAGCAAACAGCGTCGCACTCGCGCTCGGCTTTCTTCTCGTCGCCGCCGCCTGCGCCCGCGCTCAGTCGGCGCCCGCCGGGGCCTGCAAGGTGAACACGCCGCAGGGCGTCAAGCCCGAAGCCTCGCCCGCCGCCGACACCACCACCGGCATCCGCATCACCGTCACCGGCGCCGACGGCAAGCCCGTCCAGAGGAAACGCTTCTACCTGCTTGAGCGGAGCGCACAGGCTTCCTCCGCGGGCGCGCCGGCCGCCCCCCGCCGCGAAGACTTCCTCCAGGGCGCGAGCCCGCAGCTCCGCGAATGGCTCGCCCGCCACGACTGCGACACGCTCTACTGCCCCGAGTACGAGGCCGGCTACGCCGAGGCCGTCAAGACCGTCCCCGAGTTCAAAAAGGCTTACGACGACGGCCTCCGCAGGTACGGCAGCGACCGCCTCGCGCTCCAATGGCTGACCGTCAACTTCCCGCTCAAGCAGGTCCGCACCGAGTACTACCGCCGCAAGAAAGCCTGGCTCGAAGAGGCCGCACGCCGCGCCGGCAAAGTCTCCTCCGTGATGACGGACGAGAAGGGCGTCGCCTTCTTCACGGGCGTCCGCCCGCGCGCCTACTTCGTCTCGAACCTCGCGCCGCTCGAAGGCGGCCCCCTGTGGGACTGTCAGGTCGCGCCCGGGCCGCCCATCCCGAAACAACTCCACTCCGTCACCGTGGAGATGAGCGCGGCGAAGTGAAGGCAGAATCTTGTTGTCTTCCCGGCGCCCGCCGTGTTACAACCCGCATCGGTTGACCCGTCCCCGATGAAGCGCCGCACGACTCAGCTCGCCACGCTCCTGCTGCTCACAGCGGCGGCCGCCTTCTTACACTTCCAGCAGATCTCTTCCGCCGCCCCCGAGCCGCAGCGCCGCCGCGCGCCTTCGCGGCAGCGGCGACGAACGGCCGCGCCCCGCGTTGACTACTCACGCTTCTCGCACCGCACGGCCGAGCACCGCCGCGAGTCCTGCGACTCCTGCCACAAGTCGCCGACCGCGAACTGGTCGCGCGCGCGGGCGAAGGACGCGGCCTTCCCCGACGTGACCGACTACCCCGGCCACTCGTCCTGCCTCGGCTGTCACCGTCAGCAGTTCTTCAGCGGCGCGCGCCCCGTCATCTGCACCGTCTGCCACACCGCCGTCTCCCCGCGGGCCGACGCGCGCTTCCCCTTCCAGAACCCCGACGCGGCTTTCGACGCCTCGCCCAAAAAACGGCGCCGGCCCGACTCGGACTTCACCAACGAGTTCCCGCACGACCGCCACCAGGACGTGATGGCGCGCGCCGTGCCCTCCGACATTCTTAACAGCACGCCTCTCTTCATGCGCGCGGGCTTCGCGCCCCGGCGGCAGACGGCGTCGAAGCCGGTTGACAGTTGCTCCATCTGCCACGTCACCTACCAGCCGCTCGGCGACTCGAAGGACGAGTACGCGACGAAGCCGCCGGGCGAGCTGCCGACGAACGAGCTGCGCCTCGAAGCCTACTGGCTGAAGAAGGGCACGCTGAAGTCTACGCCGACGAGCCACGCCTCCTGCTTCAACTGCCACTGGCAGGAGGGCGGAGAGCGGCCCACGTCGAACGACTGCGCCGGCTGCCACAAGCTCAAGCCCGCGGGGGACGAGCCGGCCGCGCTGGTCCCGCCCTCCCCGGCGCCGAAACGCGACTCCGACACAGACCACCCCTCGGTCAAGGCCGTCACTGACCCCGAAGTCTTCGCGCTCTTCGCCGACCGCCGCGTGGCCCGCTACAGGCACGAGGTCTCGGCGCACGAGGGCGTCGGCTGCACGGCCTGCCACGTCTCCATCACGGCTTCCGGGAGCCTGAACGCGAACACGATGTACGTGCCCATCCAGACCTGCGCGTCGTCGAACTGTCACGGCGCGACGCGCCCGCCGAAGAACATCATCTTCCGCGAGGTCGATCAGCGCAGGAAGCCCGACGGCGCCGGCTACCAGTGCGCCAAGTGCCACGTCAACTACGGCAAGGACCAGACGCCCAGGTCGCACTCCGGCCTCTTCCCCGCGCCCGCGAAGTAGAGCCTGATGAAGAGAGACGTGAAGGACGGAGGGAGGCTCGCTCTGCTGCTGA
Organism: Pyrinomonadaceae bacterium; assembly: GCA_035296285.1. Lineage (GTDB taxonomy): Bacteria > Acidobacteriota > Blastocatellia > Pyrinomonadales > Pyrinomonadaceae > QHXN01. Next base: position 14,887 of record DATHBF010000470.1, on the reverse strand, counting down.
CGGCCGCGGCGGGCGGCCTCCTCTTCGTCTTCGCACACGGGCGCGGCGCGACCGTCCCCCCGCAGGCGGCCGTCGCCTTCATCCGCTCGCCGCTCGCCGCGCCGGCGCAGGGCGGCTCAGCCTTCTCGCACTCGACGCCGGGCCACGCCGCGCAGTCCTGCGACTCCTGCCACCGCCGCGCCGACAACTCGCCGCGCCCCTCACTCCCCGGCCACAAGGCTTGCACCGACTGCCACATCCAACAGTTCATGACCTCGGGCAGCGAGTTCTGCGCCGTCTGTCACACCGATGTCGCTTCGCGCAACCCCCCGCTCAAAGCCTTCCCGCCGCTCAGAAGCTTCAACGCCAGATTCGACCACGCGCAGCACTCGACGGGCGCCGCGAGGCCCGAGCAGGGCTGCAACTCTTGCCACCAGCCGGCGCGGCGCGGCGTCGCCCTCTCAATCCCGGCCGGCCTCGGCGCGCACGAGAACTGCTACCAGTGCCACGCGCCGCGCGCGCAGGCCGGGGGCCGCGACATCTCCTCCTGCGGCGCCTGCCACTCGCCCGGCGGCTACTCGCGCACGCCCGCGGACGCGCGCGCCTACCGCGTCAGCTTCGCGCACGCCGCGCACGGCCCGCGCCAGGGGCTCAACTGCGCCTCGTGCCACAACCTCCGCGCGGGCGCGGGTCAGGGCCGACAGGTCACTTCGCCCGCGCCCACCCAGCACTTCGGCTCGGCCCGCGCGCAGAGCTGCATGACCTGCCACGACAACCGCCGCGCCTTCGGCGGCGACGACTTCGCCGACTGCAAACGCTGCCACCGCGGACAGACGTTCAGGTTCTAAGCGGCTCCTAAATTTTGTTTGACAAGGCTCGAAGCGGCTGTCTATGATTCAGCCCCGCGATACACGCGGGCACTTCTCTCCCAAGCGCGTTCTATTCGAGACTCCTCCGGCAGCGAGTAAGGGAAAGCATCCATGAAAATCTTCATCGTGACGGCGGCGCTGGCGTGTTACGTCTGCCTCTGCTTCGGCTGTGACAGCGCGGCGCTCAGGTCCGGCGCGGCCTCCCTGACGGCTCAGGGCCACAACGTCCCGAAGGACGAGTACAAGCTCTCGACCGACGCCAAGAAGGACAAGGCCAAGGCCATCTCCGCCCCCTTCAGCCACGTCAACCACGCGACGAAGAACTACAGCCCCGACGGCACCAAGGTCATCGGCTGCGTCGAGTGCCACCACACCGACCAGCCCGCCGCCGAGGCCGCCAAGATGCCGCCCTACAAGAGCGCCTACCCGGCCGACCGCACCGTGACGCTCACGGCCGCCAACGCCACCGACCCCAAGACGCCCGATGTCGTCACCTGCCGCTCCTGCCACGAGCAGGCCGGCAGCAAGCCCAAGCTCGGCGACGCCATCCCCGTCGTCACCTACGAGGGCGAGACCGACCCGACCGTCCTCGACAACGAGGTCGCCTACCACAACAACTGCAACGGCTGCCACGACAAGGCCGTCGAGCTGCGCAAGCAGCTCAAGATTCCGACGACGCAGGAGTGCATCAAGTGCCACACCGGCAAGTGACCCGTCTTTAAATCTTCCTCGAAGGCGAAGAGCGCCCGCCGGGTCGTGTGACTTCGGCGGGCGCTCCCGTGTATCATCGTCCCAAACTATAGCACCGGGGTGATTCTTAAATGCGACTGACACTGACCGCCGCCATCCTCGTCTACTTCACGCTCTCCTACGCCTGCGGGGGCGACTCCCCCACGACGACGAACACGCGCAACGCCGCGCCGGCCAACTCCGCGCAGAAGACGGGCGCTAACGCGGACGTGGGCGTCGCCTCTTCGCACGGGGGCGGCTCGGCGGCGCCCGCCACCGGCTCGTCCGACAAGCCTTCGGTGGCGACGCCCGAACTAGACGCGAAAATCCAGAAGGCCGAGGCGAAGGCGAAGGCCGCCGGCGCCAGCGAGGCCGACAAGAAGGCCGCCGCCGCCGCCTACTTCGAGCGCGCCGACTTCTACCGCGACCAGGGGATGCCCGTGCTCTACAAGTTCGCCCTGCGCGATTACCGCGTCGGCCTGCGACTCGACCCCTCGAACTCCGAGGCGCGCACCAAGATGGACGAGATCGTCCAAATCTACAAATCAATGGGCCGCCCCGTCCCCGAACTCGGCAGCGAGCCGTAAAAGGGTGACGGTGACGGGTGTCAGGTTTCAGGTGTCGGGTAGAAGCAACATGGCTTTACCCGACACCCGACACCCGTCACCCTATTTTAATGCCGATTGATTCGAGGAACTTGGTCGGGCGGTCGCCGCCTATCATGGCGAAGATGAAGTCGTTGGGGACGGTCGCCTTGACCTCCTCGGTGCGCGCGTTCTGGAGGACGACCTCGCCGTCGCGTATCTCCTTGATGGAGGTGCCGAAGAAGGCTTTAATTCTGCCCTCGTCGATGCAGTCGTAGACCTGTAGCTTGTTGCCGAACTTGAGGTCGTTCTTCAGGTCCGAGCGGATGACGAGCGTGACCTCGTTAATTTCGTCGTCGGGCCGGAAGGTTATCCTGTCGCCCTGGCGGCGCGCGACCAGGTCCACCGCCGCCTCGATGGCCGAGTTGCCGGCGCCGACGACGATGACCCGCTTCCGCCTGTAAGCCTCCGGGTCCGTCAGCTTGTACTTGACCTTGTCCTCCGCCCGCCCGTCTCGCTCGACCTTCAACTCCTCGCCGGGCACGCGCAGCTTCATCGGCGTCCCGCGTAGCCCGAGGGCGAGGATGACGCGGCGGGCGTTGTACGTGACCGGCGTCTTCTCAAGGCCCTGCTCGGTCTTGACGACGAAGTAGTCGCCGTCCTCCGCCTTCTTCACCGACTTGCACGACTCCTGCTCGTTGACTCTCACGCCGGCCTCGCGCATCGCCCGCGCCCAAGTCTCCAGAATGTCTTCGCGCTGCTGGCCGGCGCCCTCGGGGCGGATTCCGCCGCGCGACTCCATCGTCTCGGGCTTGAAGAAGACGTACTTGTTGGCGGGGTAAGCCTCGATGGTGGCGAGGACGCGGTCCTGCTCGACGGCGACGTAGGTGAGGCCGAGCCGCTGCGCCGTGATGGCGGCCGACAGCCCGGCCGGGCCGACGCCGACGATGACGACGGCGACGTTCGACCTGGGCTCGGCGGGTGCGCCGCGCAGGTCTTCGGCGATGAACTCTATGCAGTCGGAGCCCTCGTTCGTCGCGTTCTTGATGAGGGGCGTGCCCGACACGTCGCCGACGATGTAGCAGCCGGGCACGTTCGTCATGAACTTCGCGTCGCGGTTCGGCACCTTGCGCGGCGGAATCTTCTTCGTCGTGTTGACGACGATGCACGCCTTCGGGTTGACGGGGCACTCGACCTGGCAGGCCGTGTCCTCCATGCACTGGTCGCGCGCGACGGGCACCGAGACGCCGCCGACGATGGCGAGCACGTCGTGAGGGCAGGCGTCCACGCAGGCGTGGCAGCCGATGCACCTTTCGGTGATGACGACCGGGTGAGGATAAGAAGGCCCGTCGGGGTCGTACTTCTCTAGCTGCTCGGGCGTGAGCATGATGCGGCCGTCGTCCTCCTCCTCCTCCTTCGGCAGAGGCTCTTCGAGGAGGAGGCGGGCCCGCCGCGCGTCGCGCAGCGCGAACGAGACGCCGAGCAGCAGCAGCAGCAGCCCCATCACCGACCAGCCCCACCAGGGGAGCCCGCCGAAGAAGCTCTTGCTCGGGTCGCGCGTGGCCTGGTTGAACGCCAGCAGCAGCGCCAGCAGCGCGAGGATGACGAATAGCTGTGCCTTCTTCATATCACGGCTGTTGTGCCAGCAGATGTTGCCCCCACTCGCGCCTCGATTGCGGGTGCTGGACGTGGCAGGAGATGCAGTTGGGCTTGTCGGGGGCGAGCACGCGCTCGAACTTGCCGCCGCGGTCGCCGTGGTGGCAGGCGGCGCAGGTCGTGCGCGGGGTGTCGCGGTCGATGGGCGCGAAGGACTGGTGGCAGGTCGAGCAGGACACCTCGCCCTCGGCGTTCGAGGCGAGCCCGGCCGTCGCCTTGACGCGGTGCATGTGCAGGGCGTGAAACTCGGCGCTGCGGCGCACTTCGACCGGGTCGCGCTCGCCCGGCGTGCGCTTGAGCGAAGCCTCGACGCTCTCGACTATCTTTCGCGCCTCCGGCGACTTCTGCCCCCACTCCTCCTGCGGCAGCCCCGTCCAGACCCACCTGCCGCCCGCCACGGGGTAGCCGAACGTCCCGCCGTGCGGCGTCGAGACGCGGCGGCCGTTGAAGGTCTTCCGGTTGGCGTCCGTATGGCAGGCGGTGCAGGTCTGGAGGCTGGCGATTGACGGGCGGGCCTCCGTGCCCTGGTGCTCGACGTGGCAGGAGGTGCAGCCGATGCCGGCGGCACTGTGGCCGGCCGTGACCGTCGCCTTGAAGCCTTCGGCCGTGTGGCAGGAGGCGCACTTGGACTCGACGCTGCCGGTGAGCGTGTGGCAGGAGGTGCAGGCGTTCGAGTTCGGGAGGCGGGCGATGGCCGGCGCGGAGCGAATGGCGGCGCGCGCGTGGGCGTCCGAGATGGGCGCGGGCGAGTATGCCTGCGCGTAGACGACGGCCGCGACGATGGAGAAGAGCGCGACGGCGACCGTGCCCCAGACGAAGATGGAGAAGGTCCAGGGGCGGACGAGGTCGCGCGTCGGCGTCCAGTTGAAGCGGGCCTTGCCGAGCACGCGCATCGGCTTCTGCGGCCTGAGCGGCGAGCCGCGCTGCATCTTGCCGGCCTCGCGCTTGCGCTTCTCCCAGAAGACGTTCAAAGCCTGCGACACTTCCGCCGAATCCTGCGTCTTGTCGGCGGCAGCCTCGCTCGGAGGTGCGGCCGGTGAGGCGGCGCGCGCCTCGGCCTCGCCGACGTTGACGGCGACTTCGAGCGTGACGCGCAGGGAGAGCACGTCATCTTCGCGGCCGACGTGGAGGAAGAAGGGGCCGATCTGTAGCAGGTCGCCGTCGGCGAGGACTTCGGCCGTCTCGGTGGGGACGACGCGGCCGTTGAGGGTGGTGCCGCTCGACAGGCTGAAGTTGTAGAAGTAGAAGCGGCCCTCCGCCTCGTTGATGCCGGCGTGGAGGCGCGAGACCGAAGGGTGGTTCAGGACCAGCTCGCAGGTCGGCAGCCGCCCGATCTTGAGGCCGTCCGAAGTCAGCTCGGCCGGGTCGAGCTGCAAGTCCTCGCGGACGATGCGGAACCGGCTGGCTGGAGTCTGTTCGTCGGATTCGGTCATGGGCTGCTAGCGGACGGCGAAGAAGACGACCTGAACGATGTGGACGAGCATGAGGGCGAGCATCAGCGCCGTCGCCACGACGTGCGGGGCGAGCCAGAGCTTGAGGAGCTGGTGCAGGTAGATGAGCGAGTCCACGCGGCGGAGCGTGACGGTCGCCTCGACGGCTTCGAGCAGGAGCTGCCGCGAGTCGGGGTCGAGGACGCGCGCCTCGTCCTCGTAGGTCTCGCGGGCCGCGGCCAGCAGCTCCGCCAGCTGCTCGCGCTTGAGGTACTGCCGCAGGAGGTAGGTGAACGAGAAGACGCGGCCGCGGACCTTGCGGCGGATGAACTCGCGCAGGTGTTCGTCGCTGCGCTGCCCGATGTCGGCGAGCGTCTCGCGCAGCTCGTTGCCGCGCGCTTGCAGGTCTTCGATTAGAAGTGGCTCGCCCTCGATGCTCGTCATGATGCGCGGGGCGACGAGGTAGACGGCCGTGCCGAAGAGGCCGGTGAGGATGACGGCGTCGAAGGAGATCATGAGCAGGGAAGTGAGCAGGCCGCCCGTCGAGCCGCCGCCGTGCAGGAGCAGCACGATGCCGGCGAGCACGCCGAGGTAGACGTGCATCAGCATCCAGTAGCGGAGCGCGCCGGCCCGCCGCCTGTAGACCTGCTTGCGGAACGGGTACGCCATCACGGCCGCGATGCCGAAGAGGCCGACGAAGCCCGTCAGCCAGCGAATCGTCAGCCACGTCCCGCCGAGCCGCGCGTCCATCCCGTAGCGTTCGAGGCCCCAGACGGTCGCGCCCGTGGCGAGCGCGGTGAGGAGGACGCCGAGGACGTGCCAGAGGCGCGCGGTCGTGTCGCGCTTGTGTATGTTGCGGCCGAGGGCGTGCGTCTGGTTGCGGTAGACGAGGCCGAGGCGGCTGTTGACCTCGGGGAAATACTCGCGCGGGTTGACGCGGACGAGCGCGCCCGTCGGGCAGTTCTCCTGGCAGGAGAAGGCGGCGGTCTTCGCGCCGGGCGGGTTCAGGGCCGTGCCGGCGCAGAGGTTGCACTTCGTGGCGAGCAGGTTGTCAACGGCCGTGACGGGCTGCGGCGGCGTGGCCGGCTGCATGTCGAGCCAGTCGCGCAGCTTTTGAGGGAAAGTCCGCGGCGGCGGCGTCTCGGCCTTGCGCGGGATCATCGTGATGGCGTTGTAGGGGCATTGCGTCGCGCAGTCGCCGCAGCCGATGCAGGTCTTCGGGTCGATGTCTATCTGGCCGTTGGCGAAGCGGCCGATGGCGCCCGTCGGACACCCGGTCAGGCACTCGGGGTCCTGGCAGTGCATGCAGACGGAGGGGACGAGAATCTGCTCGCTTGAGACGCCGCCGTACTTCTTCGGGCGCTTGATGTGGATGCCGCGGCGCAGGAGGCGCGAGCGGCCGTGGACCTGGTGGCAGGCCATCGAGCAGTTGCCGCAGCGCACGCACTTGTCCATGTCCATGACGAGCAGGTTCGTGCCGTCCACGACGCCCGTGCCTATCTCGCGCTCGGTGGCCGAGACGAGCGGGCGGTCGAAGCGCGAAGTCACCTTCACGTCGTCGTCGGCGATGGAGAACTTGGCGAAGGAGCGCGAGAGGGCGTCGCGCAGCTCGCGGTCCTGGCGCAAGGGCGGGACGGCGACTTCGAGGACTTCCGTTCGCTGGAGCACGGTCGCCGTGTAGGCCCAGCGCGTGTCGCGCTCGACGCCTTCGAGCCCGAGGCAGTTGCCGGCGCCGAGGAAGTCCACGCCCACGTCGTCCGTCAGCCCTTCTATCATCAGCTCGCCGACGACCGGGGCGGCGCCTAAGCCCCGCATGCGCCGGACCCAGCCGTTGCGGACGAAGATGACGCGGTCGATGAGGTCGCCCTCGCGGAAGAGGACGTGGTTCTTGGCGTAGACCATGAAGCGGGCCGACTTGCCGAGCCGGTCGATCATCTCCTGGCTGAAAGCCTCGCCCGAGACCTGACGCACGTCAACGAGCGTGCGACCCAGCCCGTGCTTGCGGTAGTTGGCGTCGAGTATCTGGCCGAACTTGGGGAGCTTTCTTAAGAGCCGGAGGGCGGGGCGCTGGATTTCGAGGACGCGGGCCTTCGAGTCCGGGGGCACCGAGACGGTCGCGTTGCGGGGGACGCCCGCGAGGATGGACATCTCGCCGAAGCTGACGCCGGGCTGAATCTCGCCGACGCGGCGGTCCGCGCCCGTCTCCGTGTCGCGGACGTACACGTCGAGCTTGCCGTCCACGGTGATGTAGAAAGTGTTGCCGCCCCAGTCGCCCTCGGTGATGACCTTCTCGCCCGCGGCGAACTCGTAGAGGTGCACGTAAGGGCCGACCTTCTTGCCGTTGTAGTTGCGGCCGTAGGCGATGACTTCGAGGTCCAGCTCGTGCTCGAAGTGCCCGCCGTCGCGCTCCAAAAGCTCGCTGATGATGTCTACCTTCCCGATGGCTTCGAGGATGGTCTGGTGCTTCTTGATCTCTGTGGGCATAAACCCTTCGGCTATCGGAGTAGATTCAAAGGCGGATGGAAGATAACGAATTGAGCGGGCATTATAGCACCGCGCGGCCGGCCGCGCGTCACTCAATTTTTGGAACCGCGCGGCGCGGCGCGGCGTGTACTGGGCCGGGGAAGAGTCCCGGCGAGGTGTATAATCGGGGCGGCCCGGAAGCGTAAGAATTTTCCTGGAGGGTAAGTTCAAATTTAAGCCAGAGCCCGCCTGTCCTCGATGAGTGCCATCTCGCCCACCGACGATCTAGTCTTCACCGTCGCCGCCTCAGGGCGCGCGGCCGGTGACGCCGCGACGGCCGAGGTCTGGACCGACCACCGGCTGCTGGAGGCGACGCGGGAGGGCGACGAGGCCGCCTTCGCCGAGCTGGTCAGGCGCTACCGGAACCAGATCACGAACTACACTTACCGGATGACGAACGACTACGAGCTGGCCGTGGACCTGGCGCAGGAGACCTTCATGCGGGTCTACGCGGCGGCCGAGCGTTACCAGTCGAGCTACGCCTTCTCGACCTACATCTACCGCATCGCCACGAACCTGGCGATTAGCGAGCTGCGCCGCCGCAAGCGCCGCCGGCTGGTCTCGCTCACCGGCTTCTTCCGCGCGGGCGAGCACGGCTCGGACGATTGCGAGCTGGATTTGCCCGACCCCGTGCCGCTCCAGGACGCGACCTTCGCCGAGGGCGAGAGGCGCGCGGCCGTGGCGCGGGCGATTGCGACGCTCCCCGAAAAATACAGGGCGCCGCTCGTGCTGCGCGACGTGGAGGAGCGCAGCTACGAGGAGATTGCGAGAATCCTGCAAATGAGCGAGGGCACGGTTAAGTCGCGCATCAACCGCGCCCGCTCCTTCCTGCGTGACAAGCTTCAGAAGTACTTATGAGGTTTCGAGAGATGGCAAACTGCAAGACCTGCCGCCGGGAGATAGAAGAGGCCGCGGGCCGCGCCGAGGTGGGCCGCGGGACGGAAGCGCACCTCGCCGCGTGCGGGGCGTGCCGCCACTTCTTGAAGGAGCGGGCGGCGCTCGTCGGGCTCGTGGGCGGGCTCGGGAGGGTCGCGGCCCCGGAAGATTTTGAAGTCCGCCTGCGCGCGAGGATGGCGGGCCGCCGCGACGGCGGGCGCGGCCACTTCGGCTTCAACTTCGCGCTGGCGCCGAGCTTTGCCGCCGCCGCGGCCTTCGTCTTCGTCTTCGGCCTCGCCGCCGTGCTCTACTACGGGCGCGGCCCTTCGGCCGGTCGGCCCGTCGCGCGTCAGGAACTGCCTTCGGCGAACGCGCCCGCCCCCGCCGCGTCGCCTTCGCCTTCGCGCCCGGTCGAAGTCGAACAGGCGTCTTTTGACCAGGAAACTAAGAAGAGGACGACCCCGGCGCGTCCCGCCGTCGCGCGGCAGCCGCGCAGGAGAGAGCTTTCGAGCAGTGAGCCCGCGAAGGCCGCGGCCCGCGAGACCCGTGAGTTCGCGTTCGGGAGCGCGAAGCTCGTCATCCCCGTCGGGACTTCGTCGGATTCGATGCGGGTCGTCGTGAGGAACGAGGACGGCTCGCCGCGCGTCGTGCCGGTGCGCTCGGTCAGCTTCGGCTCGCAGGAGCTTATCGCCAGTGGGCAGGCGGGCACGCGCCCGGCCGCGAAGAGCAAGGAGGGCGTCTGGTAGTTTTTGAGATGAGAAGCAGGCTTCTAAAACTGTCGGGCTCGGCGGCGCTGGCGTTCACATTGCTCGCCGCGCCCGCCCTCGCGCGTCAGTCGAGCACGGCGCCGACTGCGCCGGCTCAACCCGCGCCCGTGGCGGTTGCGCCCGTCGCGGCCCCGGCCGTTCCTACGCGGGCGCAGGCCGTCACGCAAACGCCGCGGCAGGCGCCGGCCGCGAAGACTCCACCCGCCGGCCCGGTCGGGCGGACTCCGCGCCTGCCTGCCCCGGCGAGAGTCGCCCCGCCTGCGCCGGCCGCCGCGCCGCGTCAGGTCGTGACGGTCGTCCACCGCCTCGGCGGCTGGAAGCTCCTGATGTGGCTGGCTGCGACGGGGCCGACCGCGCTCGAAATTGACGCGCTGCCTTCGGCCAACGACGTTCACACCAACATCGTCGCCGGCTACGTCAACGCCGACGGCCGCAGCGTCGTGGCCCGGCTGCCGCAGGCCGTCGCCGAGGTCGAGGCGGCCGCGACGCCCCAACTCCCGCCGGGCTTTCAACACGCGGGCGGGCTGCTCTCGCAGGGCCGGTCCGAATTCATGCTCGTCACCTATGACAACAAGCACGTCAAGGCCCGCTTCGTCGGGCTCGACGCCTCGACCGGCCTCTCCGTGCTCGAAGCCGCCGAGCCTATCCTCGACGCGCGCCCCTTCGGCGAGGAGGGCTCGACCGAGGAAGACCCGGCCGTCGGCCAACTCGTCCGCTTCTACGCGCCCGTGCCGGTCGCGAAGGCCGGGTCTCAGCCGGCGCTCCCCGCGCCTCCCGGCGAAAGTTTCATCTACCTGAACGTCGGCCAGGCCGTCGGCCGTCTGACCGAAATCCAGCTCGCGCCGACGGGGCGGCCCGCGCGCTTCATCGCGCAGTCGCCGCGCGCCAACCCCGCCTGGACCGGCGCGGTCGCCGCGACCCCGTCGGGCGACATGGTCGGCATCGTCTCGCAGAGCACGACGGGCGAGACGCAGATCGTCCCCGTCGAGAGCGTGCGGCGGGCAGTCGAGCGCGTGCGTGCGGCGCGCAAGAGCGTGCCACAGCCCTGGCTCGGCGTGCGCGGCGACGCCGCCTTCCACGCCCCGCTCACTCTCTGGGAGAGCACGGGCTGGAACACCGAGAACGCCCGCGGCTTCATCGAGAACCGGCGGGGCGTGCTGCTCACCTCGGTCGCCCCCGGCACGCCGGCCTTCGCGGCGGGCCTGCGCCCCGGCGACGTTATCTCGCGCGTCGGCGCGCGCGAAGTACGCGTCCCCGAAGACCTCTCCTTCTTCCTGAAGGACGCCGGCGTCGGCGCCAACCTCGACTTCACGGTGTTCCGGCCGTTGGAGGCCGTGCCGATGAAGTTTCAGGTGCAACTGAGCGGGGCGCAGAACCCAGCGCTCGCCACGGCCGACTTCGAGATGCGCGCGGCGCGCACGAAGCTCGTCGAGTCGCAGACGGAGCTGCGCTCGGTCCGCGCCGCCGAGCAGAGCTTGCGCACTGCGCCGGCCGCGGTTGACGCGGCGGAACTGGCCCGCCTGTCGGCGCGCATGCGTGAAATCGAGCGGAAGATGGAGGAGGCGAGGGCGCTTCTGAAGATGGCCGAGCGGCGTCTGAGCGAGGCGCACGCCCCCGCGGGCGAGTTGTTCGCCTTCCCGCCGTCCGCCGAGGGCGCTTTCGACTTCGCCGCCAGCCCGCTCCACACCTTCGGCTTTCAGGGCGTGGGCCTGACGCCGCGCGGCGCCTCGCACCTCGGGGCGGCCGGCGGCCTTCTCGTCGTCTCGGTGCGGCCGGAGGGCCCGGCGGCCGCGGGCGGCCTCAAGGCCGGCGACGTGGTCGAGACGGTCAACGGCCAGAAGTTCACGCGCGACCAACTGCGCCGAAGTCTACTCGGCCCCGCGCCCGTCACCATCGGCGTCGTCCGCGGCGGCCAGCGCCGGACGCTCACCCTCGCACTCGCCTCGGACTCAAAGCCTTAAAGGGACAAACCCGGCCCCGGCTCCTTCAACGGTTTTCCTAACCGGCCCGCATCTGTGCTACTCTTGTCGCACCGTTCGTCTAACTGAAGACAGGATAGCTCTCGGAAGGCATGTTGAAGGAAGCCGTCGAGTTCTACCACCGGTTGCTCTCGGAGGGCGACCTCGAAGAGTCCTCGCGCCGCATGCTCGACGAGGGGCTGGACGAGGCCAAGCTCATCTTCGGCGGCCGCCGCCTCTCGCCCTACCTGCGCCCGCACTTCGTCACCGAGGAGGACTTCGCCCGCGTCACGCGCGTCTGCGAGACCGTCTGGTCGGCCATCCAGAAGGTCAAGGACGCGGCCGTCGAGGACGAGCGGGTGCTCGACGAGCTGGGCCTGACCGAGATCGAGCGCGACCTCGTTCTCATCGACCCCGGCTACCGCGCCGTCTCGCCCACCGCCCGCCTCGACTCGTTCCTCACCGAGGACAGCTACAGCTTCGTCGAGCTGAACGGCGAGAGCCCGGCCGGCATCGCCTACGCCGACGCCGCCTACGAAATCTTCATGCGTCTGCCCGTCATGCAGCGATTCACCGAGCGTTACAACGTGCGCGACTTCGCGGGCCGCCCCCAGATGCTCGAAACGCTCCTCGCCGCGCACCGCGAATACCTCGGCCGGACGCCCGACGGCCCGCCCTCCATCGCCATCGTTGACCTCAAGGGTCTGCCGACGCAGAAGGAGTTCGAGCTCTTCCGCGACTACTTCGAGTCCCGAGGGCACCCGTCCGCCATCTGCTCGCCCGACGAGCTGGAGTTCTCGGGCGGGCGCCTGCGCTGCGCCGGCGGCTTCGAGATCGACATCGTCTACAAGCGGCTGCTCGTCAACGAATACCTTCCCATCATGAACGACCACCCGGCGCTCCTGGACGCCTACCGGGCGGGCGCCGTCTGCATGGTCAACAGCTTCCGCTCCAAGCTCATCCACAAGAAGGCCCTCTTCGCCGTGCTCACCGACGAGCGTTACGCGCACCTCTTCAACTCGGAAGAGCGCGAGGCCATCCGCCTCCACGTCCCCTGGACGCGCGTCGTGCGCGAGGGCTCCACAGACAAAGGCGGCGAGCGCGTGGACCTCGTCGAGTTCGTCAAGCACAACCGCGACCGCCTCGTCCTCAAGCCCAACGACGACTACGGCGGTCACGGCATCTACATCGGCTGGAACAGCGACGAGACGGAGTGGGCCTCGGCCCTCTCGGCCGCCCTCGCCGACGGCGACTACATCGTGCAGGAGCGCGTGCGCACGGCGCGCGAGGAGTTCCCGGCGCTCGGCGAGGACGGCACGGTGGTCTACGCCGAGCAGTTGGTTGACCTCGACCCGATGCTCTTCAACGGGCGCGTCGGCTCGGCCTTCACGCGCCTGTCCTCGACCGAGCTGGCCAACGTCAGCTCGGGCGGCGGCATGGTCCCGACCTTCATCATCAGCAGGAAGACCTGAGCCCACGTTTCGGGGGATGGCCGGATGAACTACGTCAACAGCGAGTCACCGCGCGAGGAGCGCAGGCAGTTCGAGCGCTCCCGCCTCATCATTGACGTTTTCTACGACGGGGCCGACCTGACCGGCGTCGCCGGCACGAAGGACATCAGCCCCGGCGGGCTCTACATGAACACGCAGGCCGAGCTGCCCGAGGGCTCGGTCCTGACGCTGCGCATCCCGCTCGAAGGTCACGACATCATCTGCAACGGCGAGGTCGTCTACAGCAACCCCGGCCGCGGCGTCGGCGTGACGTTCCAGGGGCTCTCGCAGGAGGACCGCGCCCGCCTCGAAGAGGCGCTGAAGGCGCGCTAGGCAGACCCGCCCGGTGAAAAAAAGATGAGTGAAGAACACTACACGCTCGGCATCGAAGAGGAGTTTCAGATAGTGGACCCGCAGACCCGCGAGCTGCGCTCGCGCGTCGCGGAGATGCTCGACGAGGGGAAGATGCTGCTCGGCGAGCAGGTCAAGCCGGAGATGATTCAGGCGCAGATCGAGGTCGGGACCGGCATCTGCCGCAACATCGAGGAGGCGCGGCAGGACATCACGCGCCTGCGCTCCATCGTCTCCGGGCTTGCGCGCAAGCAGGGCCTGCGCATCATCGCCGCCTCCACCCACCCCATCTCGCAGTGGAACGAGCAGCTCATTTACGACGACCCGCACTACAAGCTTCTCATCGAGGAGTTGCAGATGGTCGCCCGCTCGCTGCTCATCTTCGGGATGCACGTCCACGTCGGCATCCCCGACCGCGAGCGCCAGCTTCACATCATGAACGCGGCGCGCTACTTCCTGCCGCACGTGCTCGCGCTCTCCACCTCTTCGCCCTTCTGGCTCGGCATCAACACGGGCCTGAAGTCCTACCGCTGCGAGGTCTTCAAGAAGTTCCCGCGCACGGACATCCCCGACCACTTCGACACGTACGCGTCGTTCGAGCGCTACGTCAAGTTCCTGCTCGACACCAACTGCATCAGCGGCCCGAAGAAAATCTGGTGGGACGTGCGCCCGCACCCGTTCTTCCCGACGCTGGAGTTCCGCATCTGCGACATCCCGACGCGCGTGGACGACACCGTCGCCATCACCGCGCTCTTCCAGGCCATCGTCGCGCGCCTCGACAAGCTGATAGAGAAGAACCTCGGCTTCCGCCTCTACCGCAAGATGTACATCCAGGAGAACAAGTGGCGCGCGGTGCGCTACGGGCTCGACGGCAAGCTCCTCGACCTCGGCAAACAGAAAGAGGTGCCCGCGCGCGACCTCATCCGCGAGCTGCTGGAGTTCGTTGACCCCGTGCTCGACGAGCTGGGCTCGCGCAAGGAGGTCGAGCACGTCCACACCATCCTTGAGCGCGGCACCTCGGCCGACGAACAGCTCCGGGTCTTCCGCGAGACCGAGAGCCTCCCCGCGGTTGTCGACCGCCTCATGGAGCTCACCATCGAAAACGTCCCCGAGCAGTGGCAGTAGGCTATTCGTAAACCCGGCAGGAGTAGGTCTTGAAGGCGAGCCACACCTCGCGGCCGGCTTCGAGGCCCAGCTCTTCGAGGGCGTGGCGCGTGATGTTGGCGGTCCAGGTGACGCCGCCGCTTCGGACGCGGACGAGGGTGTGGGCGCTGCGCCCTTCGACGGACGCGACCCGGCCGCGCAGGACGTTGCGGGCCGAGAGGCCGCGGGGCTCTTGGGCGGCGAGCAGGATGTCGCCGGAGCGGACGGCGACCCGGACGCGAGCGCCTGAGGCCGCACGGCCGAGAGGGACTTCCACGCGACAGACCCCGCCGCCTTCGCCCTGTAGCTCGACCGTCATCGTCCCCGCCGACTCGTCCCGCGCGACGACCGACCCCTCTAAAATGTTCTCGACGCCGGTGAGCCGCGCGACCGTTTCGCTCGCGGGGGCGGCGAAGAGTTCTTCGGGCAGCCCTTCGGCGGCGACGCGGCCGCGCTCGTAGATGAGGGCGCGGCCCCCGAGCATCAGCGCCTCGTCGCGGCTGTGCGTGACGTAGAGGACGGGCAGGCGCAG
>DATHBF010000469.1:0-20660 GCA_035296285.1 Pyrinomonadaceae bacterium | reverse complement strand
CTACAGCGCGCGAGCCGGCTTCCGCTGCTCGTCGGAGCCGATTACGAGTACGGCCTCCGGATGCAGATGAAGAACGGCACGCCCTTCGTCAGCAACATGGGCGTGGCCGCGGCGGGCGACCCGCGCGCCGCCTACGAGCAGGCCCGCACGACGGCCGAGGAGGCGCGCGCCCTCGGCGTCAACTGGCTCTTCGGACCCGTCGCCGACATCAACAACAACCCCGACAACCCCGTCATCAACGTCCGCTCCTTCGGCGAAGACCCGCGCCGCGTCGCCGAGTTCGTCGCGGCGGCCGTCGGCGGCGCGCGCGAAGGCGGCGCCCTCTCCACCGTCAAGCATTTTCCGGGGCACGGCGACACGGCCGTCGACTCTCACCTCGGCCTGCCGACCATTCGCGCCGACCGCGCGCGGCTCGACCGCGTCGAGCTGGTCCCGTTCCGCGCGGCCATCGAGGCCGGCGTGGACGCGGTGATGACGGCCCACGTCGCGCTCCCGCTCGCGGCGGGCGACGGGCTGCCGGCGACGCTCTCGCCGAAGATGACGACCGAGCTGTTGAGGCGCGAGCTGGGCTTCAAGGGGCTCGTCGTCACCGACTCGCTCAGCATGGGCGCCGTGGTCAAAACTTTTCCGGGCGGCGAGGGGACGGTGCGCGCGGTCCGTGCCGGCGCCGACGTGGCGCTCACGCCGCCCGACCCGAAGGCGGCGATTGACGCGCTCGAAGAAGCGGTCCGGCGCGGCCAGCTTTCGGAGGCGCGCGTCAACGAGAGCGTCCGAAAGATTCTTTTGACGAAGCACCGGCTCGGCCTCGTCAAGTCGCGCGAAGTTGACCTCGCAAACGTGCCGCGCGTGCTCGAACGGCCGGCGGCCGTCGCGGCGGCTGAGCGCGTGGCCGAGAACTCCGTCACGCTCCTTCGCAACGACGGCGACCTTCTCCCGCTCGACGCCGGGAGGGCCGCGCGCGCACTCTTCGTCGTCATCGCGGCGGACGACGACGCGGAGGAGGGGCGCGCGCTCGTGCCGCAGCTCAAGCGGCGCGCCCCCGGCGCCCGCGTGATGCGCGCCGACCCGAGGACGACGGCGGCAGAGTACGACGCGATGCTGGCGGAGGCCGCGAAGGCGGAACTGGTGCTGGCGGCGCCCTTCGTCAAGCGCGCCGCGGGGAAGGGGACCGTCGCGCTGCCGGAGCAGCAGGCCGAGTTCCTGCGCCGCCTCGTCGCGACGGGGAGGCCCGTGGGCGTCGTCGCCTTCGGCGGCCCGTACCTCGTCCGGCAGTTCCCGGCCGCGCGCGCTCTGGCCGTCGCCTACGGCATCGAGGAGATTGCGCAGACGGCAGCCGCGCGCGTCCTCTTCGGCGAGGCGCCCTTCCGTGGCCGACTGCCGGTCAGCGTTCCCGGCATGTTCCAGATAGGCGCGGGCATCCAGACCGCTAAGGAGTAGTTGAGAATAGGAGGCCAGGTATGGGCGCGACCGTTGTCGAGTACGAAGTCGAGACCGCGGCGGGTGCGGCGGGGTTAAGTGAGGCGCCGCCTTCGAGCCGGCTGCTGTCGCTCGACGCGTTCCGCGGGCTGACGGTGGCGGGGATGATTCTCGTCAACAACCCCGGGACGTGGGGCGCCATCTACAGCCCGCTCGCGCACGCCGATTGGCACGGCTGGACGCCGACCGACCTCGTCTTCCCCTTCTTCCTCTTCATCGTCGGCGTCTCCATCACGCTCGCGCTCTCGCGCCGCGCCGCCGGAGACGGCAGGCTCTACGGGAAGATTCTCCGCCGCGCGCTGCTCATCTTCGCCCTCGGAATCTTCCTCAGCGGCTTCCCCTACTTCCCGCTCGACACGCTGCGCATCCCCGGCGTCCTCCAGCGCATCGCCGTCTGCTACCTCGTCGCCGCCCTCGTCTTCGTCAAGACGGGCTGGCGCACGCAGGGCTTCATCATGGCGGCGCTGCTGCTCTTCTACTGGGCGCTGGTGTCGCTCGTCCCGGCGCCCGGCTACGCCGCGGGCGATTTGACGATGGAGGGGAGCCTGCCCTCCTACGTTGACCGCGTCGTCTTCGGCGCGCACAAGTGGAAGCCGCTCTACGACCCGGAGGGCCTGCTGAGCACGATGCCGGCGGTGGCGACGACCCTGTGCGGCGTGCTGACGGGCCACCTGCTGCGCTCGCGGCGCGGGCACTACGAGAGGGTGTCGGCGATGTTCGTGGCGGGCGCGGCCGGCGTGATGCTCGGGTGGGCGTGGAACTACTGGTTCCCCATCAACAAGGCGCTCTGGACAAGCTCCTACGTCCTCTTCGCGGCCGGCATGGCGCTGCAAACGCTCGCCCTCTGCTACTGGCTGATTGACATCAAGGGCCTGCGGCGCTGGGCGCTGCCCTTCGTCGTCTTCGGCACGAACGCGCTGGCGGCCTTCTTCCTGTCGGGCGTCTTCGCGCGCCTGCTCGGCCTCATCAAACTCGCGGGGCCGGGCGGCAAGGATGTCTCGTTCCAGCGCGCCGTCTACGAAAACCTCTTCGCCTCGTGGGCCGCGCCGAAGAACGCCTCGCTCGCCTACGCCGTCTGCTTCGTGCTCGTGATGCTCGGGCTGATGGCGATTCTTTACAGGAAGCGCATCTTCATCAAAGTCTGACTCGTGAACATAGCCCGCGCCGTAAAACTTCTGTTCCTGCTCGGCTGCCTCGGCCTTTGCGGCCCGGCTGCCGCGCGGCCGAAGTTCCTGAACGTGATGACCTACAACATACACGTCGGCATCGGCATGGACAAGAAGCTTGACCTGGCGCGCATCGCCGAGGTCATCAACGACGAGAAGCCCGACCTCGTCGGCTTGCAGGAAGTTGACAGGGGCGTGAAGCGGACGAACGGCGTTGACCAGATAGCGGAGCTGGCGCGGATGACGAAGATGGAGTACGCCTTCGCGCCCAACCTCGACTACCAGGGCGGCAAGTACGGCGTCGCCGTCCTCTCGCGCTTCCCCATCCTAGCCATCGACCACCGTCGCTACCAGAACTTGCGCGAGGCCGAGCGGCGCGGCTTCCTGCGCGTCGAAATCATGTACGCCGGCCGGCGCGTCCACTTCGTCACCACGCACCTCGACTACCAGCACGCCGACGGCAGG
The DNA here is from genome assembly GCA_035296285.1 of Pyrinomonadaceae bacterium. Lineage (GTDB taxonomy): Bacteria > Acidobacteriota > Blastocatellia > Pyrinomonadales > Pyrinomonadaceae > QHXN01. Next base: position 17,553 of record DATHBF010000469.1, on the reverse strand, counting down.
CTCTACGAGGCGCGGCAACTCTTGAAGGCGCTTGCCGAAGTGCGCGGCCCCGTCATCCTGACGGCCGACCTCAACGACGAGCCGACGGGCGAGACTTACAAGCTGGTGACGGAGACTTTCTTCGACGCTTACATGGTGGCGACGCCGGGCCTGACTGGCGGCTACACCTACCCGGCCGACAACCCGCGCAAGAGGATCGACTACATCTTCGTCCGCAAGGGCGACGGCGCGAAGCCGCACGGCGTTGACTACAGGAACAGCTCGCAGGCTTCCGATCACCGCCCCTTCAGCGCCTTCGTTGACGTGTTCGACCGATAGCCCGACCCGCGCAGGGGCCGGCCCGCGTTCACCTCCGTCCGCCGCCCGCCGTCCACTTCAAACTGCCCGTTGACGAAAACATATTCGACGCCCTCGGCGTAGCGGTTCGGCTCCTCGAACGTGGCGAGGTCGCGGACGCGCGCCGGGTCGAAGACGGTGATGTCGGCGAACGCCCCGGCCCGTAGGACGCCCCTGTCGCGCAGGCCGACGCGCTTCGCGGGCAGGCCCGTCATCTTGTGTATAGCCTGTTCGAGCGTGAGCAGCTTTTCGTCGCGCACGTAGCGCGAGAGGACGCGCGCGTAGGAGCCCCAGCCGCGCGGGTGCGACTTCGAGCCGGCGAGCGGGCCGTCGAAATACTCGCCGAGCGTGCGCCAGTCAACGTCGAGCTTGTATCGGTTGTAGAAGTCCCGGTCTTCTTCGATCAGCCGCTCGTTCATCGGCGCGACCGAGCCGCCCTCGCCCATCACCTTCGTCGTCACGCCCATCATCACCTTGCTCATCGCGCGCGGGTCGATCAAGACGTTAATCTCCGACTGCCCGAGCAAGTCTATGAAGCCGGGGGTGACGACGAGGCCGCGCGCCTCGACGACGCGCCGTGCCTTCGCGCCGCGCGGGAGGCGTCCGACGCGCGCGATGCGGTCGCCTTTAATCGCAACGTCGCCGACGAAGGCCGGTCGGCCCGTGCCGTCAACGACCCGGCCGCCGCGGATGATTACGTCGTACTATGCGGGCGTGGTCTGCGCCGACGCGGGCGGGAGGGCCGGCGCGGCGAGGATGATGAGTAGAAGCATTCTCAGCATGAACGTTCTCATCTTCGATGGTTGCTGCAAGGGCGGCGGGCATTATAATCACGGCCGGGTCTTTCACCGAAACAAAACCAGTGAAGGGAATCATTCTGTGACAAGCCGGAAGGTCGTCACGGTGGGCGAGGTGGCGCGGGCCGTCGGCGGCGCGCTGGAGGGCGAGGCTTCGGCCCCGGCCGTTGACGTGACGCACGACTCGCGGCAGGTCCGGCCGGGCTGGGTCTTCGTCGCCATCCGCGGCGAGAAGCTCGACGGCAACCGCTTCGCCTTCGAGGTGTCGGAGCGCGGGGCGGCGGCGGTCGTCTCGGAGGCCGAGAGGCCCGAGGGCTTCGGCGGCGCGTGGGTGAGGGTCGGCGACGCGCGGCGCGCGCTCGCGTACGCGGCGGCGGAAGTCCACGGACAGCCTTCGCGCGAATTGAAACTCGTCGGCGTCACGGGCACGAACGGGAAGACGACGACCGCTTACCTCGTCTCGGCGATCGCCGAAGGGGCGGGGGAGCGCGTCGCGCTCGTCAGCACGGTCGAGTACCGCGTCGCGGGCGAGAGGCAGCCCGCGCCGCACACGACGCCCGAGGCGAGCGACCTCCAGAGGCTCCTCAGCCGCGCCGTAGAGAAGGATTGCGGCGTCGCCGTCATGGAGGCTTCGTCGCAGGCTCTCGACCTCCGCAGGTGCGACGCGCTCAAGTTCTCGGTCGCCGCCTTCACCAACCTGACGCGCGACCACCTCGACTACCACGGCACGATGGAGAACTACTTCGCCTCGAAGCGCAGGCTGTTCGACGGCAGCCTCGGCGAGCCGCCCGACACGTCCGTCATCAACGCGGACGACGGGTACGGCGCGCGGCTCGCGGAAGGGCTGAGGGCGGAGGGGCGCCGCGTCGTCACTTACGGCATCGAAGCCGAGGCCGACGTGACGGCGCGCGGCGTCGAGGCCGCGTTGGACGGCACGAAGTTCCTGCTCGTCACGCCCTCGGGCGAGCGCGAGATCCGTTCGCCGCTCGTCGGCCGCCCGCACGTCTACAACCTTCTGACGGCGGCCGCGTGCGCGCAGGCGCTCGGCGTCTCGCTGGAAGAGGTGGCGCGGTCGGCCCGCGAGTGCGGGGGCGCGCCGGGCCGCTTCGAGCGCGTGAGCCACGCGGGCGACTTCGCCGTCGTCGTCGACTACGCGCACACGGACGACGCGCTCGCCAACGTCCTTTTGACGGCGCGGGCGGTGACGCGCGGGCGCGTCATCACGGTCTTCGGGTGCGGCGGCGACCGCGACCGCACGAAGCGCGCGCCGATGGGCGAGGCGGCCGCTACCTTGAGCGACGTAGTCATCGCCACCTCCGACAACCCGCGCGCCGAAGACCCCGAAGCCATCCTCGCGGACATCGAGGCCGGCTTGCGCGAGGCTGGGAAGCCGTATCTGAAAATCGTTGACCGGCGCGAGGCCATCTTCAGGGCGGTCGAGGAGGCGAAGGCCGACGACCTCGTCGTCATCGCCGGCAAGGGGCACGAGGACTACCAGATCATCGGCGCCGAGAGGCACCACTTCGACGACCGCGAGGTCGCGCGCGAGGCCCTCAAGGCCAGGGTTGAAGATGGGAGGGAGGCTGAATGAAGGTCATCGTTACAGGCGCGACGGGGCTCGTCGGCCGCGCGCTCGTCCGTTCGCTGCTCTCGAAGGGGCACGAGGTCACGCGGCTCGTGCGCGGCGACTCGCAGGCGTTCCGCGCGCCGGGGAGCTCGGCCGCGCACTGGGACCCGGAGAAGGGGACGATTGACGCGGGCGCGCTCGAAGGGCACGACGCGGCCGTGCATCTGGCGGGCGAGTCGGTGGCGGGCGGGCGTTGGGACGACGAGAAGAAGCGGCGCATCCTCGAAAGCCGCGTGAAGGGGACGCGGCTGCTGGCCGAGACGCTGGCGGGGTTGAGGGAGAAGCCGCGCGTGCTGGTCTCGGCGTCGGCGACCGGCTTTTACGGCGACCGGGGCGATGAGATTTTGAGGGAGGAGAGCGCGTCGGGCGAAGACTTCCTGGCGGGCGTCTGCCGCGAGTGGGAGAAGGGGACGCTGGTGGCGAGCCAGGCGGGCATCCGCGTCGTCCACATGCGAATCGGCATCGTGCTGGCGGGCGAGGGCGGGGCGCTCGAAAAGATGCTGACGCCCTTCAAGATGGGCGTCGGCGGGCGGCTCGGCACCGGGAGGCAGTACATGAGCTGGATCGCGCTCGAAGATTTGGTCGGGGCCATTGAGCACGCGCTGGCCGATGAGAAGGTGCACGGGCCCGTCAACGCCGTCGCGCCGCGGCCGGTGACGAACGAGGAGTTTACGAAGACGCTCGGCGGCGTCCTCGGGCGGCCGACCATCTTCCCCGTCCCCGCCTTCGCCCTGCGCCTCGCCGTCGGCGAGATGGCGGAAGTCTTACTCGGCGGCCAGCGCGTCGAGCCGGCGCGCTTGAAGGAGTCGGGCTATCAGTTCAAACAGCCGGAACTCGAAGGCGCGCTGCGCGCGGCCCTCGGGAAGAGTTAAGAATCCTCCGGCGGTATATCCGAGATGGCGGGCCGGCGGCGGAAGAAGAGGTAGTAGACGGGGAAGCCGAGGCCGATGAGGAGGAGGCCGAAGAGCGCCTCGGTCGGGGCCGCCCAGAAGGTGTTGACGAGCAGGTAGCCGGTCACGACCAGGAAGAGGATGGGCACGACTGGGTAGCCCCAGGCGCGGTAGGGGCGGTCGGCGTGCGGCAGTCGGCGGCGGAAGACGAAGATGGAGGCGGTGACGAGCCCGTAGAAGATGTAGGAGCCGAAGACGACGTAGTCGGTCAGCTTGTCGAACTTCTGGAGGATGAGGACGAGCGCGCAGGCCCAGAGCCCTTGCGCGAGCACGGCGCGGGCGGGGACGCGCGTGCGCCCGGAGAGTTTCGAGAGGCGGTCGAAGAAGAGGCCGTCGCGGGCCATCGCGTAGGGGACGCGCGCGCCCGTCAGCACGGAGGTGTGGAGCGTGCCGATGGACGAGGCCATCAGCGCCGCCGCGACGAGCCCCGCGACGAGGGCCTTGGCCGACGCGCTGAAGGGGGCCATGAAGGCGTCCGTGACCGCCGCCGCGACCGAGGAGTTGGCGGAGACGCTGGCGACGGCCGTCGGCGGCAGGGCGTAGAAGTAAGAGGCGTTGATGAAGATGTAGAGCAGCATGATGAGGAGCGTGCCGCCGATGAGCGCGATGGGGAGGTTGCGCTGCGGGTTCTGGACCTCGCCGGCGACGAACGACAGGTTGTTCCAGCCGTCGTAGCCCCACAGCGCCCCGAGCATCGCCGCGCCGAAGCCGGCCACGCCGAGCATCGCGCCGGGGCTCACGCCCTCACACGCCCCGCCCGAGTTGGCGAGCGCGAAGTTGCCCCAGTCGCCCGGCGCCAGGAAAAAGGCGCCGAGGCCGACCCCGACGACGAGCGCGAGCTTGACGCCCGTCAGAGCCGTCGCCACCCACCCGCTCACCTTCACGGCGGCGCAGTTGAGCAGCGTGATGAGCAGTATTATCACGACCGCCGTCAGTTGCACGCCGTAACTACTCAAGCCCTCGACGGCCTTACCCGTCAGGTCGTTGAGCGAGGCGGCGAAGATGAGCGCCACCGAAGCCTGCGAGCCGGTCTTGGCGATGAGAATCTGCATCCACCCGCTCAGGAAGCCGGCGCCGGGGCCGTAAGCCTCGCGCATGAAGACGTACTCGCCGCCCGCGCGCGGCATCATCGCCGTCAGCTCGGCGTACGTCAGCGCGCCCGCCAGCGAGAGCAGCCCGGCCACGATCCACACCGTCAGGACCATGCCGGGCGTCCCGACGTTGCAGGTCATCACGCGCGCCTTCAAAAAGACACCCGTGCCGATGACGTTGCCGATGATGATAGAGACCGCGGCGACGAGCGTCAGCCCGCGGACGAGCGTGATGGTTTGGTTGGAAGGTTCAGACATGCGTGCTCTCTCGTCTGAGGCCGTCGTAGTCGTTCACCAGACTTCGTTGTGTAGCAAATCTTCGTAGGAGTCGCGGCGGCGGACGATTTCGACGGCGCCGCCCTCGCGCACGAAGGCGACGGCGGGCAGCGGGCGGCCGTTGTAGGGGAACATCTGGGCGATGGTGTAGGCGCCGGTGTTGAGCAGGGCGAGCAGTTCGCCGGGGCGCACGTCTTCGGGGAGGCGTCGGTAGTCGGGGAGGCGGCCCTCGCGCTCGATGTCGAAGTAAACGTCGCCGGAGTCGCACAGGGGGCCGGCAATCTTGTATCGCGCGAGGGGCGCGGCGTCGGCCCGCGTGGCCGAGACGACATGGTAGTACCACTTGTAGGTCGTCATCGAGAGCAGGAGGTTGAAGCCGGCGTCCGTCAGCAGCCACACGTCGCCGGTCTCGGGGCGGCGCTTGATGTTGCGGACGCGCGTCAGCAGCACGCCCGCGTCGGCGATGACGCTGCGGCCGGGTTCGAGCAGGACGGTCAGCTTTTCGAGCAGGTGTTCGGCCTCTGCGTCGCGGGCGGAGTCGCGCGCGGCGCGCAGCGCGGCCGTGAGCACGTCGGTCGGCTCAAGCTCGGCGCCGAGCATGTCGCGCTCGCCCTCGGGCAGCTCGTCGGCCTGCGTGCGGTCGCGGAGGTAGTTGACGGGGATGCCGCCGCCGACGTTGATGTGTTCGAGGGCGTGGCCGAACTCCTGGTGCGCCCACTTCAGGTGCTCCCACATCGTCTTGAAGGCGGCGGCGAAGGGCTCAACGTCGGGCGTCTGCGAGCCGACGTGGATGTGTATGCCGCCGACGTGGAGGAGCTCGGGGTGGCGCAGGGCGCGGCGGAAGGCTTCGGGCACTTCCGCCGAGGTGATGCCGAACTTCGAGGTCATCAAAGCGGTCTGGAGTCCGAGGTGCGAGCGCGTGCCGATTTCGGGGACGAGGCGGAGGGCGACGCGCGCCTGCTTGCCGAGGTGGCGTGCGCGTGCTTCAATCAGCTCTATCTCGTGGACCGAGTCAATGTTGATGGAATAGATGCCCGCGTCTATCGCCTCGTCAACCTCCTGCTCGGTCTTGCTCGTGCCGTTGAAGACGAGCTGGTCGGGGCGGAAGCCGGAGCGCAGGGCCTTGAAAAGCTCGCCGCCGGAGTTCACCTCGCAGTCGATGCCGGCCTCGCGTACGGCGCGCAGGACGGCCATCGTCGAGTTCGCCTTCGAGGCGTAGAAGAAGCGGACGGGGCGCTCGACGCGCTCGGCCGCCCTCCGAAGGCGCATGACGTTCGAGCGGATGCGCGGCTCGGAGAAGACGAAGAGCGGCGTGTCGTAGTTTCGCGCCAGCTCCTCCGAGTCGGCGCCCTCGATGAAGAGGCGGCCCTCGCGCGCCTCAAGGAACCCCGGGATGGTCCAGGCCGGCGCGCCCGAGGCGGCCGTTGATGTCGGCATGTTTAAGCTCCGTACGGCGTAGGACTTAAAAGATGGGTGCGAAGATAGTCCGTGCCCGTCCGGCGGGTCAAGCGGCGGGGCGGAAGAGTTTCAGATGTCGAGAGAAGACCTGTTTGATGTGAGCGCGGCGGCCCACTGGGCGGGCGTGCGCGCGGAGTTCCCGGTCACGAAGGAGTGGGCTTACCTGAACAGCGCGGGCGCGGGGCCGGTGTCGGCGCGCGTGGCCGAGGCCGCCGCCGAGTTCTACCGGGAGACGCAGGAGTCGGGCGACCGGCGGTGGGAAGCCTGGCTCATGCGGCGCGAGGAGGCGAGGGCAACGGTCGCGCGCCTCATCAACGCCGACACGGACGAGGTCGCCTTCACGACGAACACGTCGTCGGGCATGAACCTCATCGTGGACGCCCTCGAAGGCGCGACGGAGGTCGTCTCGTGCTCGCTTGAGTTCCCCGTCACGACCCTGCCGTGGATGCACCGCGGCGTGCGCGTTCGCATGGTCGAGGCGCGCGGCGGCGTCGTGAGCACGGAAGACATTTTGAATGAAGCGAAAGAGCCTTCCTCGGTCATCTGCGTCAGCCACGTTCAATACTCGAACGGCTACCGGATGCCGATTGAGGAGATCGGGGCCGGGAAGGGCGGGCGCGCCTTCGTCGTCAACGCGAGCCAGTCGGCGGGCGTCTTCCCCGTGGACGTGAAGCGGATGAAGGTTGACGCGCTCTGCGCCACGGGCCACAAGTGGATGCTGGCGGGCTACGGCTCCGGCTTCGTCTACCTCTCGCGCGGCCTGCTCGAACAAACGCGCGCGCGGGCCGTGAGCTGGATGAGCGTCGAAGACCCCTTCCGGATGCGCAACGACTCGTACACGCTGCGCGCGGACGCGGCGGCCCGCGCCGAGACGGGCTGCCCGCACTTCGCGGGCATCTTCGCGCTCGGCGAGGCCGCGCGGCGTCACCTCGAACTCGGCCCCGCCGCGGTAGAGGCGCGCGCCCTCTCGCTCAACCGCCTCCTGACCGAAAGCCTCCGCGCCGAAGGCTGGCGCGTGCTCTCGCCGCTCGGCGAAGACGCCTGGCGCTCGGCCGAGACGCTGGTCGAGGCGGAAGACCCTCTCGGCCTCGTCCGCCACCTCTCGCGCCGCCGCGTCGCCGTGACCGTCAAGCCCGAAGGCTTCCGCGTCGCCACGCACTTCTTCAACGACGAGACGGACATCGCCCGACTCGTCGAAGCCCTCCGCGCGACGCGCGCCTGAAAAAACTTGCCACGGCGCCGAAAGTTGTAGATGATACAGCCCCCTCGCACGGACCTCTCGCTTTTCGAGGAGGTGCAACCGTGGCAGCATCCCGACCGCTCTTCATCCCCGTCATCCTCGGCACCGTCCGCCAGGGCCGCCTGAGCGAGCACGCCGCGCGCTTCGTCCACCAGGAAGTCTCGAAGCGGCCCGGCGTCGAGACCGAGCTGATAGACATTCGAGAACTCGACCTGCCCGCGACCGACGAAGGCAACCCCGTCAAAGACCCCCGCCTCACCGCGTCCGTCGCACGCGCGGACGCCCTCATACTCGTCGTCCCCGAGTACAACCACGGCTATCCGGGCTCGCTGAAGCACGCGCTCGACTCGAATTTGAAGGAGTACATACACAAGGCGGTCGGCATCTGCGGCGTCTCGGCCGGCCCCTTCGGCGGGACGCGCGCCATCGAGAACCTTCTGCCCGTGATGCGAGAGCTGGGGCTGGTGACGATCTTCTGGGACGTGAACTTCTCGTCGGTGCACAAGGTTTTCGACCAGGCGGGACAGCTCGCCGACCAGTCCTACGTCAGGCGGGTGGACAAGTTTCTGAAGGAGCTTATCTGGATGGCGAAGGTCCTGCGCCACGGGCGCGAGAACGTGAGCCTCGAAGATTGACGCTCGAAAGAGAGGAGGCGGGCCATGCCGGACGGCCGGAAGATGACTTGCGAAGACTGCGGCACGGAGATGAACCTCCACGCCGAGAAGGTTGACTGGGGCACGGACTCACACGCCGGCGAGCCTTTCGACGAGGAGCTGGGCGGCGTCGTCGAAGAGTTCCACACCTGCCCCGACTGCGGCACGACGGAGGCGCGGGTCGTCCTGTGAGGCGGTTGACAGCCGGCTCACCCGTTCAGTATCTTTTCTGCGCATTGAAGAAGAGTCCCACCCGGCGCACTTAGGCAACTCATCGTTGGAGCTTCGGATGCAGACCGGGGAGAAGGGGAATTTGACAGAGGCTAGAATACTGGCGGCTTTTGTGTCCGCCGGGTATTTCGTTTCTGTACCCTTCGGCTCGGGCCACAAGTATGATTTTGTCGTTGATGATTCAGCCCGTTTGTTCCGCGTACAGTGTAAGACCGGAAGGGTTAAGAGTGGAGTACTCATCTTTAATGCTTACAGTCAATCCGGGAACGGATCGGCTAAAATGAGTTACCGGGGACTTGCGGATTTGTTCGCGGTTCTCAATCCAGGGGATGATAAGGTATACTTAGTCCCGGTTAATGAGGTCGGCGTGACTGATGTCTCGCTAAGACTTGCCCCGACGTTGAATAATCAAGCGCAAGGGGTCCGGTGGGCAGAGTCTTATCTCCTTAAACCGTTGGTTCTGAGCGGGAGTGGCGCAATGGTAGCGCAATAGCTTCCCAAGCTATGGGTTGCGGGTTCGAGTCCCGTCTCCCGCTTCAAAATTCAAATAGATAGTCATTGGAAGGGCCGTCAACTTTGGCGGCCCTTCGATGTTTTCGGCCGGGTGCTTTTCAGGTGGAGCTTTTCGGCGGGTGGGGCTGGGGCGTGGGGCCGCCGGACGGTTCGTTGAGGCCGAGTTGGGCGGCGCCTGCGGGGGTGAGTTGCACCCAGTCGTCGCCCTCTTCGGTGAAGCGGACGAGGAGGCGGTGCTGCTTCTCAAGGGCCTCGAAGGCGCGGACGATGTCGGCGTTGGCGTAGCGCGGGTCGCCGCCGAAGACCTCGCGGGTGAGCAGCCGAGCCCTGCGCCGCGCGACGAACGAGCCGAGGACGTACTCTTCTATCTGTGCCAGCCTATCCTTGTTCACGCGTAAAACCCCTTTCTATGATTCCTCGTCAACTGGCGCGGGACAGCGCGCCCTCCATGTAGAGCGGCTCAAGCCCTGACGCCCAGTAGACGAGGGCTTGCCTGTTCGGCTGCGTCGTCTCGCGGCCCGTGCGCAGGACGGGCGCCGCACGGCCGTCCGCGGGGTGGAACTCAATCCAGCCCTCCCACGTCCCGTCCTCGCGCGCCTCGCCGCAGACGCGCACCTCGTAGCGCACGCCCGACGCGTCCTCGACCTGTTGAGTGTGCAGATGTATCAGCTCTTCCATCACTTCTCACCTCAGAGCGCCGCCGCGTTCACGCCGACGCGGGCGGCACGTAACTGTTGATTAAGCTCTTCAGCTCCTTCGGGTCGAAGGGCGTCGAGACGTATTCGGTGCAGCCGGCGGCGAGGGCGCGGTCGCGGTACTGCTCGGCGCCGTAGGCGGAGACGGCGATGATGGGGACTTCCTCTAAACCCTCCTGCTGGCGGATGCGGCGGGCGGATTCGAGGCCGTCGAGCCCCGGCATCTCGATGTCGAGGATGATGAGGTCCGGCGCCAGGGTGCGCGCCGCCTCCACCGCCTCCAGCCCGTCGGCAGCCTCCTTCACCGCGTAGCCCATCCGCTCCAGCCAGAGACGCAGGACCCTGCGCGTGTCCTCAAAGTCGTCCACGACGAGGACGGTCCGCCGTCCTTCACCGGCGGGTCGGGTGCTCGGATTAGACATGTTCGTTTCGGCGGGGAGAGAAGAGCTGTCCGTCCTTAAGGCGGACCTCACTTCGACTGTGGGTCAAGGGGCGACGCGAAGGGGCGATGAGTCTTTTACCACACGGCGCGGCCCCGTTCAAACGGTTCGGCCGGTGCCGTCAAGATGACCTCGCAACCTGACTCAACCTGACCGACCCGGCCTCCGGCCCCCGCCAAATTCCCGCCAAAAATCGGTCCCGCGTGGCGGCACGGCCGTTGCCCTTTCTACCGCCGCGGGCGGCAATATCTTTATGCCCGCCTTGCGAGAGAGGCAGATTCGTACAAGGGCGCGGAGTCGCAATGATGAGAGAGAACCCCTCGAAGATAGTGGCCGTTGCCGCCGTGGCGGCGTTGCTTCTATCGCAATCGCTCGTCAGGCGCGCGAGTGCCCAGGACTTCCTGCGGCAGCCGGACCCCGGCTCGAAAGTCTCCAACGACTTGCGCGAGCAGGTGAGCCGTGGGGGCTTGCGCCCCATGACCGTCATCCTTCAATTCAACAGCCAGCCCGGCACACGCCTCGTGACCCTGCTCAAGGCCAACACGCTGAGCCTCCGCGGGATTTACAACCGGCTCGGCGCAGTCGCCGTGGAACTGCCGGCGTGGGTCGTCCAACAGGTCGCCGCCTTCGGCGAGGTCGCCTACATCTCGCCCGACAGGGAGGTGAAGACGCTCGGACACGTCGTCGCGACGACGGGGCTTGAAGAGGCGCGAGCCCAGTCGGGCGCCGCCGGCCAGCAGCTCGACGGCCGAGGCGTCGGCGTCGCCGTCCTCGACTCCGGCATCTACAACGGCCACGTCATGTTCGGCAGCGGCAGCAAGAAGAGCGGCACCCGCGTCGTCAAGAACATAGACTTCGTCTGCCCCGACTGCCGCGCGCCCGACACGAGTGACGCTTACGGCCACGGCTCGCACGTCGCCGGCCTGCTCGCCGGCAACCGGGAGATTCTTTCCGGCTCCTTCGAGGGCGTCGCGCCCGCCGCCGACCTCTACAACCTGCGCGTGCTCGACGACAACGGCGCTGGCTCGGTCTCTTCGGTCCTCAAGGCGCTCGACTGGGTGCTGACGAACCACGCGGCCGGCAACATCCGCGTCGTCAACATGAGCCTCGGCACGCCGGCCTTTGACTCCTACCGCGTTGACCCGATGTGCCGCGCCGTCCGCGCCCTCGTGGACGCGGGCGTGGTCGTCGTCGCCGCCGCCGGCAACAACGGCAAGGACCCCGACGGCAACAAGATTTACGGCGCCATCCACTCGCCCGGCATCGAGCCGTCGGCCATCACCGTCGGCGCAACGAACACCTTCGGCACCGACGCGCGCTCGGATGACGCCGTCGCCACCTACTCGTCGCGCGGCCCGACGCGCAGCTTCTGGACCGATTCCGAAGGCGTCCGCCACTACGACAACCTCATCAAGCCCGAAATCATCGCCCCCGGCAACAAGCTCGTCTCCTCGGCGCGGACCCTGTACGGGCCTTTCCAGTCGAACGTCATCTACCCCGAAGGCAAGGTCCACGACCCGCGCAAGATGATGCGTCTGAGCGGGACCTCGATGGCCGCGCCTGTCGTGGCCGGGGCGGCCGCCCTGATGTTGCAGGCCAACCCGAAGCTGACGCCCAACATGGTCAAGATGGCCCTCATGTACACGGCGCAACAGCTCGAAGGCTTCAACGCATTCGAGCAGGGCGCGGGCGCGCTGAACGTCGAGGGCGCGCTCAGGCTCGCGCGGCGAATCCGCACGGACCTCTCGGGCTCGACGCCGCTCGGCGCCCCGCTGCTCGGCGCCGGCCCCGCGCCCGAGCCCAGCACGACCATCGCCGCCGAGACCTTCACCTGGGCTCAAGGCATCATCGCCGGCCGCACCTCCGTCACCGGCCATGAGCTGATCTCGAAATACCAGCGCACCTACGGCACGGGCATCCTGCTCGCTGACGGCATCCTGCTGGCCGACGGAATACTGCTGGCGGACGGGACGACCTACACGAACGGCATCCTGCTGGCCGACAGCGTGCGCACGAGCGACGGCGCGACGCTCGAAGGCGGCACGCCCATGCTCGGCACGGCCATCCTGTTCGGCGATGGACTACTGCTCGCCGACGGCATCGTCCTGGCCGACGGGATACTGCTGAGCGACGCCATCCTCTTCGGCGACAGCGTCTCCTCGAACGCGGCCAGGGCGCAGTCATCCGACGCCCTCGTCAACGGCGAAGGCAACTGACTTGACCCGGCGGCTCATGGCCTCTTAACGGAACGAGAGATGAAAAGAATGGCAGGCATCAACCACCTGAAGTTTCTGGGCTCGCTGCTCCTGGCCGCCTCCCTCTGCCTCAACGCCTCGGCGTCTGGCGCGGGCGGCGGGTCGAAGGGGAAGGGCGGAGGCGACGGGGACGGCGGCGGGCACAGGGACAAGGTCTCCTCCGACCTGCGCCAGAGGCAGCGCGACGCGCGCGACGAAAGGCGACGACGCCGCGGCGACGACGGCCGCGTCAGCGTCATCCTCCAGCTCGCGGAGAAGCCGAAGGGGCTGCTCAGAGCCTTCCTCAGCCGTAACGGCGTCCACGTCCGAGCCAGGTTCGACAACCTGAAGGCGCTCGCCATCGAGCTTCCCGTCAACGCGCTCGAAGAGCTGGCCGCCTTCTCCGAAGTCTCTTACGTCTCCGCCGACCGCGAGGTCACTTCGCTCGCCGGCAACCTCGCCGTCGAAGTCGGGGCCGAGGCCGTCCGCCAGCAGACCACTGCGGCCGGCACCGCCTACACGCTCGACGGCACGGGCGTCGGCATCGCCGTCCTCGACTCCGGTACCTACTCCGCGCACAAGTCCTTCAGCGGCCACTACGGCGGCGGCAAGGACTACACCGGCGAGAATCGCACCGACGATCCCTTCGGCCACGGCACGCACGTCGCCGGCATCGCCGTCGGCGGCCGCGAAGTCTTGAAGGGCAAGTACGTCGGCGTCGCGCCCGGCGCCACGCTCTACAACCTGCGCGTGCTGAACTCGAAGGGCCTCGGCACCGTCTCCGGCGTCCTGGCGGCGCTCGACGACCTCTTCAACTACCACGCGGCCTACAACATCCGCGTCGTCAACATGAGCCTCGGCATGCCCGCCGTTGACTCCTACAAAGACGACCCCGTCTGCCGCGCCGTCCGCAAGCTCACGGACGCGGGCGTGGTCGTCGTCGCCGCCGCCGGCAACGACGGCAAGGACGAGCGGGGCAACAAGGTCTACGGCCTCATCCACGCCCCCGGCAACGAGCCCTCGGCCATCACCGTCGGCGCCTCGAACGACGTGGGCACCATAGACCGCGCCGACGACACGATGACCACCTTCAGCTCGCGCGGCCCGACGCGCAGCTTCTGGACCGACGCGGCCGGCGTCCGCCACTACGACCACCTCATCAAGCCCGACCTCGTCGCCCCCGGCAACAAGATCGGCGCGGCCCAGGCCGAGTCGAACTACCTCGTCCGTATGAACCCGCTCCTCGACCTCGGCACGAGCAAGTTTCCCAACCAGAAGATGATGCGTCTGAGCGGGAGTTCGATGGCCGCGCCTGTCGTGGCCGGGGCGGCCGCCCTGATGTTGCAGGCCAACCCGAAGCTGACGCCCAACATGGTCAAGATGGCCCTCATGTACACGGCGCAACAGCTCGCCGGAGCGAACACGCTGGAGCAGGGCGCGGGCGAGGTCAACGTCGAAGGCGCCGTCCGCCTCGCCAAGCTCCTGAAGTCTGACCTGCCCGCGGGCACCGCCGTCGGCACGCCCTTCCTCAACGGCCCGGCCCCCACGCCGCAGACCACCATCAAGTACGTCAACTCCGACGGCAGGGCCGCCTCCACCTCGTTCAAGTGGGCGCAGGGCATCATCCTGAATCACACCTACGCGAAGGGCAGCGAGCTGATTACGGCATATCAGGGCATCTACGGCTCGGGCGTCTTCTTCGGCGACGGCATCACCTTCTCCGAAGGCGTGTTCCTGAGCGACGGGACGCTCATGACGGACGGCATCGTCCTCGGCGACAACCTGCTCACGAGCTACGGCGTCACGATCAGCGAGGGCTCGGCCTTCCTCGGCTCGGGAGTCCTCCTGCCCGACGGCATGGTCTTCCCCGACGGCGTGGTCTTCGCCGACGGCGTGATGCTGAGCGACGGAGCGCTCTTCAGCGACTCCGTCACGCGCGGCGACTCTGCCTCGCAAGTCCTCTCATTCTCCCTCTCTCGCCCTCTCTCGCTCCTCGGCCTCGACGACGAGCCCTGACGGATAAGGCCGGGGGCGCTTCAACCGGGCGCCACCGTCCCCCGAAAACTCTCCAGGCCCTTTCCTCCGGCGCGGGCGCCTCCCCGGCCCCGCCCCGACGACCCGAAGCGAAAGGTAATTCCCGGCATGGAAGCTCCCACGCGACACAGGCTGGCCGGCGCGTACTTCAAGCTACTCATCGGCGCGGGGCTCGCGGCCCTCGTCTTCTCGGTCGCGCGCCTGAGCCCGGCCCAGCTCGACTTTCACTTCCTGCTGCTCGCCATCATCACGCTCGCCGTCGGCTCGCGTATCACCGTCCAGATTCCGCGGCTCAGCTCGCACATCTCCGTCTCGGACACGTTCATCCTGCTCTCCATCCTCCTCTGCGGGGGCGAGGCGGCCGTGGTGCTCGCGGCCCTCGACGGCTTCAGCTCGACGCTGCGGCTGTCGCGCCGCGCGCACACCTACCTGCTCAACATCTCCGTCACCGCGCTCTCGACGTTCGTCACCGTCTGGGCGCTGCGCCTCTGCTTCGGCGGCCTCGAAGAGTTGGCGAAGCCGGGCAACCTGCCCGCCTTCGCCACGTCGCTCTGCGTGATGGCCTTCGTCCAGTACGTCGTCAACTCCGGGCTGGTCGCGGCGGGGATGGCGCTCAAGACGGGCCAGCCGGTCTGGCAGACCTGGCGCAAGTATTACCTCTGGACCTCCGTCACCTACTTCGTCGGGGCGCTGACGGCGGGCGCCGTCGTCAAGCTCGCCGCGGTCGTCGGCTTCACGGCCGTCGTCGTGGCGACGCCGCTCATCGCCATCGTCTACCTGAGCTACCAGACCTACCTGAAGAACATCGAGACGGTCGAGCGCCACGTCGCCGCCTTGCGCGAGAGCGAGGAGCAGTTCCGCAGCGCCTTCGACTACGCGGCCATCGGCATGGCGCTCGTCTCGCCCGAGGGCCGCTGGCTCCAGGTCAACGACTCGCTCTGCGACATCGTCGGCTACACGGAGAGGGAGCTGCTCGGGATGTCGTTCCAGGACATCACGCACCCCGACGAGACGGCGACCGTCTCGCAGCACGTCCGCCAGCTCCTCGAAGGCGGGCTGCCGGCCTACCAGACCGAGAAGCGTTACGTGCACAAGGAGGGGCGCGAGGTCTGGATATTCCTCAGCGCCTCGAAGGTCCGTGACAGCCAGAGCGACTCCGCGCGCCTCATCTTCCAGGTGCAGGACATCACCGACCGCAAGCGCGCCGAACACCGGCTCCTGCACGACGCCTTCCACGACACGCTGACGGGGCTGCCCAACCGCGCCCTCTTCACCGACCGCCTCAAGCTCGCGCTCGCCCGCGCCAAGCGCCTCGGCGCCCAGCAGTTCGCCGTCCTCTTCCTCGACCTCGACCGCTTCAAGGTCATCAACGACTCCCTGGGCCACATGGTCGGCGACCAGCTCCTCGTCGGCATCGCCCGCCGCCTCGAAGCGTGTCTCAGGCCGGGCGACACGGTCGCGCGCCTCGGCGGCGACGAGTTCACCATCCTGCTCGAAGACATCGCGGACGGCCGCGAGGCCATCGAGGTCGCCAAGCGCGTCGAGGTGGAGCTGTCGCTGCCCTTCAACCTGAGCGGCCACGAGGTCTTCACCACCGCCAGCATCGGCATCGCGCCCAGCTCCACCGGCTACGAGCGGCCCGAGGACATGCTGCGCGACGCCGACACCGCCATGTACCGCGCCAAGTCGCAGGGCAAGTCGCGCCACGTCGTCTTCGACAAGGCGATGCACGCGCACGCGCTCAACCTCCTGCACCTCGAAACGGACCTGCGCCGCGCCATCGAGCGCCGCGAGTTCGCCGTCCACTACCAGCCCATCGTCTGCCTCTCGACGGGCGCCGTCCGCGGCTTCGAGGCGCTGCTGCGCTGGCAGCACCCCCAGCACGGCCTCGTCCCGCCTTTGGACTTCATCCCCGTCGCGGAAGAGACGGGCCTCATCCTCCCCATCGGCGAGTGGGCCCTGGGCGAAGCTTGCCGGCAGATGCGCGCGTGGCAGGAGGAGTTCCCGTCGGAGCCGGCGCGCTTCATCAGCGTCAACCTCTCGGGCCGGCAGTTCGCCAACCCCGACCTCATCGAGCAGATACGCCACGCCCTGAGCGCGACGGGCCTCGCGCCCGAGTGCCTGAAGCTGGAGATCACCGAGTCGGTCGTGATGGAGAACATCGAGACCGCCACCGACATGCTCAAGCAGCTCCGAGCCCTCGGCGTGCAGCTCGCCATCGACGACTTCGGCACCGGCTACTCGTCGCTCTCTTACCTCCACCGCTTCCCTTCGAGCATCCTGAAGATAGACCGCTCCTTCGTCGGCCGCATGACGGAGAACAACGAGAACACGGAGATCGTCCGCACCATCGTCATGCTCGCCCGCAACCTCGGCATGAAGGTCGTGGCCGAGGGCGTCGAGACCGAGGGGCAGCTCGCGCACCTGCGCGCCCTCGGCTGCGACTACGCCCAGGGCTACCTCTTCTCCAGGCCGGCGGCCGCGCCCGCCGCCACCCTCCTCCTCGCCGACGCGCAGCACCAGCCACGCTTCTTCGGCCGGCCCATGCTCGTCGCCTGAATCAGAGACGCGAGCCGCATCGAACGCTTGTGGCTACGCGAAAGACCCCTCCCTCGTCGCCACAACCGCCCGGCACGGCTCGCGTCTCTGGCCCGCCCCGCTTAAGCCCGCCTGATGAACTTCGCCGCGACCCAGCCGACCAGGACCATCACGACGAGGACGAGCCAGTTGTAGCCGCCCGTCGTCGCCTCGGTCGCGTAGTGGTTGCTGATCATCGTGAAGACGGTGGGGACGGCCATGAAGGTGTTGTGCTTCGAGCGCAGCTTGGCGCGCGCCGCGTCCTCGGCGTCGGGCGTGCGCCCCTCCTTCGTCGCCGCGATCATGCGGCGCTGGGCCGGCAGTATCCGCTGCCACACGTTCGCCACCATGATGGTCCCGAACGCGGCGCCGAGGTGGATGTACGCGGCCCGCCCGCTCAG
>DATHBF010000468.1:0-10255 GCA_035296285.1 Pyrinomonadaceae bacterium | reverse complement strand
AACGCTAACTATCACAGGGTAGAACTTAATCATCCGACAGTAACAGCGGAGGCCTATTGCTATGATTGGCCTCCGCTGTTGCGCATTGCCGACTTGGCAAATCACTTGGAAGTTCACGGCGCTGGGATGCTCAAAAAGATTCGGTATCAACTACCTGTGGCCGCAGCGTTAAACGCTAGCCGTGTAAACACGTAAAACGTAGTACGCATCTTTATTACGCAGTACGCAACTTTATTACACAGTTCGCAACTTTATTACACAGCCACAACATCAGGGTCGATTTAGAAGATGGAGAACTTGATGGTGAGGTATTTCTTCGGATTCTGCCGAAAGTCGTAGATGAGCTTGACGGTCTCGGCGGAGAGCTGGTTGACGTTGGAGTAGAGTTGGTCGTCGGTGAGGAGTTTGCCGGCGGTGCCTTCGCCGCGTTGGACGCCGGCGACGACGTTGTCGATGCGCTCGGCGGCGGTGTTGAAGCGGGCGATGGCGGCGCGGGCGTCGTTGTAGATGGCGTCGTCGTTGAGGAGCTTGCCGGCCGTGCCGCGGCCCTGGCGGAGGTCGTCGACGATGAGGTTGATGTTGTCCACGGAGCGGTTGAGGCGGGCGACGGCGCCGCGGGCGTCGTCGTAGAGGGCCTCGTCGGTGAGGAGGCGGCCGGCCGTGCCGCGCCCCCGCCGGAGGTCGTCGGCGATGGATTGCAGGGAGGCGCTGACGGCCGAGAGGTTGTTGTAGAGGGCCGGGTCGTTGACGAAGCGGCCGGCCGAGCCTTGCCCGGACTCGATCTGGCGGACCACGTCGTTCACGTCGCGGACGGTGGCGTTGAGGTTGTTGTAGAACGCCTCGTCGTTGACGAAGGCGCCGATGGTGCCCTTGCCCTCGTTGACCTTGGCGGCGATGTCGGTGAACTGGGCGGAGAGCTTGTTGAGCTGCTGCATCAGCTCGGTGCCGGAGGTCGTGAGCTGTTCGACGTTGCTGCCCTCGCCGCCGGGCAGGAGGATGTCGTTGTCCTTGACCGGCTCGCCCACGGCCGTGCCGGGCGCGACGTTGATGATCTTCTCGTTGCCGAGGATGCCGGGCGAGCCCATGCGGACGGTCGAGTCGGTGCGGATGAGTTCGGTGGCGGGCCGCTCGTCAATCTCGCTGTCGATGGAGAAGGTCGCCTCCACCTTCTCGTTCGGGTTGTTCGAGGGCGGCATCAGGCGCACGTCGTCCACCTTGCCGATGCGGACGCCGGCCAGGCGCACCTCGGAGCCGGGGCGCAGGCCGTCGGCGTTGGCGAAGCGGGCGCGCAGCTTGATCTTGCGCGAGAAGGGCGAGATGTCGCCCGAGGCGTTCAGGATGAGGAAGAGGAGGACGCCGATGGCAATGACCACGAGGAGTCCCACGCGCAGCTCTCGGATTCCGACGGTCTTCTTCTGTGGAGGCATGGCGGCAGCTCACCGCTCCTTTCCGTGTCCGTGGATGAACCCTTGAATGTATGTGTCCGGCGTCTTGTGCAGGGCCTCGTCCGTGCCCTCGAAGATGATCTTGCCGCCGCGCAGCATGATGATCTTGGTGTTGACGAGGCAGAGGCGCTCGCCCTCCTTCTCGAAGTCGATCTCGCCCGCGTCGTTGACGACGGCGTACTCGTTCGTCAAATACCTCACGTTGTTCATCTCGTGCGTGACGAAGATGGACGAAACGTCTTCCAGGTCGCGCAGCTTGATGGCGAGCTCGCAGATGGTGCGCGCCGTAGGCGGGTCGAGGCCGGCGGTCGGCTCGTCGAACAACACGATCTTGGGGCCGCCGACGAGGGCGCGGGCGATGCCGACGCGGCGGCGCATGCCGCCCGACAGCTCGTTGGGCATCTTGTCAATCGCGTCTTCGAGATTGACGAAGCGGAGCATCCGCCGCACCTCCTGCTCGACCTCCTCCTCGGGCACGCCCTGCTCGTGGAGGCGGTAGGCGACGTTGTGGTAGACGGACAGCGAGTCGAAGAGCGCGCCCTCCTGGAAGACCATCCCGATCTTCTTGCGCACGGACATCATCTGAGCCTCGGTGTGATCGGTGATGTCCTCGCCGTCAACGAAGATGCGCCCATCGTCGGGCTTTAAAAGGCCGAGGATGAGTTTGATGGTCGTTGACTTGCCGCCGCCCGAGCCGCCGAGGATGACCTTGGTCTCGCCCTTGCGCACGGTGAAGCTGAGGCGGTCGAGGACGACGCGGCCGTCGAAGGAGAGCGTCACGTCGCGGAACTCGATGGAGGGCGTGACGCGCTGGCGGTCGTCCATCTCCACGAAGGTGCTGTCGGCCGCCGCGTCGGATACGCCGCCGTCCTCACCCGTCTCCCTCAGTTCCACGTCCGTCGAAGCCATAAGGTTCTTCCTCAGACCGGCAGCCCGAGGAGGATTTGCAGTCCGCGCGTGATGAAGTAGTCGGCGACGATAATGAGAATGGAAGATGTCACGACCGAGGAGGTCGTCGAGCGGCCGACGCCGACCGTCCCGCCCTCCGTGCCCAGGCCCTTGCGGCACGCGATGGTGCCGACGATGATGGCGAAGGCCGTTGACTTGACGAAGCCGCCCCAGATGTCGTCGGTCGTCAGCCCCTCCCAGACGGCCGCCATGAAGGAGGTCGAGACTATCCCGAAGAACTGCGTCGAGACGACCCAGCCGCCGAGGATGCCGACCGAGTCGGCTATCAAGGTCAGCAGGGGTAGCGTGACGACGAGCGCCACCAGCCGCGGCGCGACGAGCTTGCGCACGGGGTCGGTGCCGAGCGCGCGCATGGCGTCTATCTGCTGCGAGACGACCATCGAGCCGAGTTCCGCCGCGATGGCCGAGGCGACGCGGCCCGCCACCATCAACCCCGACAGCACCGGCCCCAACTCGCGCACCAGGGCCGTCGCCACGAGGCGGCCCGTCTGGTCCTGCGCGCCGTAGTATTTTAGCGTGGGATAGGTTTGGAGGGCGAGCACGCCGCCCGTGAAGAAGCCGGTCAGCAGGATGATGGTGAGCGAGCCGACGCCGATCACGTCCATCTGCGCGACCATCTCGGGGACGTAGGAGGGGCGGCGGAAAAGCCTGCGCGCGGCTCGCGCCGCAAGCAGAGTGGTCTCCTGGACTTCGAGCAGGGCGCGCAGGGCGAAATTCATGCCAGCAGTCGGGACGGAGCAGTTTATCTAACGCGGACAGAGAGAACGAGCAGGCTATGATGCGCAGAAAAAGGCGGGTGCGTCAAGCAGTAAGTCCGTGAATCGTAAATCATTAAAGGAGTTATCAGCCGTCAGTCGTCGGCAAAGGCAAAAACTGACGGCCGATAACTCCTTTCGTGATTTACGGCCTTTCGGGGCCTTCGGGCGGGGGAAGGGCGCGGCGTAGGCGGCGGTCGCGCCTATCGGCCCGGCGGGCTTCGGGGTCGCGGCGGCGCTGTAGAAGCCTCTGGCGCAGGGCCTCCTGGCGGAGACCGCGGAAGGTCTGCAACTGCTCGGGCGTGAGGACGCGGCGGACGCGAAGCTCGGTCTGCGCGCGCAGGCGCACGACGGCGGCCTGCGCTTCGGAAAGCTCGCGCGTACGCTGCTCGACGACCGATTCGTCAACGTTGTCGGAGTAGACGGCCTCGTCTAGTGCGCGACGTGCCTCGCGCAGACGGCGCCCGAGCGCACGCGCCTCGGGCTCGCTCTGCATGCGTATCTGGCGAAGGTGCCGGCGCTGCTGGGGCGTCAGGTTGAGCTTCATGAGCAGGCCGCCGTCGCCGGCCCGGCCCGGCCGCGGACCCTGCGGCGCTCCGGGCGGCGGCGCGGGCGGCCCCTCCTCCTGCGCGCGCGCATCGAGGGCGAGCGGGGCGAGCAGAAGCAGCGCGAGGGCCGCGAGCTTCGGGAGGGTTTTGAGTGCGGGGCCTTTCAAACTCGTCGTCATCTTAATAAGAACCGCTCAGAAGGTCCGAGAGGCGCGGCAGGTTTTCGGCCTCTTCGGTAAAGAGTTCGTTGCGGCGTCCAGCCGGGGCGGCCTTGCGGCGGACGGTCGTGGACTGCGCGAGCGGAGCGCGCGGGGCGGCTTTGCGCGGCGGGTTGGAGGCGTTGATGACTGTGCGCTCGTCATACTTCTGCCGCGCGACGAGTTCGGCCGCCAGTTCCTGCATGACTCTTTTTTCCACGAGGGCGTTAATCTGCTTCTCGTCCGGAGGCGCCGGCACCTCGACCGTCTTCGTGACGACCTGCGTGACGACCCTCTCGCCGCCGCCCGTCCTGAAGGCGAGCGCGGCGAGCGCGCAGAAGGTGAGCGCGGCGGCGACGGTGCCGGCCCGCAGCCAGAGCGGCGAGAGCGAGAAGAAGGCGCGCAGGGCGGCGAGCGCGGAACGCTCGGGCGCCGCGGCGACGAAGGGGCGCACGTCGGCGGCCGGCGCGAAGGACTCGGAGAGCGAAGGCGCGGGGGCGGAGGCCAACAGCGAGTCGCGCCAGAAGGCGACCGAGCCGCGGACGCCGCCGAAGGCCGACAGCTCTTCGCGGCAGGAGGCGCAGGATTGGAGGTGCCTTTGAAAATCCTGGGAGGCGGGCTGGTTGGACTCGCCGTAGAGGTACGAGACGAGTTCTTCGCCGCGTCCGCAGCCGCCGGGGGCGTTCGTATCTTTGCGTTCGTTCATCGCGGGGCAACCTCCATTTCGAACTTCTCCAGCCTCATGCGGAGCTGTTTGAGCGCCGTGTAAAGTCGGCTCTTGACTGTACTTAAGGGGACTTGCAGGGCGTCGGCTATCTCCTGAAAGGTCAGCCCCTCGAACTCCTTCATCAAAACCACCTCGCGCAGCTCGGGCGGGAGCGAGGCGACGGCCATCCGGACGGCCTCGGCCCGCTGCTTCGACTCGGCCTCGCGGGCGGGCGAGGCGTGGTCGGCCGTCGAAAGGAATCGCTCGCCGCGCGCTTCAAGTTCCTCTTCCAGCGCGGTTTCGGGGCGGACGCGCGTGCGGCGCTGGCGGCTGATGCACTGGTTGACGGCGATGCGGTGGAGCCAGGAGGAGACTTTGGCCTCGCCGCGGAAGCCTTGCAGGTTGCGGTAGGCCGCGATGAAAGTCTCCTGCGTGGCGTCGCGCGCGTCCTCGGGGCTGCCGAGGAAGCCGGCCGTGAGGGCGTAAATCTTACGCTCCCAGCGGCGCACTATCTCTCCGAAGGCGTCCGGGTCGCCCCCCAAAGCGCGCTCCACGATCTGCTCGTCGGTCGTCGCCGTCAACATCTCCACCCGAAACTCAAGTGGGCGTCTAACTTACGAGCGCCCCGCCCCGCACGCTCCGAACACTTTAGACGCACCCACACGCCTTTAGGTCTTAAAAACCCGGAGGTTTCGTTTGAGCCGGGCGGGGGTAGCTTTTTCAAACTATTTCAGCAATTAAATTGGGTTTAACCGTTGACAGCCCGGCCCGGCGCTCCGTAGTATAAATGTTCGGGCCTCGGCCCGTCGCCCCGGATTCCCGCCCGCTCTTCAGACAGCCTTCTTCGCTGCTACACCTTTAGAAATGTTTGAACGATTCCGCCGCGTGCGTCTTCTATACATCGTGCTCGCGACGCTGCTCGTGGTCGGGCTCGTGCCGCTCGGCATGGCCGGCTGGATGCTGTCGGGCCGCAGCGCGAACGAGCTGCGCTCCGTCGAGGGGCGCTACCAGGCTCAGCTCGTGCAGGACAAGGCGCGGCAGATAGAGCTTTACGGCCAGCGTTACCGCGAGGTCGTGACGGGCCTGGCGCGCGCCTTCGAGCTGACGGGCGGCGTCGGCGTGCTCGGGCAGCAGGGAAGCGACGAGAGGTTGCAGCGCGCCGTCGTCGAGGACCGGAACCTTGAGGCGCTCGCCATCATGCCCGTCGCCGGCCCGCCGCACCTCGCCTACAAGCCCGACGCCATCACGCGCGACGAGCTGAACCAGCGCGTCGGCGCCGCGCTCTCGCACATGGCGGGCGCGGGCGTGCGCATCGCCGGGCCTCACCTCATCCGTTCGAGCCAGGAGATGGCGCTCACCATCGCCGCGCCCGTGATGGGCGGGCCGGATTCGGGCGAGGTGGTGGCGGCCGTCGTCGCCGTCGTCTCCTTCCGCGACGTGTTCGCCTCCGTCCAGCAGCAGACGCAACTGAGCGAGGGCGAGCTACTCGAAAGGGGCCTGCCCGTCATCTTCGTCGTTGACCGCGAGGGCCGCGCCGTCGCCCACCCGGACGCCCGCGTCGCCTTCGCCGGCCGCTCGATGATGGATTTGAAGGTCGTGCAGGAATGGGTCGAGACGGGAAGACAGGTCAAGTCGGCGCTGGCGCCTTTCACGGTCGAGCGCGAGGGGCGCGACGTGCAGATGCTCGGCGCGTCGGCGACGGCGCGGATGGACGAGGATGCGCCGCTCGGCGTCATCGCCATCCAGAACGAGCACGCCGCGCTGCGCTCCGTCGCCGACATGCGCACGCAAACGCTCGTCATCAGCCTCATCGCCGCCACCTTCGCGCTCGTCATCGGCTTCGTCTTCGCCAGGCAGTTGACGCAGCCCGTGCGCGAGCTGGCCGAGGGCGCGCACCGCATCGCGGGCGGCGACTTCTCGCGCCGCATCCCCGTCCGCAGCCGCACGGAGCTGGGCGACCTCGGCGACTCCTTCAACCAGATGACCGACCGGCTGGAGAGCTTCATCGAAGACCTGCGCCGCGCGGCCGAGGAGAACCGGCAGCTCTTCATCGGCACCGTCAAGGCGCTCGCCGCGGCCATCGACGGCAAAGACCCTTACACGCGCGGCCACTCCGAGCGCGTCGCGCGCTTCTCGGTCGCCATCGCCGAGCGGATGGGCCTCCCCGACGAGGAGATAGAGAAGCTGCGCATCAGCGCCCTCTTGCACGACGTGGGGAAGATTTCCATCGAGGACTCGATTCTGAAGAAGCCGGCGGCGCTGACCGACGAAGAGTTCACCATCATGAAGACGCACCCGCAGAAGGGCTTCAAGATCATGTCGCAGATACCGGCGATGAAGGACTTCCTGCCCGGCATGTACATGCACCACGAGATGATGGACGGCCGCGGCTACCCGCAGGGCCTCAAGGGCGACGAGATACCGATGCAGGCGCGCATCGTCTCCGTCGCCGACACCTTCGACGCCATGACGACCGACCGCCCGTACCAGAAGGGCATGAACCTCGAAGACGCCCTCTCCCGCATCAAGACCTTCATCGGCACGCGCTACGACGGCCACGTCGTCGCCGCCCTCGTCGAAGCCTGCGAGGCCGGCCAGATCGCCCCCGGCCGCGCCCGCCTCTCCAAGCGCACCCGCGAACTCGGCAGCACCCTCTACCCCAAGCCCGCCGCCCCCGCGCCCGAACAGCAGCCGGCCGCATAAACCAATTAGCAAGGGGCGCGACTAAAGCCGAAGGCGACACAGCCTTCGGCTTTTACTTTTTGCCCTCCTTTGTGGCCGCGGGACACTTGCCGTTATAATCCCCAGCTTCGATTCAGACTGAAAAATACAGAGGCACTCATCTATCGCATGGCATTCTGGAGACGCAAAAAGGAAGACCGCTACATCACGCTCGGGCTGAACGAGCCGGCGGCGCAGCCCGCCGAGGACCGTAAAGAGGAAGCGCCGCTTGAGCCGCCCGCCGCGCAAGCCCGGGAGACTCACGCGGCAATCATCACCCCGCCCGACATCGAGCCCGTCCCGACGGGCGCGCCGCCGACCCCGCCGCCCGCCGCGGAAACGGGCCTCACCGATGTCAGGAAAGAAGAGGTCATAGAAGCCCCGCGCCCCGTCGCGCGCCCGGCCGAAGCCCCGCGCCCGGCCCCGCCGCCGCCCGCGCGGCCCGCGACGCGCTCCGCCTTCTCCTCCTCCTCCTCCGTCCTCGGCCTCAACCGCTCGGCGGAGGAGTTGCAGGAAGAGATTGAAGCTTTAGAGCAGACCTACGCCGCCCGCTTCACGCGCGCCATCTCCGCCACGCGCGAAAGCCTTTCGGAGAAGATTGACACCGTCTTTCAGGGCCGCAAGGTCATCGACGCCGCGCTGCTCGACGAATTGGAAGAAGCCCTCATCGCCGCCGACCTCGGCGTGCAGACGACGACCGACATCCTCGACAATGTGCGCCGCGCCGTCACGCGCAAGGAGATCGGCGACATCGAAGCCCTGAAGGCGGCGCTCAAGGCCGAACTGCTCGGCATCCTCCGCGAGTCCGAGAATCGGGGCGTCAGGTCCGAGACGGACGTGCCCGATACGATTGCGCCTTACGTCATCATGGTCGTCGGCGTCAACGGCGTCGGCAAGACCACCACCATCGGCAAGCTCGCCCAGCGCATCAAGGCCGAGGGCAACGACGTGCTCATCTGCGCCGCCGACACGTTCCGCGCCGCCGCCTCCGACCAGCTCGCCATCTGGGCCGAGCGCACCGGCGTCCCACTCATCCAGCAGAAGCAGGGCACCGACCCGGCGGCCGTCCTCTTCGACGCGCTCAAGGCCGCCAAGGCGCGCAAGTCCGACGTGCTCATCGTGGACACGGCCGGCCGCCTGCACAACAAGTCGAACCTGATGGCCGAGCTTGAGAAGATGAAGCGCGTGGCCGGCCGTGAGGTTGAAGGCGCGCCGCACGAGACGCTGCTCGTCCTCGACGCCGTCACGGGCCAGAACGGGCTCGAACAGGCGCGGCAGTTCTTGAAGACGGCCAACGTGACCGGCATCGTCCTGACGAAGCTCGACGGGACGGCCAAGGGCGGCATCGCCGTCGCCATCTCGCGCGAGCTGGGCCTGCCCATCCGCTACGCCGGGATAGGCGAGAAGGTGGACGACCTCGTCGTCTTCGACGCGGAGCAGTACGTCAACGGACTGTTCGCATAGTTTGACTTCAAGCTCAAGACTCCAGACTTCGGACTCGCTCGACGAGCGCATGATGGCGCGCGCGCTCGAACTCGCCGCGCGCGGCCGCGGGCTCGTCAGCCCCGGCCCGCTCGTCGGCTGCGTCGTCGCGGGCGAGGGCGGCGAGGTTTTGGGCGAGGGCTTCTACGTCTACGAGCAGGTCAAACACGCCGAGACGCTGGCTCTCGAACAGGCGGGGGCGCGCGCGCGCGGCGCGACCGCCTACGTCTCGCTTGAGCCGCACGCCCACACGGGGCGCACGCCGCCCTGCACGGAGGCTTTAATCCGCGCTCGAATAGCGCGCGTCGTCGCGCCCATCGAAGACCCGAACCCGCTCGTCTCGGGGCGCGGCTTCGAGCGGCTGAGAGAGGCCGGCGTCGCCGTGACAATCGGCGTGCTGGCCGAAGAGGCAAGCCGCCTTAACGAGAAGTACGTCCACGCCGTCCGCACGGGCCGCCCCTTCGTCCACCTCAAACTCGCCTCCTCGCTCGACGGCCGCATCGCGACGCGGACGGGCGACGCGCGCTGGATAACGGGCGAGGAGGCGCGCGCCCGCGTCCACCTGCTGCGCCACGAGTACGACGCCGTGCTCGTCGGCTCGGGCACGGCCGCGGCCGACGAACCCTTACTCACGGACCGCAGCGGGCTGCCGCGCCGCCGCCCGCTCGCCCGCGTCGTCCTGGACGAGCGCCTGCGTCTTAAGCCCGACTCTAAGCTCGCGCGCACCGCACGCGAGGCGCCCGTCGTCGTCTACACGTCTCACGACTCGGACGCGCGCGCCGCGGCCGCGTTGGAAGAATGCGGCGTCGAAGTCGTCCGCGAGCACGGCGGCACGCGCGACCCGGCGGCCGTGCTCGAACACCTCGGCCGGCGCGGCATTCAGGGCCTTCTCGTCGAAGGCGGCTCGAACGTCGCGGGCGCCTTCCTGCAAGCCGGCCTCGTCAACAAGGAGAGCTTCTTCGTCGCCCCCATCATCCTCGGCGGCGACGCCCTCGGCGCCGTCGGCGGCGCAGGAGCCCTCACCGTCGAAGAGGCCCGGAAGCTCGCCGACGTTCACATCACGCAGCACGGCCGCGACGTTGAAATCACAGGATACTTAAAGGCCCGCTCTTAATTTATGAGAGCTAAGAAGAGTCTCGGGCAGAATTTTTTGGTTGACGAGAGCTACGCGCGCCGCGTCGTCGGGGCGTTGGGGCCGCGCGCGGACGAGACGGTGGTGGAGATAGGGCCGGGGCAGGGGGCTTTGACGGCGTTGCTGGCTGAGGGGGCGGGGAGGCTGGTGGCCGTCGAGTTCGACCGCGAGCTGGCGCCGCTGCTGCGCGGGCGTTTCGGGGGGCGTGAGAATTTTAAGCTGGTCGAGGGTGACGCCCTCGAAGTTGATTTCTGCGAGGCCGTCGCGCCGGCCGCGAGCGCGCGCGTCGTGGCGAACCTG
>DATHBF010000467.1:0-10369 GCA_035296285.1 Pyrinomonadaceae bacterium | reverse complement strand
AGAAGCTCAGGCGGTAGCGCGCGCCCGGCTCGACGACGACGAGCTGGAGGACGTTCTTGAAATCGAGCGCCCCGGCCGCGTTGAAGGAGATTCGCAGGGAGCGTTCGCCGCCGCGGCGCGTGCGCGGGTCGATGGCGACCTGGGCCTGCGGCACCGAGGCCACCTGCCAGTCGAACGGGCTCTGGCCGGGCGGCGGGATGTTCGCCTCGAAGCCTCCGTTCAAGACCTTCTCCGCCTCCAGATGGCGCGCGCCCTCGGCGCTCAGCTCGTTGGCGAGGCGCATCGCGTCGCGGTAACGCTTCTTCTCGAAGAGCGCGTTGGCGAGCGCGCCGCCCGCCTCCTGCTGCGCCCGCTTCTCGCCGGCCGGGAGGCCGGACCAGAGCGCGAGCGCCTCGTCGAGGCGCGTGCGTCCGAGGAGTACGCTGACGAGCTGCGCGCGGGCCTGCGGCGAGTCGCCGACGGCGCGCGTCACGGCCGCCATGTCCTGCCCGTAGACCTGCCACGCGAGGTTGAAGACCTGCGGCCTGAGCGACGAATCGGCGTCGGCCGCGAGCCTCAGCTCGGCGAACGCCTCCTCGACGCGGCCCGAGCGGAGCAGAAGGTTCCCGAGGTGCCAGCGCGGCTGCGCGTAGGCCGGGGCGAGTTCTATCGAGCGCCGGAGCGCGGCGGCCCCGCCCTCCGCGTCGCCCGCCGAGCCGCGCGCCCGCCCCAGTTCCAGCCAGACCAGAAAGTCATTCGGCGCGAGCCGGGCCGCCCGCTCGTACTCGGCGAGCGAGACGGGCAGAGACTCCGGCTGGAAGCTGACGCGGTGCAGCCGCGCCAGCGCCAGGTGCGAGGTCGGGTCGTCGGGCGCCAGCCTCGCGGCCGCCTCCGCCGCCCCGAAGTCGCGCGCCGTCTCGGCCATCGTCCCGCCCAGACACCACCTCAAAGCGTGCCACGCCCCCCACAGCGCCGCCGCGGCCACCGCCGCCACCAGCGCGCGGCGCCACACCGGTCCCACGTTGATGAAGATTAACTGCTCGGCCATAAAGACGAGAGAAGACTTCTTAAAACTCGTGCCCCACCAGCTCTATCTCGATGCGCATGCGCTTGAGCGTGATCTGGGCCTCCTCGCAGTCGCGGAGGATTTCGCGCAGGCGGTCGTCGGGAATCTTGGTGCTGGAGATGAGCACCTCCTCGACGCGCTGCTCGTCGCAGACGCGGCGCAGTTGT
Source organism: Pyrinomonadaceae bacterium (assembly GCA_035296285.1). Taxonomy (GTDB): domain Bacteria; phylum Acidobacteriota; class Blastocatellia; order Pyrinomonadales; family Pyrinomonadaceae; genus QHXN01. The sequence goes on along the minus strand of DATHBF010000467.1, from coordinate 9,157 downwards.
CCGTTGCCGCCGAAGACGCGCAGGCCGTGGATGACGCGCCCCTTCTTGCGCGGGTCGTCGTCCACGAAGCCGACCGGCGTGTACTGGAGTTGCAGGTTGTTGCGCATCTCGCGCAGGAGCAGCTCGCCCGCGTCGCCCGCGCCGTAGATGAGGACGCGGCGCCCGCCCGCCGCCGCGTTCGGCAACATCTGCCGGAAGAGGCGGAAGGCGACGCGGCTCCCGGCGAGCATCAGGAAGAAGATCATCGCGTCGAGGACGAAGACGGCGCGCGAGAAGCCCTCGAAGCGGAAGGCGAAGAGCACGGCCAGCACGCTCCCGACCGAGCCGATGAGGACGGCCTTCGCGTAGACGATGAGGTTGTCGAGGCTGATGAAGCGCCACAGGCCCCGGTAGACGCCCGCCCCGAGCAGCGCCGAAATCTTGACGAAGATGAGCAGCGGCACCGTCCGCAGGAAGAGCCGCCACAACTCGGCGGGCCACTCGGAGCCGAAGAGCAGGACGTAGGCGGCGTAGTAGGCGAGGACGATGAGGACGAGGTCGAGCAGCACCTCGAAGATGCGCCGCTTGTAGGAGAGGTCCACGAGGAAGGAGACGAGCGGCTTCTCGCGCGCCGCCGCCACCTCCTCCTCGTCGTAGACCTTGACGCCCGCCAGGTAGACGCCCATCAGCGTCAGCACCACCGCGAAGCCGAGCGTCATCGCGATGCCGATGTGGTACTCGAACTCGCGCACCGCCAGGGCGAGGATGCCCGAGGCGGCCGCGAACGCGTAGAGCATCCAGACCGCGTGCCGCTCCGACAGGCCGAGCGCGACGAGGCGGTGCGAGGTGTGGTCGCGCCCGCCCTGCGAGGCGGCGCGGCCCGAGAGCTTGCGCACGACCGTGACGAGCGTCGTGTCGAAGATGGGGATGAAGAGGATGAGGACGGGGACGGCGACGACGACGATGAAGCTGCGGCCGCGGTCGCCGGCCGAGCTTAAGAGCGCGGAGCTGGCGAGGAAGAAGCCGATGAACATCGAGCCGCAGTCGCCCATGAAGATGGAGGCCGGGTTCGAGTTGTAGGCGAGGAAGCCGACGAGCGCGGCGGCGAAGGTGGCGAGCAGTATCGCCTCGGTTGTCTGCCCGTTGATGGCGAGGTTGGCGGCGATGAAGACGGCGGCGATGGCCGACACCCCGGCCGCCAGCCCGTCCATGTTGTCGAGCAGGTTGATGGCGTTCGTGATGCCGATGAGCCAGAAGATGGTCACCGTCACGCCGAGCGAGGCCGACCAGCCCCACGGCAGCGTGAGGCCGAAGTAGACGACGAGGCTCGCGCCCAGGACCTGCCCGATGAGCTTCTGGTAGGGCTTGATGTGGAGGCGGTCGTCGAGGAGGCCGACGGCGAAGAGGAAGGTGCTGGCGCCGATGACGACCCAGCCGTCGCGCGTGTGCGGCACGAAGAGCAGGTAAGAGACGACGACGGCCAGGAAGATGGCGACGCCGCCGAGCATGGCCGTCGGCTTGCGGTGGAAGCGGTCGGCGCGCGGCTTCGCCACCCAGCCGTGGCGCTGGGCGAAGGCCCGCACCGCCGGCGTCAGCAGCAGAGACAGCGCCAGCGACACCCCGACCGGCAACAGTTGACCACTCTCGTAAGGCATTGCTCGAAGACTTCTGGTGTGCCCGCTCGCGCGTAGAAGCTATTAAACCTGCGCGCGGAAATCAAGTGCGGCTCTTAATTGTTCTGGCGTCCGCTGTAGTACTCGATGACGGTCTGGAGTATCTGGTCGAGCTTGACGGTCGGGCGGAAGCCGACGAGCGCGCCGACCTTCGAGATGTCGGGCACGCGGCGTGGCATGTCCTCGAAGCCTTCCTCGTAAGCCTCGTCGTAGGGCACCGTCACGATCTCCGACTTGGAGCCCGTCAGGTCCCGCACGCGCTCGGCGAGCTGCATGATGGAGACCTCCTCGTTCGAGCCGATGTTGAAGACCTGCCCGACCGCCTCTTCCCTGTCCATCAGGCCCGCGAGCGCGCCGACCACGTCGCCCACGTAGCCGAAGCAGCGCGTCTGGTTGCCGTCGCCGTAGACCGTGATGGGGCGGCCGGCCATGGCCTGCTTGACGAAGGTCGGGATGACCATCCCGTACTGCCCCGTCTGCCGCGGCCCCACCGTGTTGAAGAGGCGCACGACGATGGTCGGCAGCTTCTTCTCGCGCCAGTAGGCGAGCGCCAGGAACTCGTCAATCGCCTTCGAGCAGGCGTAAGACCAGCGCCCCTTCGTCGTCGCCCCCATCACGAGGTTCCCGTCCTCGCGGAACGGCACCTCGGCCGACAGCCCGTAGACCTCCGAGGTCGAAGCTATCAGCACCTTCTTCTTCTTCTTGTTGGCCTGCGCCAGCACCACCTCCGTGCCGCGCACGTTCGTCTCTATGGTGCGGACCGGCGACTCGACGATGAGCTTGACGCCGACGGCCGCCGCGAGGTGGAAAACCACGTCGCACTGGTCGATGAGTTCGGCGACGACCGGCTGGTTGTGGACCGAGTCGATGGTGTAGTGGTAGCGGGGGTTGGATTTCAGGTGCGCGATGTTGTCTATCGAGCCGGTCGAGAGGTCGTCGAGGCAGTAGACCTCGTCGCCGCGTGAGACGTACAAGTCTGAGAGGTGCGAGCCGATGAAGCCCGCCCCGCCTGTGATTAAAACTCGCAAAAGTTTCTACTCCCCCTTCAGCCGCGCCGCAGCGCGTGTGTAATTCCGTTCGGCCGCGCCCGCCCGGCCGCCAGCTCTTCGTAGAGGCCCGCCACGTCTTCGAGCAGGCGGGCGACCGAGTAGTTGGCCTCGACGTAGCGGCGCCCGCGCTCGCCCAGGCGGCGGCGCAGGGCCTCGCTGCCCATCAGGTATTCGAGCGCCTCCGCGAACGCCTCGGCGTCGCCCGGCTCGACCCGCACGCCGCGCTCGCAGACCCGCCACGCGCGCGGCCCGTCCACCTCGTCCTCCCCGGGGCCGCCGAGCAGGTCAACGACGCCGCCGACGGCCGTCGAGACGACCGCGCGCCCGTTCGCCATCGCCTCGATGAGCGTGAGCGGCGTGCCCTCGTTGCGGGACGTGAGGGCGACGGCGTCGAGCGCCGGGTAGAAGTTCTCCGGGTCGTCGCGCAGGCCCGCGAATATTACATCACCGGCGAGCCCGAGCGCCCGCGCCCGCGCCTCCAGCCCTTCGCGCAGGTGGCCGTCGCCGACGACGACGAAGAGGACGCGGGCCCCGCCCGCCCACCTCTTTTTGAACCCGGCCGCGGCTTCGAGGAACAGCTCGTGGTGCTTGACCTCGGTCAGCCGGCCGACGATGCCGACCAGCAAATCTCCCTCGCCCGCGCCCCACTCGCGCCGCAGCTCCGAGCTGCGCGGGCCGCCCGTGAAGGCCGCCGTGTCGAGCCCGAGCGGGATGACGCGGAACTGCCCGGCGCGCCCGACGCGGAACTGGCCGTTTATCTCTTCGAGCTGCTGCGGGCTGATGACGACCACGCGGTCGGTCACGAGCCGCGCCAGCGCCCTCTCTATCGAGAGGAAGAGGCGCGTCTTCCAGCGGCCGTAGTAGCTGTGGAAGATGTGGCCGTGGTACGTGTGCACGAAGCGGACGGGGCGGGGCCGGCCCCACAGCGCCGACGGCGTCAGCCAGCGGTAGAGCAGGCCGGCGACGCGCCCCACGGTGCCCGCCTTCGCCGTGTGCGTGTGCACCACGTCGGGCCGCTCGCGGAGCATCAGCCGGTAGAGCTTCCAGACCGTGACGGCGTCCTTCGGCGAAATCTCGCGGCTCATCTCGGCGAGCGTGACGGGCTCGACGCCGAGCCGGCGGGCGAAGTAGCCCATGTCGTCCTCGCCCGGCGGCACCACGCCCGCCACCAGCGTCGATTCGACCCCGCGCCCGCGCAAGCCCGCCTCCAGCCAGGCCACGTGCCGGGCCGGCCCGCCCACGTTGAGCCGCGCGATGATGCGAAGAACCTTCATAAGTCCGGAGTCTGAGAGTCCGGGGTCCGGAGTCAAAGACAGTTTTTGATTCTGACTCCAGACTCCCAGACTCAAGACCCCGGACTCTTAGTCTTCCATCCTGAATATCGTCTCGGGGTCGTCCTCGTGGCGTATCTCGTCCACGGGGTCGCGGCGGCCCTGGCCGGCGTAGAGGCGGTTGGGGAGGTTGACGACGATGCCGACCGTGGCGCCGACGTTGCGGTAGGCGTGGACCACTCCCTTCGGGATGACGACCGCCCGGGGCGAGTCCTCGCCGGCGAAGAGCGTCATCACGCGCCCGTAGGTGGCGGAGCCGGGGCGGTTGTCCCACATCCGCACCTTGAAGTTTGAGGGGCCGATGAAGCAGAAGTAGTCGGCCTGGTCGGCGTGCTCGTGCGGCCCGCGCTGGACGCCGGGCAGCGTCGCCGACGTGTAGGCCATCGCCGGCCAGAACTCCTCTTCGGTCTCGTCGCGGCGGAACAGCTCGGCCAGCCAGCCGCGCTCGTCCACGTACTTGCGCAGGTCGCGCACGACGACGCCCTCGATCTTCCCCGGCTTGAGGTCCGACGCCGCGAGCCCCGTCAACTCCTTGTCTTCCGTCTCAGGCCGCATCGTGCCCCTCCGCGGCGCCTGCGGCGGCGCCTTCGTCGAGTTTGTTCGCCCCCGTCTCGGCGACGAGGTTCGACGCCCGCAGCAAGCTCTCGAACGTCCCGGCGTCGGTCCACCAGCCCTCCAGCTCGTCCCACGTCATCTCGCCCCGCTCGATGTAGGCGTTGTTCACGTCCGTGATCTCAAGCTCGCCGCGCCCCGAGGGCTTCAGGGTCTTGATGATCTTGAAGACCTCGAAGTCGTACATGTAGATGCCGATGACGGCGTAGTCCGACTTCGGCTCCGCGGGCTTCTCCTCGATGCGGACGACGGTGCGGCCGTTCAGCTCCGGCACGCCGAACCTCTGCGGGTCCGGGACCTTCTTCAGGAGAATCTTGGCGCCGCCGCCCTGGTGGCGGTAAGCCTTCACGGCGCGGCGGATGTTGCGCTCGATGATGTTGTCGCCGAGGACGACGCAGACGGGCTCCTGGTCGGCGAAGTCCTCGCACAAGCTGAGCGCGGCGGCGATGCCGCCCTCGCCCTCCTGGTAGGTGTAGTTGAGGTGCTTGAGGCCGAAGTCCTTGCCGTTCTTCAGCAGCCGGAGGAAGTCGCCGGCCGAGTTGCCGCCCGTCACGATCATGATGTCGCGGACGCCGGCGTCCACCAAAGTCTGTATCGGGTAGTAGACCATGGGCCGGTCGTAGACGGGCAAGAGGTGCTTGTTCGTCACCGCCGTCAGCGGCCGCAGCCGCGAGCCCAGGCCCCCGGCCAGAACGATTCCCTTCATCAAGAGCCTCCGATTAAGAGTCTATGAACCTCTGGAACCAAAGCTCCAGCATCAGCAGCGTCCAGAGCGGGTGGGTGTGGTCGCGGACGCCCGTGGTGTGCTCGTCGAGCATGCGGCGGACGGCCTCGGGGCGGAGCATGCCGCGCCCGGCCGCGCGGTCCGAGAGCAGGTGCTCGCGCATGAAGGGCTGCATCCGGCCGCGGAACCAGTGGCCGACGGGGACGCCGAAGCCCATCTTCCGGCGCGTCAGGTTCTCCGACGGCAGGAGTTTCCTGAGCGTCTTCTTCAAAAGGTACTTCGTCGTCAGCCCGCGCAGCTTCAAGCCCTCGGGGAGCGAGGCGGCGAACTCGATGACGTGGTGGTCGAGGAAGGGCGAGCGCGCCTCAAGGCTTACGGCCATGCTCGCGATGTCCACCTTGACGAGCAGGTCGTTCGGCAGGTACGTCATCGTGTCGGTCAGAAGCGACGCGTCAACGACGCCCGCGCCGTTCGCCTTGGCGAACCACGGCGCCAGCCACATCCCGTCTTCGAGGCCCGCCGTCTCGCGCCGGTACTCGTCCGTGTACAGCTCGCGCTTGGCCGGGGCGTTGATGATGCTGACCCAGTGCAGGTAGCGCTCGACGGGCGGGAGCGAGGCGGCGCGCAGGAACCTCTTGACGCGGCGCAGGAACGAGGGCCTCAGCTCCGACGAGGGCAGAGCGCGGACGGCGCGGTGTATGACCTGCTCCCTCAGCACCTCCGGCAGCCTCCTGTAACGCTCCGAGAGCTGCATGGCCGCGTAGCGCTCGTAGCCGGCGAAGCACTCGTCGCCGCCGTCGCCGTTAAGGGCCACCGTGACGTGGCGGCGCGTCTCGCGCGAGACGTAGTAGGTCGGGATGGCCGAGGAGTCGGCGTAGGGCTCGCCGTAGTGCTCGACGAGCGTCGGCAGGACTTCCAGCGCGTCGGGGCGGACGATGAACTCGTGGTGGTCGGCGCCGACGTGCTCGGCCACGCGGCGCGCGTGGTGAAGCTCGGAGAAGTCCTGCTCCTCGAAGCCGATGGAGAAGGTCTTGACGGGCGAGGAGCTGACCTCGCTCATCAGCGCGACGACCGCGCTCGAATCGATGCCGCCCGAGAGGAAGGCTCCCAAGGGCACTTCCGACATCAGGCGGATGCGCACGGCCTCGCGCAGCAGCTCCAGCGCGCGCTCCCCGGCCTCCTCCTCCGTGACCTTGAGTTTCTTGTTGAAGTCGGGCTGCCAGTAACGCTCGGTCCTTATCTGGCCGTCGCGCGTGAGCGTGAGCGTGTGGCCGGGTTCGAGCTTGCGTATGTCGCGGTAGGCCGTGAGCGGCGCGGGCACGCACATGAAGGTGAGGTAGTGGTGCAGCGCCTCGCGGTCAACCTCGCGGCCCACCTCGGGGTGCGCGAGGAGCGCGCGGAACTCGGAGCCGAAGACGAAGGTGCCGTTGACCTTCGCGTAGAGGAGCGGCTTCTTGCCGACGCGGTCGCGCGCGAGGAAGAGCTCTTCCCTGCGCTCGTCCCAGATGGCGAAGGCGAACATGCCGCGGAAGTACTTGGGGCAGTCGGCGCCCCACTGCTCGTAGGCGTGGACGACCGCCTCTGTGTCGCAGTCGGTGCGGAAGGTGTGGCCGAGCTCTTCGAGGCGGTCCTTCAGCTCGCGGAAGTTGTAGATTTCGCCGTTGTAGACGATCCAGGCCGTGCCCTCCTCGTTCGAGATGGGCTGCTGCCCGCCCGCCAAATCGATGATGGCGAGCCGGCGCATCGCCATCCCCGCGCGGCCTTTGAGGTAGGTGCCCTCCTCGTCCGGCCCGCGGTGATGAATCGCCTCGTTCATCCGCGCCAGCAGTTCGCCGTCCGCGGCGCGCCCCTCGGGGCGGACGACTCCAACGATCCCACACATCCTAAGAATTCATCCTCTCGCTGAGCGTGCGCGCCAGGTCCTCGAACTCCTTCTCGCGCTCCCTCTTCCACGCCTGATAGCGCCGCGCCGCCTCGGCCGTGTGCGCCGAGGTGAGCGCCGCCCGCTTCTCCTCCACCCGCGCGCGCTGCCTGTCCTCCTGCCGCTCCTTGACGAGCACGTAGCCGACGGCGACGAAGATGAAGTAGAAGACCAGGAGCTGGCTGCGCTGCCGGTAGGCCGTCCCCACGTTCCCCTGGAATATGGAGTACGCCAAAGTCAGCATCGTCGTGAAGATGATGATGGGCAGGGCCTGCCGCAGCCGGTGCCTCAAGGTGAACCAGACGCCCAGGCAGAGCAGCGGGAACGACGCCCACCACACCATCATCTCCGGCAGCGTGATGGACTGCCGCAGCGACGCGAGCTGCCACGGGAAGGGCGCGAACAGGAGGTAGACCATCCCCAGGGGGATGGCGCTGATGGCGCCGGAGGAGGTCGAAACGTCCACTTCGCGGCCGAAGCCGGAGTTGGCCGAGGTGGCGAGGTCGGCGCGACTCGTCTGCACGGCCTGGAGGTTGCCGTACTGCTCGTACTTCTCGCCGGCCGTCCGCAGCACGCCGACGTAGGTCAGCGACAGCCCTATAAAGACGACCACGACCACCTGCCGCGCGAGGCTCTGCCCCGTGATGCGGCGCATCCCGATGATGAAGGCGCCGCCCGCCGCCGCCGCCACCATGAAGAAGATGTAGAACCTGAAGGTCAGCAGGCAGGCCATCGTGCCGGCGAGCAGGGCCAGTTGGGTGAGGCTGATGCGCTCGCCGAGCCTGAGCGTCGCCAGCATCGCCAGCGCCAGCAGGAAGACGATGGGGCCGTCCTTCAAGCCCTGCGACGACCAGAGCACCAGCGACGGGTAGAAGGCCACGAAGAAGGCCGCGCCGCGCGCGACCCGCGTGTTCTGGAAGATGTGGTGCGCGCAGAGGTAGATGACGGGCGCCGTGGCGGCGCCGACGACGGCGTTGAAGAGCTGGACGGCCAGCATGTTGCGCCCCACCACGTAGTAGATGTAGGCGACCATGTAGATCATGCCCCAGCCCGTCCCGCCGTCCATCCAGACGACGACGAGGTCCTTGTACTGCGTGTGCCCCTTCCAGGTGTCGAGCAGGGCGTGGGCGATGCCGTCGTAGGTGTAGGCGTCGCCGCCGAAGAACTCCTGAAGCTTGAAGCCGTAGATGAGCGTCCCGACCACGACGCGGGCGAGCAGGCCGCCGAAGAAGATTTGCAGCAGGAAGGTGCGCTGGTCCTTGATGCGGAAGATTATGGCGACGGCCAGGACAGTCGCCGCCGCGCAGAGCAGGATGGCCGCGGCCCCGCCGGGCAAGGAGAGCGCGACGGCGATGCCTAAGAGTAGGCAGAGGGCTGCGAGTAAGGCGTTCATTCGGTTCGGTTCGGGGTTCTTCCTCGCCCGTAGTATTCAGCAAAAGGCGGCGGGCCGCAACCCCCGCCCCTCGGAAGGCCCGGGCGCGCCGGCCCTCAGATTCTCGGCGGGATGTCGCCGGCCCGGGCGACCGGGGCCGCGCTCGACACGCGCCCCCCCCGGACCGGCGGGAGACTCGCCCCCGCGCGCCGCGGCGCGCGCAACTGCGCCCGCTCGGCCTCCCTCGCCCGCGCCTCCCCCTGACGCCTGTCCTCGCGCCTCTCTTTCACCAGCATGAAGCCGACGGCGACGAAGATGAAGTAGAAGACCAGGAGCTGGCTGCGCTGCCGGTAGGCCGTCCCCACGTTCCCCTGGAATATGGAGTACGCCAAGGTCAGCATCGTCGTGAAGATGATGATGGGCAGGGCCTGCCGCAGCCGGTGCCTCAAGGTGAACCAGACGCCCAGGCAGAGCAGCGGGAACGACGCCCACCAGA
>DATHBF010000466.1:0-4896 GCA_035296285.1 Pyrinomonadaceae bacterium | reverse complement strand
CGCTATCCGGCGCGACCGCCGCTCCTCGCCGTACTCGTAAATAATCCGCGCTATCTCTTCCTCGGGCAGCCGCTCCAGAAGCTCCGCGGCCGTCTCCTCGTCGCCCGCGGCGTCCATCCTCATGTCGAGCGGCGCGTCGTGGCGGAAGCTGAACCCGCGCCCGGCCGTGTCGAACTGGAGCGAGGAGACGCCGAGGTCGGCCAGGATGCCCGCCGCCCCGCCCTCGCCCGCCTCGCGCATCACGCGCTCGATGTCGCGGAAGTTGGCGTGGACGGCGCGGAAGCGTTCGCCGAAACGGGCCAGCCGCTCGGTCGCGAGCCGCAGAGCCTCGCGGTCGCGGTCGATGCCGAGGACGCGCGTGTCTGCGGAGGCTTCGAGGACCGCTTCGCTGTGCCCGCCAAGGCCGAGCGTCGCGTCCACGAAGAGCCCGCCGCGCTCCGGCCGGAGCAGGCCGACGGTTTCAAATAGCAACACGGGGCGATGGGGCGTTCCCGGCCCCCCTCCGGGCACAACCATTTACCACCACCCCGTGGTCTCGTAGAAAGGCATCACGGCCGCCTTTCTAAATTCCGAGCCGGGCGATTGCCGCCTCGTCCTCCTCCGTGTACGGGTCGGAGAGAAGACGCTGCTCGAACCGCTCCAGCTCCCAAACTTCCAGGTATGTCAAATAGCCGAGGACCGCCACGTCGCCGACCACGCCGGCCGACTTCCTGAGCAGCGGGTGGATGAGGACGCGCCCCTGGGCGTCAATCTCAGCCTGCTGCCCGTAGTAGTTCGTCCTGTCAAGAAACTTCCTCCGCGCCGGGTCCATCGAAGGGAGGAGGGCCAGCCTCTGCTCAATCGCCTCCCACTCGCCCAGAGGATAGAGCCGCGCGCACTCGCCCGTCAGGCTCGTGACGTAGACCTCGGCTGAGCTGTATTTCTCTTCGAGGTAACGTCTGAAGGCGGTCGGGATTTTGAGCCGACCCTTGTTGTCAATGCGCGCCGTGTAATTTCCTCTAAGCATAGGGGTTGACGGCGGCGGCGCGGGGCGAGGATGCTTAAAACTTAAAGTGAAACTCTAACCATTGCCGGCAAGCTACTCTTTATAACCCACTTTTAGCCACTTTTGACCACCCGTCGCGGATAGTACGCCCACCCACATTTCCGTGTCAAGAGCTAAAACACTGTCAAATCAAATTTTTTTAAGCACGATATGGTGTATCCGCCTTAAAGCTCTCCGTAGCCAAGCCGGCGCCTATCCTGTATAGTGGCCCGCCAAGACTTCCAAGCTTTAAATATGCGGTTAAAAAGGGGCCGGTGGCCCCGGTACGGGATGAATTTCGGCGGAATACTATTCTTCGGCGGCCTCGTCGCGCTCGCCAACGTCCTCGGCGGAGTGCTGCTCGCGCGGCCCGGCGCCTTTCAAAAAAGCCGTTATTCCCTTAAATATCTGGTCGCTTTGGGCGCCGGGTTCATGCTGGCGGCCATTTTTATAGAGATTCTGCCCGAGGTGGTGAGCCTTTGGACGGCCGGCTTGGCGGGCGGGCCGGCAGCGGGGCACGGCGTCCTGGGCGCACTGACGCTGCTGCTAAGTGGCTATCTTTTCATACACTTCGCGGAACACACGGTGGCGCCGCACTTCCACTTCGGCGAGGAGACGCACCCCGAGGCGGTCGTTAAATCTTCCGCCGCCTACACGGCCATCGGCGGCCTCTCGATTCACACCTTTTTCGACGGAGTTTCAGTCGCCTCGGCCTTCTTCGTAGACCGGAAGGCGGGGCTGCTGGTCTTCGTCGCCGTCCTCTTACATAAAGTGCCGGAAGGGTTTACGGCCGCGTCAATCGTTTTGGCGTCGGGGCGGACGGCACGGCAGGCGCTGACGGCGACATTAATAATAGGAGCGGCGACGCTGGCGGGCGTTCTGGCCGTGGCCCTTTTGCACTCGCGCGTGGAGCAGGCGGTCGTCTACGCGCTGCCCTTCTCGGCCGGCGTGACGCTTTACGTGGCGGCGAGCGACCTGATCCCGGAGGTCAACCACATAGAGAAGAAGAACCCGCTCGTCTCGCTCGTCGTTTTCGTCGGGGTAGCACTGTTTTACCTGCTGCATCTGTTGATAGAAGGGTAGTTACCGGCGCGGGGAGAGAGATGTCCGGTATGCGACATTTTCGCAGCAATTTTCCTTTAACCTCGTGGCCAGCTTGATGATAAGCAGACGCACATCCCCGACGGCCCCGGCATTCCTGCTCTTGTGCATGCTCCTGTGCGCCGTGAGCGCACGGGCGCAAGGGGGGCGGGCCTACACGCAGTCCCCGCTCCCCGCGCCGACCGGCTTCGTCAACGATTACGCGAACGTCGTGGACGCCGCGACGAAGCAACGGCTGGAGACCATCCTCACAAACCTCAAAGAGCGAGGCGACATTGAGTTCGCCGTCGTGACCGTGCCGACGACGGGCGGCGAGGAGATTTTCGAGTATTCGCTGAAGGTGGCGCGCGGCTGGGGCATCGGCTCGGACCAGGGGGAGAAGAACGGGCTGCTGCTGGTGGTCGCCGTTCAGGACCGGAAATACTTCACGCAGGTGAGCCGCCACCTCGAAGGCGATCTGCCCGACAGCCTCGTCGCGCAGATAGGGCGCGAGCGGCTGCGGGAGCCTTTCCGGCAGGGCAACTACAGCCAGGGCCTCTCCGACTTCGTGATGACGGCCGCGGCCACGCTGGCCGAGAAGCGCAACTTTCAGGTGGAGGGCATTGACCGGAGCAAGGCTTATCGGCCGCCCGTGCGCGGGACGCCGACGAACCCGGGACGGCGCGTGAACTCGTCGCGCGGCGGACTGGGCTCCGTCGCGTGCTGCGTCATCATCGTCGTCGTCTTCATCATCATCGCGCTCTCTTCGAGGGGCGGCAGGCGCGGCGGCGGGGGCGGCTTCGGCGGCGGGGGCGGCCTCTTGAACGCGCTGCTGCTGGCGAACCTCTTCAGCAACATCGGGCGCGGCGGCTCAAGCAGCGGCTGGGGCGGAGGCGGCGGCTCCGGCTGGGGCGGCGGAGGTGGAGGCGGCGGAGGCTTCGGCGGCTTCGGGGGCGGCGGCGACTTCGGCGGCGGCGGCGGCGGCGGAGACTGGTGAGAATCGCTCATGGCTAACAAAGTGGCGCAGGAGGCTTTCAACCATCTGATCGGCGACCTGAAGGCGACGCACGGCGACAACCTCGCGTCGGTCGTCCTCTACGGGTCGGCGGCCTCGGGCGACTTCGTGCAGTTGCAGTCCGACTACAACGTCCTGATCGCGCTGCACCGCATCACGCCGGAGGACTTGAAGCAGGCGCAGGCGCCGACGCGCGAGTGGCGGAGAATCGGGCATCCGCTGCCCGTCTACTTCACGGCGACCGAGCTGCGGGAGGCGTCCGACGTGTTCCCCATCGAGTTCCACCAGATGGCCCGCTCGCGCGTTGTCCTCTACGGGCCGGACCCGTTCGAGTCGCTGAAACTGTCCGACAAGAATTTGCGCCACCAGACGGAGTACGAGCTGCGCAGCAAGCTCTTGCAGCTTCGCCGGCTTTACATCCCCGCCTCTTCGTCGGCCGAGAGGCTGCGGGACCTGATGGCGGACAGCCTTTCGAGCTTCGGCGTGCTCTTCGCGCCCGTGCTGGAGCTGCACGGCGAGGAGCCGCCCGTCCTGAAGCTCGACGTGGTGCGCGCGACGGCGCGGCGGCTCGGGCTCAACTTCAAGACTTTCGAGCGCATCTTCGAGCTGCGCGCGTCGGCGGGCCGAGAGTCGCTCGGCGAGAGCGAGGCCGACGAACTTTTTACCTCGTACCTTGAACAGATCGAGCGAGTGATCGCCTCGGTGGACCGCCTCGAAGTGTCGGGGCACGGATAGGGTCGTTCCGGAGGATTGAATTGACAGTGTCACACAAGGCATTTGATAGGAGGACGCGGATGAATATGAGAAGAATGTTGCTGCTGGCCGCCGTCGTTTTCGTCTCGGTGACGGCCAGCGGATGCGGCTACAACACGCTGGTCACGAAGCAGCAGAACGTGAGGAAGAGTTGGGCCGACGTGGAGAGCCGGCTCCAAAGGCGCGCCGACCTGATACCCAACCTGTTCGAGGCGGCGAAGGCGGCGGGCGTGCAGGAGCAGGAGGTGTTCGGCCAGATCGCCGAGGCGCGCTCGCGGCTGCTGAACGCGACGGGGGCGCCGCCGGCCGGCGAGGGCGGCGACCGCTCGCCCGAGCAGCGGCAGCAGATCATCGAGGCGGCCAACAGCTTCGGCGGCACGCTCGGCCGCCTGCTCTCGCTACAGGAGGCTTACCCGCAGTTGCAGTCGAACCAGGCGTTCATGAACTTCCAGACCGAGCTGGCCGGCACCGAGAACCGCATCAACGTCGCGCGCGAGGACTACAACGGGGCCGTGCAGGACTACAACACCACGCGCAACACGTTCCCGACGGTCATCGGCGCGAAGATTTACGGCTTCAAGGAGGAGCCTTACTTCCAGGCCGCCGCCGGCTCGCGCGAGGTGCCGAAGATCAACTCCGAGTCGCTGCGCCGCAATCAGGGCGGGGCCGCGCCGGCAGCCAACCGTTAGCCATCCCGGACGGAGCAAAAATGAGAGGCCGCCTGTTCACGCAGGCGGCCTCTCATTTTTGACATCGTGCCGTATGCTTCAGAAGCCGCGCGAGCTGCACACGCCGCAGTGGTCGCAGGGCTTGGCGCCGGGCTCCATCGTGCAGGTCTTCCCGCTCTCGAAGAAGTCAACCAGCTCCGAGACGGCCTCGCCGATGCCGGCGAACTGCTCCTGGCTCGGGTGGGAGACGGCCGGGACGTACGTGCCGCTCAAATACGTCGGGTGCGAGGGCGGCGTGTGCTGTGCCGGCCGCGGCGCGGGCGGGGCCGTCTTCTGCTCGCGGCCCGGGTCGCGCG